>NZ_SZPX01000003.1 GCF_005217605.1 Sulfurimonas crateris | reverse complement strand
GGTTATATCTTTGTATTTGATCATCTGAGCATTTATACTTTTTAAATACTCAAATAATGAAACACATTATCTATGTCTATAAAAAATAGCTATTGGTTTAAGCTATTCTTTATAGGATGGTTTTATTGCCTAATGTTAGGTACAAAAATATTTTTCTTTATCCACAAACTTTTAATACAACATATTTTTTATTGTTGCAATTTATTGGATATCTCTATTGTATCAGTATTTTCAACTAATACTAATCGAAATTCTCCAAAATTTTTATTTAAAATCATTTTGATTGGCACTATAGAAATAAGCAATCCTAGAATAAAGCCTATCGGCATTGTAACTATCCGTATTGTTTCAATAGAAATACCTACTGAACCCATAATAAATCCAAGTATTCCACCTATTACACCACCTATTGCTACGCTGGCAACTAATGCAAGTAAATTTCTCCATAAATATGCCCACCACACTCGTGTTGCTCTTTTCCAAGTAACTTCTAATTCCATGTTAGCTCCTTTTGCTATTTAATCAATCAAGCACATTATACACACAGTAACTTAAAAAAACAAAAATAACTTATATATTAAATATGTGATAATTTTTAAAAAATGTAGACTTTTAAGAGCAAACAATTTTAAATATAAACAGCTATAAAGTCTTTAAAAAGTAGAAGAGCTATAGTGAGCAGTATTGAGCCGGCTATAAGGTAGATGGCATTTTTATTTATGAGAATATCAAAAAAGTTTTTTACTCCAAAAGCTTTGATGGTCATGGCAAATCCTACAAAACCGCCGATCGTTCCAGCAAGTGCCAGACCTGCGGCTCCCATTGGGGTTATGAGTGCGAGTGCAAAGACTATGTAGGATAGCAGTGAGAAGGTGGCTATTTTTGCGGCCCTCATCTGTTGCTCATTTGCGTAGAGCCAGAGCAAAAAGAGCTTTTGCAGACCCAGCGGGAGGAGTCCTATCATGTACATCTCTAGAACGGCCGCACTTTTTGATGTGTCAAGTGCGCTAAATGAGCCTCTCTCAAAGAGCAGCCAGATGATCTCGTGTGAGAGTATATAACCGCCGATTGTGCTCGCACTCAGCAAAAACGCCAAAAACCAGAACGCACGCTGCATAAAGAGTCTTGCTTTTGCCTCATCATTGTTTTTGATGTAGCGTGCAATGCTTGGAAAAAGTGCTATAGAGGTTGCAATGGCAAAGAGTGCAAGCGGGAGCTGAAATATGCGGTTTGCATAGTATAGATAGCTGATAGAGCCTGTTGCTAAAAAAGATGCCAGAAATGTGTCTAAAAAAGCGCTTACTTGCGGAGTGGAGTTTCCCCAGATGGCAGGAAAGAACTGCTTTTTAAACTTTCTGCTCTCCTCTTTTATCCTAGATGCTTTTGTTCCAAGATGTTTAAAACCGCTGCAAAGAGGCTTTAAAAGACCGAGCTGGCGGATGGCTATGATGTGTGTTACAAGCTGCAGTATTCCGCCTATAACGACACCGAAACTGAGGTAGTAGACAATCTCGGCATCGCTTTTTTCTGAGGAGAGATATAGAGCTAAGATAAGCGATATATTTAAAAGTGCGGTAGAGAACGCGGTCGTGGCAAAGTGGCGTTTGTACTGCAGCATCGCACTAAGAAAAGTTACGGCAAATATAAGGGGCAGATACCAGAAGTTTATGGCTACGTATGGCTGGGCGATATCAATGGTTTTTTCATCAAAGCCAACGGCTATAGCCTGTGTGGCAACGGCGGGTGCAATATTTACAAGAAGCGTTATTATAATGATAATGGAGAGAAATATTAAAAAGATGTTTGCCGAGAAAATGGACTTGTTGTTTGAGTGTGCATAAGCGGGAATAAACGCCTGTGTAAACGCGCCTTCAGCAAAGATTCGGCGAAAAAGATTAGGGAGTTTGAACGCTACGAAAAATATGTCGCTGTAGATGTTCGCACCAAGAGCCGATGCCGTCATCAAGTCTCTAAAAAATCCTAAAATTCTTGAGAATAAAATCCCAAAACTATTGGTGAAAATTGCTTTAAACATGGGCTTCTTTTGGAGTTGAGTATCACTTTTACGTAAGTTTAACAAATATTTGATTAAAATGGAGAGTTTAATTTTAAAAAAAAATAAAATGGGTAGATAAAAAGTATGGCACTATTTGGTTCAAGCACTAAGACAGAACAGTTACCAAAAACGATCCGTCCCACCGTCGTAAAAACTGGGAATGTTGCCAAAGAGATCATAGATCTGGCAAAGAGAAACGGAGTAAGTCCTGCCAGCTTGGATTTTGACATTTTAGATATTGAGACATATACAAGAACAAACAAAGAGAAGATGGAGTCTGACTGGGAAGAGACGAGTGTTGAAGAGCTGCATAAACTAGATGATGCCACCGCGATACTAAACCCTCTTTTTGAGATAAAACAGGTTTATGAGGTAGAGATATACTCCAAAGAAGAGAACAGCATATTTAAAGATTTCCACGCGGCGGTGGGAGCAAATGCCACAAAATGCAAAATATACTTGAGCATAAAAGCGGGTTCACAGGTACTTACAAGCCCAAGATTTGAAGATGAGTTTCTAAACTACATAAACAAAAGCAAGATAAGAGCCGGCATATTAATTAACATATTTGATGAGATGGTAAAAGATGTCGTCTCAAGAGTCTCCGCACTTGCCAAGGTAGACGGAATAATCAAGTATGACAAAAACCAGACCATACTCATTGCAGATGCGTATGAGCCAACTCCTACTATAAACGATCAGCTTATAACACACTATGACAAAGAGGTTGAGACAAACCACAATGATCGCGTGGACTACTCAAAAAGAGGCTTTATACACAGTGTCTTAGACGGTGATATTTTAATGGAGTACATAAAACCAAAAAAAGGCAAAGCGGGCAGAAACTGCCGCGGAGAGTTTTTAGAGCCGCCTGAGCCTGAAGTAAACCATGCACCCGACTTTAATGTTGATGACACCATAGAGATGGTAGATAACAAAGAGAATATAATCTACAAAGCAAAAGCAAGCGGATATATAAGCATCGAAGGAAATACCTACCGGATCAAATCAGAGATGGATGTCGGAGAGATAAGCTTTAAGACAACGGGTTCTATCTCTACTGGACTTGATTCCGATGTTTCGCTGAGCGTAAAAGAGAACGACTCACAAAAAGATGCCATCGGAAACGGTATGGAGGTCGAGGTCAGCGAGATAGATATAAAAGGAAACGTAGGTCCCAATGCAAAAGTAAGAGCAAATAGAGCGACCATAGAGGGGCAGACTCATAAATCGTCATATATTAAAGCAAATGATCTGACTATAAATGTGCATAAAGGTACGGCTATTGGCGACAATATCAAGATCACAAGGCTTGAGCATGGCATAGTCGAGGGTAAAATAGTAGAGATAGTTCAGGCAGTAGGCGGAAATATCAGAGCAAAAGATATAGATATAGGTATATGCGCATCTTACGTAAAAGCTACGGCATCAAGGTATATTGAGATCAAAAAGCTTCAAGGAAGTGAGAATGTCTTTACTATCGACCCGCTTCTGCAAAAAGATAAAAAAGAGGGGTTTGGTGAGAACCAAGATGAGATAAACCAGCTTAGAGCAAGCGTGGAAGAGGTAAAAAAAGAGGTAGAAAAGTATAAAAAGCTTGTCAAAGACAATACAGCCTCATTTAACGATGTCAAAAAAAGGTTGATGCACTATAAACAAAACGGTATAAAGATGCCTGCCGCATTCTTGACAAAGTACAAGCAGTTTCACAAAGCTCAGGAACATCTGGATAATATTACGAACGAATATAAAGTAAAAAATGACAAACTCCTTCTTCTGACCACGAAGACAGCATCTTTTCAAGATAATATAACAGACGCAAGAATTATAAACAGAGACAGATGGGTCGGGCATAACGAGTTAATATTTAAACTTATAGAACCGCCGATAGAGCTTAGCTATAAGCCTCTGGAGGACTCTATGGAGAAGATATTTGCGGTAGTGGAGACTGATGAGGGTGTGTTTGAGATACAGGCGGTGAAAGAGTGATAGTAGGGTTAATAGGAAATATAATATATAAAGAGCCGTCGTTTGTTCATATAGAGGTCTCTGGAGTGGTTTACGAGGTGTTTATATCTCTTCAGAGTTTCTCTGCCATAAGAGGCGATGAGGTAAAACTTTTTACTTCACATATCATAAGAGAAGATGCTCAGCTTCTTTACGGTTTTATGGAGTTAAGCGAGAAGAAGCTTTTTGAGAGACTTATAAAGATAAACGGAGTAGGTCCAAAGGTCGCAATGGCAATATGTTCGACATACACGCCCGCACAGTTTGGAGTTATTATAAACAACAAAGATATGAACGGTGTCAAAAAGGTTCCTGGTATAGGGCCAAAAAGTGCGGGGCGTATTTTAGTCGAGCTTAGCGGCTTTGATGCGCAGCTTGCTTCATCACAGAGCGAAGATACAAACAGCTCTTTTAATCAGGCAAGCGAAGCTTTGGAATCACTAGGATTTAAAAAAGAGAAGATATCAGACACACTGAGCAGGTGTGACCTAAGCAGCGACACTGCTTCGCTAGTAAAAGAGGCTCTGAAGCTTCTAAAAACAATTTAATTATTAAGGAAATATAGATTGAAATTAACTATTTTATTCGGGGGTGCTAGTTTCGAGCATGAGATTAGCATAGTGAGTGCTATAACTTTAAAAGAGAAACTTGCCGGTTTTAACTTGACTTTTATTTTTTGTGATCAGGATCACTCTTTTTATCTTATAGATGCGTCAAAGATGAAGGCTACAACCTTCTCAAGAGGCGAGTATAAAAAGATGCCGAAGCTAACGCTATCAAGCGGTACATTTGTTCAAAAAGGACTATTCTCTAAGGCGGAGCATAGCTCAACTGTTTTAAACCTTATTCACGGAGCTGACGGCGAAGATGGCTCTATTGCAGCACTTTTGGATTTTTACTCCATAAAATATATCGGACCGCGCATAGATGCAAGTGTTTTCTCTTATGATAAGCGCTATACAAAGTGGCTCTGCAATGCCAGAGGCGTAAAAAGTCTAAAACATGAAGAGCTGAGCCTTAAAGAGCACAACAACATTAAAATCCCGTATCCTATTATAGTAAAGCCTTCACGTTTGGGAAGCTCAATAGGTGTTAGCATCGTAAAAGAGGAGAGTGAGCTTGACTATGCACTTGACAGCGCATTTGAGTTTGACACAAGAGTAATAGTAGAGCCTTTTTTACAGGGAGTCAAAGAGTACAATCTTGCAGGATTTGGCGCAGATGGGAAGATGCACTTCTCAATAGTCGAGGAGCCTCAAAAAAATGAGTTTTTAGATTTTGAAAAAAAATATATGGACTTTTCAAGAAGCGAGCAGGTCTTAAAGGCGGATGTCTCAAAAGAGCTTGAGTCGAAGCTAAGAACAAATTTTGAGAAAGTATATAAAGGGATGTTTGAGGGTGCTCTTATTAGATGCGACTTTTTTGTCGTGGATGGAGAAGTCTACTTAAATGAAATAAACCCTATTCCAGGCTCTATGGCAAACTACCTTTTTGAGGATTTCGCTCAATCTTTGGAGCTTTTGGCAAACTCTCTTCCGCACGCAAAAAGAGCAAGAGTAAACTACGAGTATATCCACTCGATCTCTAAAGCAAAAGGGAAATAATGGCTATAAAGTCAATACAGTTCCAGCAGCACACTTTAGATATTAGTTATGAGATAATAAACCCGCAGGCAAAAGTAGATTTGATAATACTGCACGGATGGGGAAGCAACAAAGAGTTGATGAAAAAAGCGTTTTCACCATATATGGACGGTTTTCGCCACATCTATATTGACCTGCCAGGATTTGGCAACTCTACATGCAATATGGCGCTTGAGACAAAAGATTATGCAAGGATAGTAGAGCTTTTGATGATACATCTAAACGCTTCTAAAGATATTATTCTGGGGCACTCTTTTGGCGGTAAAGTCGCGCTTCTTCTTGAGCCTCAGGTTTTGGTTCTCGTCGCAAGTGCAGGAATTTATAGATCAAAATCACTGAAAGTAAGAACAAAGATCACGCTATTTAAGCTCTTAAAACAGCTTGGGCTTACAAAGTTTAGAGAGTTTTTTGTAGCGGATGACGCTAAAAAACTAAGCGAGCCTATGTATCAGACATTTAAAAATGTTGTTGATGAGGATTTCTCCAAAGAGTTTGCATCTTTTGGAGGAAAAGCGCTTCTTTGCTGGGGAACAAACGACACGGCAACACCTCTTAGCAGTGCGAAAAAAATAGACAAACTTATAAAAGACTCTTCGCTTATAACTTATGAGGGCGATCACTACTTCTTTTTAAATCACGCCAAAGATGTGGCACAAAATATAGAAAAAACTTTTTTAAAAACATTGGAGCATAAATAATGCAAGATTATGAAATGTTTATGGCATTTGTTACAAACGTTCTTTTTGTAACGGTTCTGGGATGGTATCTCATAACAAATCTTCAGTGGTATGACTATAGGCTCTCTCGCGTAGTTCTAAAGCATCATAAGCCGCACTGGCATATTCTCTACTTTTTTATTCCTTTTATAGCTTACTACACGACAGGCAAGTTTTTTATAATCTTCTTCTTTTTTGCCATTTTGCCTGCGATGTTCTTGTGGTATAAGCGTTTGGATAAGAAGCTGATACTCACATGGAGAGTAAAGAGATTTCTTATTCTTCTTCTCTCTTTGACCCTTTTTCAAAATATGCTCTGCACGGCAAAAGAGGCGTGTGTGGTCTACGGCGTATTTATGCCTCTTTTTGTAGCTTACATAGGAAGCTGGGCTATAGAGAGATTTCTTTTTGAGGCGTTTAAAAAAGAGGCGCGCAAAAAACTTCAAAGTATGCCAAAGCTGCAGATTATCGCCATTACAGGAAGTTACGGCAAGACAAGCACTAAAAACTTCGTTTATGAGATACTAAGCAAAAAGTATAGAGTCTATGCGACTCCCAGAAGCGTAAATACTCTAGGCGGAATAGTTAAAGATATAAACGACTCTCTGCCTGAGGATACCGAGATATATATTTGTGAGGCGGGTGCCAGAGAGCAGGGCGATATTTACGATATTACAACCTTTTTAGAGCCTCAGGTCGTAGTTGTCGGCAAAGTAGGACTTGCTCATATAGAGTACTTTAAGAGTCTGCAAAATATCATCGCTACAAAGCTTGAGATCATGAAATCGCCAAGACTGGAGTGCGCTTTTATACATACCTCTGTCACAGACGAGCCTCATGATAAGGTCACCTTTTTTGGAGATGAGATTCAAAATGTGAGCGCGACTCTTGAGGGAACAGAGTTTGATATTGTTTTAAATGATAAGACTCTTCATCTTCATGCCGACGTTCTGGGCGCATTTCAGACTATCAATATCGCAGCGGCTGTTCATATCGCAAAAACATTTGATATGAGCGATGAAGAGATAATTGAAGCTGTAAGAAGCATAAAGCCTGTGGAGCACAGACTGCAGATGATAAAAGCGGGCGGAAAACTCATTCTTGATGACGGCTACAACGGCAATATAGACGGGATGCTTGAAGCAGTAAGACTCTGTTCACTTCATGAGGGCAGAAAAGTAATAGTCACTCCAGGTCTTGTCGAGAGCAGTGATGGGCTAAACCTAAAGTTTATAGAGGCGATAAACGAAATTTTTGAGATAGCCATTGTCACAGGCTCTTTAAACGCAGAGCTTTTTAACAAGAACCTCAAAGTTAAAAACAAGATAATGCTGCATGACAAATCTAAGATCCAAGATCTTTTGGCACATCAGACAAGAGCAGGGGACATTATACTCTTTGCAAACGATGCACCCAATTTCATATAGGAATATGTTGAAATGATTAAATTAAAAGATAATTATGATTTAGAGAACAATCTATTTGATGTAAAAATAGAGAATGACATTTTAGTCATGCTATTAATTACCCAGAATTAGAGCATATAATGTCTACCTTCAAAGTATTTAACAAGAAAAATTTAGCTTATAGTAAAACATTATTGATGGCGTATAAAGAGATGTCTATGGTTGAAAAGTATGACAAAAACTAAATATCTTTTGTATGCTTTTAAATGCAAACAAAATCAGAAGTACAGCTATTGGTATGAAACTGATTTTAGATTCTTTCAAGGAAAAAAACCGCCTTTAAATATACTGAACAAATATTCAAAAGAGGTTGAAAGTATCAGTGATGAAAGTACTATAATCAACCCATGGAAAGAGTGGGAATCAAAGAATATTCAAAAGATAATTGCTAAAAATGGTGTTTGTATAAATTATCTTAAATCAACAGATGGTGATTTAATACAAAGAGAAGAAGATTTAAAACTACTTGAGCTATATAGTTATCTGGTTGACAACTTTGATATATCCAAATCATTTGGCTTTAACACGGTTAAAAAGTGGCATAAAGAAGTCTTTAGCTCTATTTATCCATTTGCCGGTGAGCTTAGGAGTGTAGAAATGAGTAAAGGTGATAACGTTGAAGCTTGGACTTGGAGACTAGACTTTTTGCAGGCTATTCCAGAATTAAATGAACTCATGAAAGAAGTGACTAAAAGAACTTATGAAGATGTTAATGCTGTGACACAAGACTTGTCTAAACTTATAAGTGATTTTTTATTTATACATCCTTTTCGTGAGGGAAATGGAAGAATAAGTCGGCTTATATGCGATATTATTTTAGCAAAAAATGGTTTTCCGATGATAGGTTTAAAGCTAAAAAAAGGTGACAACTACATATCAAGGATTCATGCCGGATATAAGTGTGATTACGAACCTATGAAAGAATTGTTAAAAATGAAAATCCTAGAAGAGGTTATAAGTGAATAAGTTTATAATGCTCTTTGAGTTCTTTTTTTGTAATTTTAGAACCTTCAACCTTAGCAGAAGTGTAAACAGAATTAACAATCATTTTTTCTTTGCTTTTTGCATTAGAAAAGTATTTATTCGAATTTGCAATAGTTTTTTTCATAATGTTAACCCATATTTTAAGTGCACTCATTGTAGCATAATTTGTACAATAAAGTATAAAGAGAATAGTAAAATATGATAGATAAAACCATAAAATATCTCGGCTACTTCACGGCTTTTGTCGTTGCTTTGCTTGTTTTACTGGTAGTCTATGATGCAACAGTACGTTATCTTTTCTCAGGCGGCTCGGTCGCACTTCAGGAGCTTGAGTGGCATCTCTTTGATATAGTGATCCTCTTTGGTATAGTCTATGCGCTAAGAGAGAGCGCTCATGTGAGGGTAGATATATTTTACGCCTCATTTTCGCAAAAAACACAAGCGCTTATAAACATCATCGCCTCCCTGCTTTTTGTACTTCCCTTTTCTTTTCTCATCATCTACATAGGGGTAGATTTTGTGAGTATGAGCTATCTTCAAAATGAGGCATCTTCAAATCCGGGCGGATTGGAGTATAGGTTCTTGGTAAAATCTCTTATGCCGCTCTCGTTTGCTTTCTTGTCTCTGCAAGCCATAAGAGATGCCAAAACAAATTTTGATGCATGGAGGTCGTTATGATATCTATGCTGATGTTTATAGTGGTTTTGGCACTTTTAATGGTAGGAATTCCTGTCGCTTTTGTCTTTGGAACTGTGGCTATAGCTTTTGCTTTTTTGATTCCGGAACTCGGCTTTGACGTCTTTTCGGTTCTGCCTTTTCGCATTTATGGGATAATGTCAAACACGACCTTGATGGCTGTCCCGCTTTTTATAGCTATGGGCTTGGTGCTTGAGAAATCTCTGATGGCGGAGAAGTTATTGATCGCTATGAGCTCGGCATTTCGCACCGTTCGCGGCGGTTTAGCGGTTAGTGTCGTGCTTGTGGGCGCGCTTCTTGCAGCTTCGACGGGAGTTGTATCTGCAAGTGTTGTTATGATGAGCGTTATTGCGCTTCCGTTGATGCTGCGTGCAGGCTATGACAAAGGTCTTGCTTCGGGAACAATAGCCTCTAGCGGAACGCTCGGGCAGATCATACCGCCATCAATCATCCTTATTATTTTGGGTGATGTTATGAGCGTTAGTGTCGGCGAACTTTTTATGGGAGCTGTTTTGCCGGGGCTTGTTCTGGTTGGACTCTATATTGTCTACATTTTGATATTTTCCTATCTTAAGCCAGAAGCCGCACCCGTTGCAAAAAACGTAAAAGAGGTAAGTGTGATGGAGATAATCTCTGCGATCGTTCCTCCTATGCTTCTGATGGTCTCTGTTTTGGGGAGCATCTTTGCTGGCATAGCATCTCCTACAGAGTCGGCGGCATTTGGTGTTATCGGCGCGCTTCTGCTCTCTGCATATAACCGCTCCCTTAACTTTGAGATGCTCAAATACGCGACACTCGGAAGTGTAAAGCTAAGCGGTATGATCTTTATGATACTCATCGGAGCAACTGCTTTTTCGCTTGTTTTTAACGAACTCGGCGGAAGTGATCTTATACTTGAGTTTTTCTCTCAAGATATAGGCGATGTTTGGATATTTATAGCAGTTGCCATGATAAGCATATTTATACTCGGCTTTTTTATAGATTTTATAGAGATAAGTTTTATCATCGTTCCCATCTTGGTGCCGGTTATGCACGCTTTTGGGATAGACCCTGTCTGGTTTGCGATACTTATCGCCCTAAATCTGCAAGCCTCGTTCTTGACCCCACCGTTTGGGCTCTCGCTCTTCTTTTTAAAGGGAGCCGCAGGTGATAGCATAAAGACCATGCAGATATATAAGGGAATAATACCGTTTATAGTACTTCAATTTTTCGCACTTATGCTTGTTATGGTGTTTCCAGACCTAGTGTTCGCATTTCTATAAAAAGGGTTAAGATGAAAGA
This sequence comes from Sulfurimonas crateris, assembly GCF_005217605.1. Classification (NCBI taxonomy): domain Bacteria; kingdom Pseudomonadati; phylum Campylobacterota; class Epsilonproteobacteria; order Campylobacterales; family Sulfurimonadaceae; genus Sulfurimonas; species Sulfurimonas crateris. The sequence continues at coordinate 260,693 of NZ_SZPX01000003.1, read as the reverse complement.
TATTTTATACGCGCCGTGGCGTGATGAGTATGTTACGAACAAAAAGATAGATGGCTGTGTATTTTGCCACATAAGTTCTCACGAGAAGGATGATGAGGAACTTCATGTGCTATACAGGGACGAACACTGTTTTATAGTGATGAACCGCTATCCGTACACTCCCGGACATTTTATGATAATCCCTCATCTTCATACCGACAAACTTGAAGAGCTACCTAGTGAGACTTGGCTTCATATGAGCGATCTGGCGCAAAAGAGTGTGAGACTTTTAAAAGAGGGATTTTGCGCTCACGGAGTAAATATCGGAATGAACTTGGGAGAGTCAGCTGGTGCTGGGATAGCTGAGCACATCCATATGCACATCGTCCCAAGATGGCAGAGAGACACGAACTTTATAACTTCCGTTGCAAACAACCGAGTCTACTCAACCGACTTTATAAAAATATATGAGAAGATAAAAGAGCTTATCCCTAAATATATCTAATAGTTTTGTATTTATATATGTTAAAATCTATCCTCTACAAAGAATAGTTTTTAGCCAGCATTTTAAGTAATATTCTTTTTAGACAAGATTAGTTAAAAATTATCAATAAAGCAAAATATGAAAAAAGAATATGATAAAGCACTTTATCGGCTCCTTGAGATTTTAAAACGTCTTTATGAAGGTGAAGTGCTAAATACAAAAGATTTAGCACTTGATTTTAATGTTACACAACGAACTATACGGCGTGATTTTATACGGCTATCATATTTTCCGATTGAAAAAATAAAATATGGTTATAAGTATGCTGATGGCTATCATTTGCTGAAAAGTTCAAAAGAAGATGAAGTTTTACTTTTTGAAATGTTTGAACAGTTTTCAAAAAATATGGGCGAAGGTGCTTCTAAAATAATTTCCAAACAACTATCAAAGCTTTATAACCCTTCTGCAAAACATCCTTTTTTCTTCAATGCAGTTATAGAGGATATTACCGATAAAAGTGAACTTTTTTTACTCATGCAAGATGCCATAGAGCAAAAGCGTGTCGTACATTTGGAATATTTAGATAAAACGCGTCAGGTACATCCTTATAGGATCGCAAGTTTTGAAGGGTTTTGGTACCTTTTTTGTAAAGAACAAGAGAAGTACAAAACCTTTTATTTTAAAGATATTCAAAATGTTGTTCTTAAAGAAGAAACATTTACATGTGACACAAAAGCCTTAAAAATAATGGAAAATGCTCTTAATATCTGGTTTGAAGCACAAGAAAAAAGTTTTGAAGTGCTTTTACATGTAGATACCAAAATTGCAAAGCATCTTGCTAGGCGCCCTTTGAGTAAAACGCAAAAATTTCTTAAAGAATATGAAAACGGTGATATTGAGATCAGTGTATATGCTACGAGTGATAATGAAGTAATCCATGTACTAAAAAAATGGTTGCCAAATCTCAAAGTAATTGCACCTTTACGAATTCATGAAACATTTAAAAAGGAGTTGCAAAAATACATTGACGTGTAAAAAGGACACAACGCTGTCCGCATACTATGTAAAAATTAAAAAATCAAAAGAGAAGGAATCTCAATGTTGTCAAATTTTACAAATCAGTACCAACTTTCAAAAACCTTGCGTTTTGAACTCAAACCTGTAGGTGATACACTTAAGCATATAGAGAAAAGTGGCTTGATAGCACAAGATGAAATACGCTCACAAGAGTATCAAGAAGTAAAAACGATTATCGATAAATACCACAAAGCTTTTATTGATGAAGCACTTCAAAATGTTGTGCTTAGTAATCTTGAAGAGTACGAAGCACTTTTTTTCGAGAGAAATCGCGATGAAAAAGCTTTTGAAAAATTGCAAGCTGTATTGCGTAAAGAGATAGTTGCACATTTTAAGCAACACCCTCAATACAAAACACTTTTTAAAAAAGAGCTTATTAAAGCTGATTTGAAAAATTGGCAAGAACTAAGCGACGCAGAAAAAGAGCTTGTAAGCCACTTTGATAACTTCACAACCTACTTTACAGGTTTTCATGAAAATCGTGCCAATATGTACACAGATGAAGCGAAACACTCTTCTATCGCTTACCGTATTATCCACGAAAATTTGCCTATTTTTTTAACAAATAAAAAACTTTTTGAAACAATCAAGCAAAAAGCACCACACCTTGCACAAGAAACGCAAGATGCCTTGCTTGAATATTTAAGTGGTGCAATAGTTGAAGATATGTTTGAGCTTAGTTATTTTAACCACCTACTTTCACAGACTCATATCGATCTATACAACCAAATGATTGGCGGAGTCAAACAAGATAGTTTAAAAATTCAGGGTTTAAACGAAAAAATCAATCTCTATCGTCAAGCAAACGGCTTGTCAAAACGTGAACTGCCAAATCTCAAACCACTACACAAACAGATACTTAGTGATCGTGAAACACTCTCTTGGCTTCCTGAATCATTTGAAAGCGATGAGGAACTTATGCAAGGTGTGCAAGCATATTTTGAGAGTGAAGTATTAGCTTTTGAGTGCTGCGATGGTAAGGTCAATCTTTTAGAGAAACTGCCTGAGCTTTTGCACCAAACACAAGATTATGATTTTTCAAAAGTTTATTTCAAAAACGATCTAGCACTTACAGCTGCTTCGCAAGCGATTTTTAAAGATTATCGCATTATAAAAGAAGCACTTTGGGAAGTGAATAAACCTAAAAAATCAAAAGATTTAGTGGCGGATGAAGAGAAGTTTTTTAACAAGAAAAATAGCTATTTTAGTATTGAGCAAATAGATGGTGCCTTAAATAGTGCGCAACTCTCCGCTAACATGATGCACTATTTCCAAAGTGAATCTACAAAGGTAATCGAGCAAATTCAATTGACTTACAATGATTGGAAGCGAAACAGTTCAAATAAAGAACTTCTAAAAGCTTTTTTAGACGCGCTTTTATCGTATCAACGTCTTTTAAAACCGCTTAATGCTCCAAACGATCTTGAAAAAGATGTTGCTTTTTATGCCTACTTCGATGCTTATTTTACGAGTTTATGCGGTGTAGTCAAGCTTTACGACAAAGTAAGAAACTTTATGACCAAAAAGCCGTATTCACTTGAAAAATTTAAACTCAATTTTGAAAACTCGACACTACTTGATGGTTGGGATGTCAATAAAGAGTCTGATAATACGGCAATTTTATTTCGCAAAGAGGGCTTGTATTATCTAGGTATTATGAATAAAAAGTATAACAAAGTATTTCGCAATATTTCTAGTTCACAAGATGAGGGTTACCAAAAAATTGACTATAAACTATTACCAGGTGCGAATAAAATGCTTCCAAAAGTCTTTTTTTCTGATAAGAATAAGGAATATTTTAAGCCAAATGCTAAGTTACTTGAGAGATATAAAGCGGGAGAGCATAAAAAAGGGGATAATTTCGACTTAGATTTTTGTCACGAATTAATAGACTTTTTTAAAACTTCAATCGAAAAACATCAAGATTGGAAACATTTTGCTTATCAGTTTTCACCGACTGAGAGTTACGAAGATTTAAGCGGTTTTTATAGAGAGGTTGAACAGCAAGGTTATAAAATCAGTTATAAAAATATTGCAGCAAGTTTTATCGATACATTAGTTGCAGAAGGTAAACTCTATTTTTTCCAGATCTACAACAAAGACTTTTCTCCCTATAGTAAAGGTACGCCAAATATGCACACTCTTTATTGGCGTGCACTTTTTGACGAAAAGAATCTAGCTGATGTGATCTACAAACTTAACGGGCAAGCGGAGATATTTTTCCGTAAAAAATCGATCGAGTACTCCCAAGAGAAGCTGCAAAAAGGGCATCACCACGAAATGCTTAAAGATAAGTTTGCTTATCCAATTATCAAAGATCGTCGTTTTGCTTTTGATAAGTTCCAGTTTCATGTACCAATAACGCTCAACTTTAAAGCAGAGGGTAATGAAAACATTACGCCAAAAACATTTGAATACATTCGATCTAATCCCGACAACATAAAAGTTATAGGTATAGATCGTGGTGAGCGTCACTTACTCTATCTTTCACTCATTGATGCAGAGGGTAAGATCGTAGAGCAGTTTACGCTCAATCAAATTATTAATAGCTACAACGGGAAAGACCACGTCATAGATTATCATGCCAAACTTGACGCAAAAGAAAAAGACCGCGACAAAGCTCGAAAAGAGTGGGGAACTGTCGAAAACATCAAAGAACTAAAAGAGGGCTATTTAAGCCATGTTATCCATAAGATAGCAACTCTTATCATTGAACACGGTGCAGTTGTAGCGATGGAAGATCTCAACTTTGGCTTTAAACGTGGACGTTTCAAAGTTGAAAAGCAAGTCTATCAAAAATTTGAAAAAGCACTTATCGATAAGCTGAACTATCTTGTCGATAAGAAAAAAGAGCCTCATAAACTTGGAGGTCTTTTAAATGCGTTGCAACTCACTAGCAAGTTTCAAAGTTTTGAAAAAATGGGTAAACAAAACGGCTTTTTGTTTTATGTACCTGCGTGGAATACATCCAAAATAGATCCTGTTACGGGTTTTGTTAATCTTTTTGATACCCGTTATGCAAGTGTAGAAAAATCCAAAGCATTTTTTACTAAGTTTCAATCAATTTGCTACAACGAAGCTAAAGATTACTTCGAGTTAGTATTTGATTATAATGATTTCACAGAAAAAGCTAAAGAAACTCGAAGCGAGTGGACACTTTGTACTTATGGTGAACGCATTGTGAGCTTTAGAAACGCGGAGAAAAATCATCAATGGGATAGCAAAACAATTCATCTTACAACAGAGTTTAAAAACCTTTTTGGTGAGCTGCATGGTAATGATGTAAAAGAGTATATTTTAGAGCAAAATTCAGTTGAGTTTTTTAAGTCACTTATCTATTTATTAAAAATTACTTTGCAGATGCGTAACTCAATCACGGGTACTGATATAGACTATCTTGTCTCACCCGTCGCAGATGAAGCAGGGAATTTTTACGACAGTCGTAAAGCCGATACATCTTTACCAAAAGATGCCGACGCAAACGGTGCGTATAATATCGCTCGTAAAGGTTTAATGTTGATGCATCGCATCCAAAACGCCGAAGATCTCAAAAAAGTGAACTTGGCGATTTCAAACCGTGACTGGCTCCGCAACGCTCAAGGACTGGATAAATGAGATGGAACCTTATATCCCCATCTCGTTTTTAAACGATTTTATTTTTTGTCCTCGCTCCATTTACTTTCATCAGCTTTATGGCAGAAGCAGTGAAAGTTTGTACCACAGTACCGACCAAAGTGAGGGTAAAGCTGCACATACCGCCGTCGATACCAAGACATATACAACAGCGAAAAAGGTATTGCAAACTATAGAGATCTACAGTAAAACCTACGGTTTGGGTGGAAAGATAGATACTTTTGATACCCAAACGGGCGTTTTGACTGAACGCAAAAAAAAGATAAAAGTGATCTATGAAGGCTATATTTATCAACTTTATGCACAGTACCATTGTTTGGTAGAGTCAGGATATAAGGTCAATGCTATGAGACTCTACAGTATGGATGATAACAAGATCTATCCTATTGTACTTCCTAGCGAAGATAAAGTGCGTCAGAGTGCTTTTGAGGCACTTTTACGACAAATACGCACATTTGATCTGAGTGCACCTTTTGCTGTAAATCCGAACAAATGCTTTCGATGTATTTACCGTTATTTATGTGATGTTGCAGCATGATGAGCTTGAACGATTTTAAACAAAAGCAGATCATCATCGCGCTTTTAAACCACGGCGAAAAGTTGAGTTTTAAAAATGATAACGTAGTCATAACAGATAAAGATGGCAAAATAAAGCACCAATCTACATGTTATAGACTTTTTGCATTGATGATAGTTGGAAACATTAGCATAACATCTGGACTTTTGCAACGTTCTAAAAAGTTTGGATTTAGCATCACGCTTCTAAGTTACGGGCTTATCCCTTATGGTATATGGCAGTATAAAACTGAAGGAAATTTTCTGCTTAGACAAAAGCAATATGCTTATAAAAGCAATGCTATTGCACTTCATATCGTGCAAAATAAAATCGATCAACAGATCATCCACCTGCAAAAAAGACGCGATAAGCCGCTTGCGCTGACACAAGCGATTGACAAACTTCGAGATTATCGAGGACGGCTTTTGGATGAGTCTTTGGATTTTCAAGAGATCTTAGGTGTTGAGGGTGTAGCTTCAAGACTCTATTTTTCACATATGTTTGACAACATAGAGTGGAACGGGCGCACACCTAGAACCAAAAAAGATATAACAAATCTTTTGATGGATATTGGCTATATGCAACTGTTTCATCTTTTGGATGCGATGCTCAACCTTTATGGATTTGATACCTATAAGGGCGTATATCATAAAGAATTTTATCAGCGTAAATCTTTGGTCGCTGATATTATAGAACCGTTTCGACCTATCGTTGACTATAGGATTAGAAAAGCGTACAACTTGGGGCAAATTAACCCAGATGATTTTGATTTTATCAACGGGCAATACCGCCTCTTTGGAGATAAGGCAAAACCATATACCAAATGGCTCTTAGAGGCGATACTAGAGTATAAAAACGAGATGTTTCTATATATACAGCAGTATTATCGCGCATTTATACAAGAAAAAACTATTGGAGCTTACCCTATGTTTTTGGGAAAAATACCATGATAATAGTTTCGTATGACATTAGTGATGACAAGCTCCGTACAAGATTTTCAAAATTTCTTTTAAAATATGGTTTTCGTTTGCAGTATTCGATATTTCAAATCCGAAACAGCAAAAGAATTTTGTCACTTGTCTCTTCTGAAATAAAAAATAAATTTGAAAAACGTTTTGGTCAAACTGATAGCGTCATTATCTTTAATCTCAGTGAACAGTGTAAAATAACGAGATATGGCTATGCAAAAAATGATGAGGAAGATCTCATAATCATCGACTAAGATGCAAACCTTAGTCTTTATGAGATTTTTATTCGATTTTTGCTACTTTTTCATCTATTTTGTGGCTAAAAATAGGGTAAAATGCTACCTACGGTAACCAAAATGGCAGTTTATCTGTCTAAAGGTACCACCAAATTTCTACTGTTGTAGATGCCTAAAAAAACAGCTAAAGGATTTTAGGTCTAAAGGTACCACCAAATTTCTACTGTTGTAGATTGTTATCACCTGAATCTTCATCTTTGCGTCTAAAGGTACCACCAAATTTCTACTGTTGTAGATTTCACTCGGTGCGTACTTCGCTACTATTTGTCTAAAGGTACCACCAAATTTCTACTGTTGTAGATCGCAAGTTCAGGGGCCTGGGATCTCAATGTCTAAAGGTACCACCAAATTTCTACTGTTGTAGATTTTCTATAAAAAAAGCAGGTGTCATCTGTCTAAAGGTACCACCAAATTTCTACTGTTGTAGATCTAATAAGTTTGCAATTACACGTCAAATGTCTAAAGGTACCACCAAATTTCTACTGTTGTAGATGACTTAAGCATCAATTCGTTAAGTTCTAGGTCTAAAGGTACCACCAAATTTCTACTGTTGTAGATCCGTGTTACCTATTTTATTATATCCGTCGTCTAAAGGTACCACCAAATTTCTACTGTTGTAGATGTGCTGTTTTTGGCAGCTGATTGTCGGTCTAAAGGTACCACCAAATTTCTACTGTTGTAGATGCGTTAGCTGGGTTTATATGATCAATAAGTCTAAAGGTACCACCAAATTTCTACTGTTGTAGATTTTAATTCCCCTGTCCAAAAGTCTTTAAGTCTAAAGGTACCACCAAATTTCTACTGTTGTAGATAGGGAGATACAACCACTCTCACGCCATCGTCTAAAGGTACCACCAAATTTCTACTGTTGTAGATATACAAATGTCGCAGGTACGGCGAATGAGAAGTCTAAAGGTACCACCAAATTTCTACTGTTGTAGATGAAGCGGCTATTACTGCAATGAAGCGTGTCTAAAGGTACCACCAAATTTCTACTGTTGTAGATGATGACGCGGTTTCAGGCGAGACAATCAGTCTAAAGGTACCACCAAATTTCTACTGTTGTAGATGACATCACAAACCCAGACCGCCATAAGTCTAAAGGTACCACCAAATTTCTACTGTTGTAGATGATGACGCGGTTTCAGGCGAGACAATCAGGTCTAAAGGTACCACCAAATTTCTACTGTTGTAGATTGAAAGCCCTAAATGCGAGAGCTATACGTCTAAAGGTACCACCAAATTTCTACTGTTGTAGATGTTCGAGGGGTCGGCGCTTAAACATCTTGTCTAAAGGTACCACCAAATTTCTACTGTTGTAGATGAATAGTTTAGCTTAGTTGCCTAGCAGTCTAAAGGTACCACCAAATTTCTACTGTTGTAGATTAACGTGTTGAGCGCATTTACTCAAAGGTCTAAAGGTACCACCAAATTTCTACTGTTGTAGATACGAGGAAAGATTCAACCAGAATTGTAAGTCTAAAGGTACCACCAAATTTCTACTGTTGTAGATGTTGAGCGACCTGAAAGAATTAGTTAGTCTAAAGGTACCACCAAATTTCTACTGTTGTAGATAAATCAATCCCCGGAAAATCTTTGTGTTGTCTAAAGGTACCACCAAATTTCTACTGTTGTAGATTTATAAACTTATTATAATTTGATAAAGATATTTAAGTAAACAAAGAAGTTTTCAAAGATTTTTTCTTTTTCTCGCTAGTTATGAGTTTTAACCACATAAGCATGAGAGTGTTTTTTTGCGCCGTAAGTCTTAAACGCGTAAACTTTGTAAACATTTAGCCATAGGTAAAATATAATCAGGCTTGATGCAAATACAAAAGCCAACGCTTTAGCAGTTTTTGATGCGGTGAAAAAATTAACCCTTTTTGCCATTATGACAAATGCCCATATGATTGCTATGTAATTCATAACGCCAAATATTCTGAGCCAAGGGTCTTGTCTCGCAGCAAGCGGCATTACCTCGTCAGCAGAGATAACAAACCCCTGTATAAAGCCGTTTGCTATATCGCTGTAGTGATGAAGAAAGAAAAACTCGTATGTGTGCGAGAGCCCGCCTATAATAAATATAGGCGCAAAGGCGTACCCAAGAGTGTAAAATACTTTGCTAAACTCCTCTTTTAAAAATTTTGAGGCCATAAACATACCGAAGTAGACCAGCGAGATGGTAATTAAGAGTGCTAGAAAAAGGGCGCTTATGCCTACATAATCAAGTCCGATAATGCCTATTTTCTCCTCTAAGAACACTCCTGTTTTTGACCAGATAAACTCATCTGCTATCGCTACACGTCCAAGTGCATGATGAAATGACATAGTAACGGTAATAGCAGCTGTTATGAGTATAAACGCCCAAACCTCCGCTTTTTTGATTTGAAAGTTTTTAAAGAGCGACTCGGATGGTTTTACAAGCTTAAAGCTGACCGCTTCACATGCGCTGGAGCAGTCCATACACAAGGTGCAGTCTGTCATATCTCCTCTTTTATTAAACGTAAAAGGTTTGAGATTGTATGTGCAGGCGTCCGCACACTCAAATGTAGTGCAGCTTTTGCATGTATCGCTGTAAGTCCCAAGCTTTGTAAATGATATTTTGGAAAATCCGCGCATAACCGTGCCTATTGGGCATATTGACTTGCAGTAGCTCATGTCGTCATATATATAAAAAAAGACAACGGCAAGAAGTGTAAGCACTATAAAAAAGATTGCAGTTGCCAAAGGAGTTTTATATGCAGCCGGATATATATAGTAAACAACCCAAAAGCCGATAAGAAGCAGAGATATACCTATAAACGGGTTTGCAAGAGCTTTTGGCATCTTCTTTTTAAGACCAAATTTGGTTATATACTTTCCTATAAATCCGTGCGGGCAGATACCGCAAAAAATTCTGCCAAACGTAGAGAGCGTTACAACTATAAAGAGCGGCCAAAAGAGCGACCAAAAAAGAGCAGTCGTAAAAATATTCTCCTCTTTTGAGGGATATATGATCCCAAACACTATTGCATAGACAAAGAGCGCTAAAACAGACGTTTGTAGAGCTCTTATGAAGATCTTGTTTTTAAAAATAAATCCCAATACAGGCATATTGTAAATGTCGTTTTTGTCTCTTTTTTGATAATCAACCATAATATCTCCTAAAATTTGTAGCTGTATGTGAGCATATAGCTTCGGGGTGCGGCTGCTTTGTATGATTCGTTGCCGTAGACATCTTTTAGAGCTTCCATTGCATAGTATTCATTTGTGATGTTTCTGATGTTAAGCTGGATGTTGTGCGCTTTATGCTCATAGCCGAGCATCAGGTCTGTCACAAACTTGTACCCCTCATACTTTTGCGTATTTGCATTATCCATGTAGTAGCTTCCCCACGTTTTTGTTGTAATTCTCGATTTAAAACCGTTTGATAGGTTGAGTGTCGCAAACAAAGAGTACTGATTTTTTGGTATGTACGGCAGGTAATTACCGTCTCTTGATACCAAAGAGCCTGCTACAGACTCGTTAAACGTCACAAATTTAAAATCGCTGTATGCGTAAGATCCGCCAAATCCGACTTGCTTATTTATGGCATAAACAGCATTAAACTCCAAGCCTCTCTTTTTTGTTTTTCCTGCATTGTCGTAGATGGAGTTTCCGTTTGCATCTAGAATTTGAATAATCTCATCATCAACAATATTTTCATAAAGAGCTAAATCATAAGATATATTTTCTGCTCTTATTTTTAATCCTACCTCATAGTTTATGCTAGTTGATTTATCCAGAGATGAGTTATCCGAGAGCTCGCTTGTAGTTGGAGCTTGATTTGCCGTTGCAACAGATATGTAGGCATTTGTACTGTCTGTTATTTTATAAATAGCACCCACTTTTGCAGAAAAGAGAGTGTAAGATTTATCAATGTTGTATAAACCGACCCCCGCAACATAATTTTTTGCACTGTAGCTGTAGTCCGTTATCTGGTTTCCGCTTATGTCAAAACTTAGTTTGTCAACTCTTGAGCTGATATCCAGCGTTATATCTTTTGTGGGAGAGAATGTCTCCATAAGGTAAGCGCCGTAGAGCGTTGTAGTACTATCTTCGGTGCTTGCCAGATCGCCTTTGTTGTTTGATAGCGTTTCGCTTATATAAGGTGTAAAAGGCCATGAAGAAGAGGGTAGAGTTATATAATCTGCATATTCATATTTTTTAGCATCTTTAGTTATATCTGCTTTTAGCGTTACCCCTGCGACTAAAACAGCTTTCTCTCCAAAAAGGTTGTGGTTATAGTTTAGTTCCAAGTCGGTTCCGTAGACTTTGTTGTCGTCACTGTCGTTTATTATTCCGCTGACCGGATGGAAATGCTCCCAAGCGTTAAAGTAGACCCTTGGTTTATATACTATATCTCCAACCTCTTTTTCATACTTGGTGTTTATGGAGAATATTTTGGAATCTCTCGCACTGTGCTGCCACTGGTAGCTTGTGTCGTGCTGTGTTCCCGTGCTCTTAAAGAGCTCAAACTCTTCAGCCGTCATAGATCCGGGAATGTTCATATTTGACTCTGTATAGGAAAACTCACTCTCTATAATAGAGTCGTCTTGAAATATATGACCATATTTTATAGTCGCTTGAGTAGAGTCAAACTCATTGTTGTCTCTCCAGCTGTTCTCGATCTCTCTTCTGCTTATGGTTGCGGAGATAAAATCGTTCTCGCTCAGTTCGCCTCTTACTTTAAGATTTATATTTTTCTGCCCGTCATCGCCTATGCCTATTTTTACTCTGTTCTTATCTTCTTGAAAAACAGACTTTGTTACAAGCTGGATAACGCCGCCTGTAGCATTTACGGCATTTATAGAACCGGGCCCTTTTTGCACCTCTACACTTAGAACATCTTGCATATCTATAAAGTCAAATCTTGTAAAAGAGTCAGGATCTGTCAAAGGAACGCCGTCTTTCATTACCATTATCTCTCTTACACCGTATCTTGCTTTTAGCCCAGCACCTCTTATGATAAGTCTTGGACTTGGAGAGTTTGTAGAGGACTCTGCATTAACACCGGGGATATTCTCTATCGCCTCTTGTATGTTTAAGATGTTGTTGTCTTCTATCGTCTTCTCGTCTACAACGGCAATTGATTGTGAGATATCTTTTGTTGCGGTTGATACTTTTGTCGCCGTTACGCTTATTGAGTCAAGACTTACTTCTTGCGCATGAATGGATGAGATTGCCAGCAGAGCTGCTAGTGAATATTTTATATTCATATTCTTTCCTTAGTTTTTAAAATTAAATATATTTTTAAAAATTTAACTAAGGAGTGTTAATTTTGTATTAAGAATGTCAACAAATTGTCATTTTGTTGTCACAATGTAGTGATTTTGTATGAGAATAGTTACTTTTTAGATTTTAGTACGAAATAAAAGACGACAGCTATTGCAACAAAAACGAGAGTTCTTATAATGATAGTGGTTGAATCTAAGGTTTCCATTGAGCATCTTTGTGTATGGATTTTGTGTGGATGGGGTAGAGGGATTCGAACCCCCGAATAGCGGCACCAAAAGCCGCGGCCTTACCGCTTGGCGATACCCCAGTAAGTGAAAGATTAGTTTTCTAAAACGGATGGAATTATAAATATACTCCCCTTACAACACCCTTAATTAGTATATAAAAAACCCTGAAATATGCTCTTTAAAAGGGGTAAAAAAATAGCAGTTGCAAATTGTGAAAAAAGATGTATGATTCCATTATAATTTATAAAAGCAAGGAGAGTATGCATGGGAAGTTTAACTGTAAACAAACAGAAATTAAAACGATTTACAATAGCTACAAAGCCCGTTATGGAGGAGTATTTGGCAAAGATGGATGTTGATCTTAGCGACTACACTTTTGCTGCCAATTTTATCTGGCTGGCTAACAGCAGCGGATTTTACGCAGTTATAAATAAGTGTTTCTGTCTTTTTGTTATGACGGGCGGCGAGCTGACCATGCTTCTGCCTCCGATCGGAAAGAAAAAGCATATCACGGATGCTATTATCAGCTGTTTTAAGGTCATGAACACGAACAACTCATCCCCATACTACTCCCGCATAGATTATGTTCAATCTTCCATGCTCGAAGAGTTCGTCCAAAACACGGATGAGGCGCAAAGTATGTTTGAGATGCTGGAATCTTACTTGGTAGAGAAAAAACTGGTTGATTATGTTTACGAGGCGGCTGCACTAATAGAGCTGCGCGGAAACAGTTACCACACGAAAAGAACCGAGATCAACAAATTTATGAAGTCCTATCCTGATTATGTTATTGAACAGCTAGACAGCGTAAAGCATAAAGATGAGATCATGCATCTATTTAACAAATGGGTATCCGACAGGGTCAAGTATATGCCAAAAGAGGAGGCGGAACACTTTTTAGAGGGTATTCATCAGGAGCGACATGCGGTAAAGCAGATGCTCAAATATTACGAAGAGCTCTCTTTGATAGGTTTGGTAATCTACATAAACGGAGAGCTGAAGGGCTTTACCGTCGGTGAGAGAATCAACAAAGATACGGCAACGGTCATTATAGAAAAAACCGATTTTGAGATATTGGGATGCGCTCAGTTTATCTTTAGAGAGTTCTCCAAGATGCTAAAAGAGCACTATGAAATTGTCTATATAAATGTAGGTGATGATATGGGCTTTGAGAACCTGCGCAAGGTTAAGATGTCATACCGTCCGTTCAAACTTGTGCCAAAGTATACGATCTACCAAAAATGATACTCAAAAAAGCCAAAAACGCAGACCTCTCTTCGCTTTGTGCGCTGGAGGGGGAGCTGTTTTTACCGCAAAACTTCCCTCTCTCAAGGGGTTCTTTTGCATATCACATAAAAAACAATCTGCTCTATGTTACGGAGATAGACGGTGTTTTGGCGGGCTATATCTTGGTGCTTATCAAGCGAAAAGATGCCAAACTCTACTCTTTGGGAGTGGGCACCTCCTACCGCAATAGAAAAATTTCGCAAGAGCTTCTTCGACTGGCATTAGAAGAGCTCTTGGCTTTAGGTTTTAAAAGAGTGCTTCTTGAAGTGCGAACGGATAATGAAGCGGCAATAGCTTTATATAAGAAAATGGGCTTTAGCGAGCTCAAAAAACTAAAAGCTTTTTACAGAGACGGCTGTGATGCCTATCTGATGCAATTAAAGATAGAACAATAGGGAGAAAATATGAAACTGTCACTGCAAGAGTTGATTGATGCGCTTAGAGATAAAGTAGAAAAATATTTAGAGGGTATTGATGCTAGTCTGCACCCTTACGATATCGCAGAAGATCTGCTTGAGTTGCGTGATGAAGGTGAAAAACTATACCTAGATGAACTCTCTAAACTGCCGCAAGAACTTCAAGCCCATGTTATGATAGAGCTTCCCCGCCACTGTCATGAGGAGATAGTAGAGTACTTCACGCCAAGCGAACTTGCCTCTTTGGCAAATACGCTCGATACCGATGATGCGGCAGAACTTCTCCGCAACATTGAAGAGGTCGATGAAAAAATAGCTCAAGAGGTTTTAGAGAGCCTTCCGCATAAAGATAGAGAAAATCTGCAGACTCTTATAGCATACGATGAGTATGAAGCGGGTGCTTATATGCAGACCGAGCTTTTCTCTGCATTTATAGATGAGCAGGTCGGAGACTCCATACGCCGTCTTAAACGCTTAAAAGCCCAAAAAGAGCTAGACAGCGTCTATCAGGTCTATGTGGTTACCAGGAACCGCAAATATTTGGGCTCGATTCCACTAGAAGATCTAATACTTCTTGGACCGAACGTAAATTACAAAGAGCTTGTAAAAGATGGAGTAAATACCATCTCGGTCAAGGCTTCGGATGATATTCACGATGTAGTAGAGGTCGCATCAAAGTACGATATGGGTGTAATTCCTGTCACAGATGCAAAAGGCAAACTTCTTGGACGTATAACCTCGGATGACATCTACGACATCATCGAAGAGCGTGCGACCGGACAGCTCTATAACCTTGCGGGTGTTAATGAGGATGCGGAACAGGAGGAGAGCCTTTTTCACATCGGTAAGTATCGTGCTTACTGGCTTGGTATAAACCTTATAACGGCTATTGCGGCATCCGTCGTTATCGGTCTTTTTGATGCGACCCTGCAATCACTTGTCGCACTTGCGGTACTGATGCCGATAGTAGCATCTATGGGCGGAAACGCGGGAACGCAGACACTGACCGTAACGGTACGCCAGATGGCGCTTGGAGACATAAGCAGCGAAGATGCCAAAGAGACTATTTTAAAAGAGGTCTATCTGGCTCTAATGAACGGCTTAATATTTGCCGTCGCTATCGGCATCATCGCTTGGATATGGTTCTCAATGCCTCTGCTTGGAGTTGTAATAGCTGCCTCTATGGTTATAAATATAATCACGGCGGGATTTTTCGGCTCGCTCATCCCTCTGCTTCTTCAAAAGGCAGATATCGACCCTGCGGTAGGCTCTTCCGTGCTTCTTACAACGGTTACGGACATTGTAGGCTTTTTTAGTTTTCTTGGATTGGCAACCATAATTTTGCTATAGTAAAAGAAAAAAAGCGGGTGTTAAAATGAGAAAATTGTTACTTGGTTTTTTACTTTTACTCTTTTTTTCAGAGTTGTTGAGCGCCAAAAATAGCGATGAAGGCGCAGTTGTATTTATGTACCACCGTTTTGGCGATAGCAGATACCCATCTACAAATATCAGAATGGAGCAGTTTGAAAAACATCTGCAGTATCTTTCGCAAAACGACTACAAGGTCTGGAGCCTCTCAAAGATAGTCCGTCATATCATAGAGGGCAGAGAGATCCCAAAAAAAGTAGTTGCACTAACTATAGATGACGCTTATAAAAGCATATACACTAATGCGTTTACAAAGTTTAAGGAGTACAACTTCCCTTTTACGGTTTTTGTAAACAGCACGTCGGCAGATAGCGGTTCAAAAAATTATATGAGCTGGGATGAGATGCGTGAGATGCAAGCCTTTGGAGCGGAGTTTGCGAACCACTCAAAAACACATGACTATATGCTCCCTCAAGAGGGCGAAGATGAGCATAGCTGGAAAAAGCGCATAAAAGAGCAGATAGAGGGCGCTCAAAAGAGACTTCAAGAGGAGCTGGGAGAGACTACAAACGAAAACCCAAAGCTATTCTCATACCCTTTTGGAGAGTATACGAAAGAGAGTGCGGAGTATATTCAAAGCTTGGGATATATCGGAATTACTCAGACGTCTGGTGCAATTGGAATGCAT
The DNA here is from genome assembly GCF_005217605.1 of Sulfurimonas crateris. Classification (NCBI taxonomy): domain Bacteria; kingdom Pseudomonadati; phylum Campylobacterota; class Epsilonproteobacteria; order Campylobacterales; family Sulfurimonadaceae; genus Sulfurimonas; species Sulfurimonas crateris. The sequence goes on along the minus strand of NZ_SZPX01000003.1, from coordinate 244,458 downwards.
AGTGATACAAGGACTCTGCCGCGCTTTGCAATGTCGGAGGCGTACGCGGATATGGATGGTTTTACTCTAAAGATTAAAACTCTGCCTCTTCCAATAGATAGCGTCTCATCGATAGAGCCTCTGGTAAAAGAGCAGAATCCTCCAAAACTCACCATAAAGCTCAAATATCCAGTAAAAAATGTAGGGTGTTACCTCTCCAGCGGAAAAGCGATAACCGTTGAGTGGGCATCGGATAGAGAGTTCAGCGTTCAAGCAGATGAAGCGCTAAAGGCTCCAAGAGACAGATACACTTGTACGGCCTCGGCAGAAGAGGGCAGATGGTACTGGTATAGCCATCTCTGGATAGTAAAATAGCAAAAGCTATCTGCTAAGAAGAATATCCTCTATCATCTTTGCATAAGCGCTATTAGCACCTATGTGATCTAAAACTTCTATTTTAATGTCATATTTTTTTGAGCATGTTGAAGCCAGATGTGGGACATCTTCTCTGACATGTTTTCCCGGAGCCAAAAAGAGAGGCAAAACAGTAACGCTGCTAACGCCCGCCGTTTTTAGCTTCTTTACCGCATCTTCAAAATCGGGCTCAGCCAACTCTAAAAAAGCGAGTTCTATATTTTCAATATTTACCCGTAACTTCTCTAAAACCTCTCTTGTAGCGTCATTTGACGCCTTGACCTTGCTACCGTGCGAGAGCAGTATATATCCGTTCATCTTCAAACCTTAATTTATATACGAAAATATAGCATAATTGCGTTTACACGCACCGTTTATGGTTCAATTAAATAAAACAATCGTATCATTAAAACCATTATAAGTGCAATTAAAGTAAAAACAGAGATAGAGAGAGTTTGGGATGAGCTATAAACCGCCATATACTAATACATCAAAAATCATAAAGCAAGTAAGTGAAATATCTGAGCTTATATCTGATATAAAATATATAGATAAAAATTATAATACTCTAAGACTTCGTAAAAAAAATAGGATCAGATCAATTACAGGGACGCTGCAAATAGAGGGAAACACCTTTGATGAAGCAAAAGTTACCAGCATAATAGAGGGCAAAACAGTTCTAGGAACCATGAGAGAGATAGAAGAGGTAAAAGGGGCGATTGAAGCGTATGACAATATAGAAAAATACAGCTATAAAAATGAAAAAGACCTATTAAAGGCGCACAAGTACCTTATGGAAAATCTCTTAAATAATGCAGGGACATATAGAAACAGCAACGTAGGTATCGGCGGCAAAGATGGCGTAACACATGTTGCACCACCGCCTAGTCAAGTACCAAAACTAATGGATGAGCTGTTTGAGTGGCTTCAAAGTACAGACGAACATCCGCTTATTGCAAGTTGTGTATTTCACTACGAGTTTGAGTTCATCCATCCATTTAGCGATGGTAATGGACGCATCGGACGACTTTGGCAGAGTGTAATCCTTAAATCTTTTAAAGATATTTTTACATATATGCCAATAGAAAGTGTGGTAAGAAATCATCAACTAGAATACTATCAAGCGCTAGAAGATGCTGGAAGTGCGGGAGAATCTACACCTTTTATAGAGTTTATGTTAGAGATAATAACGCAATCACTAAAAGAGTATATAAAAGAATCTAAAAAAAGTGACCAAAAAAGTGACCAAAAAAGTGACCAAAAAATCTTGGATTTGATTATGCAAGATAATAAAATAACCATCATGCAGATATGTCAACAACTGGATATGAGTGAATCCGGTGTGAAAAAAGTTATAAAAAAACTAAAAGATGAAAACAGAGTTCAAAGAGTTGGAAGCCTTAAGGGCGGACATTGGGAAGCTTTGGAAAAAGAAATTTAAATTTAAAAACACAAACTAGGGAGGAGGCAGATGACTATATACATACACGGTTTTGGCGGTAGCGGGTGCGGTGTCAAGGCAGAGCTTTTTCGCACATATTTCAAGAGCATAGATGAGCCATTTATCGCTCCCTCTCTCTCATGCGTTCCGCATCTGGCTCTAAAAACGCTAGAAGAGATGATAGAGTCTTACGGCGGGAAGGTCAATCTTATCGGCTCATCTTTAGGCGGTTATTACGCTATTTATCTGGCAGAGAAGTACGGCTTAAAAACGGTGCTTATCAACCCGTCTGTAGAACCGGATGAGACACTAAAAAAGGCGCTTGGTTTTGCTCCAAACTTTTATGATGAGAGTAGTTTTGAGTGGAGAGAATCGCATATAGAGATGTTAAAAGAGCATAGAGTTGAACCCAAAAAGCAGGAGAACTTCTTTGTGTTGCTTCAAAAAGGTGATGAGCTGCTTGATTACAGAGAGGCCGTAAACAGACTGCCTAATGCTAAGTTTGCGATAGAAGAGGGCGGAAGCCACAGTTTTGAGAATATAGAGAGATATTTTGATGATATAAAAGGGTATTTGAATATATGAGCTTTAAAAAATGTCTTGTTTGACAAATAAATACTATATTTAGTATAATATTAAGTACTAAATAAAGGATTTAAAATGCAACCGATTTTATCAAACTATACTGCGAGCATAACAGAGCTAAAAAAATCTCCAACACAGCTTTTAAGTGAAGCTGGAGATGAAGCCATCGCCATACTTAACCATAACATACCCAGTGCCTATCTAGTTCCGAGCAAAGTCTATGAGAAGATGATGGATATTATAGATGACTACTACCTTTCATTGGAAGTAGAAAAAGCCAAAAACAGTGATGAAAAGCCAATTAGAGTAGATGTAAATGAGCTATAATCTTGAATTTATGCCTCAAGCCTTAAAAGAATGGAAAAAATTAAACTCTACGATAAAAGAACAATTTAAAAAGAAACTGCAAGAACAGCTAGAGAGTCCAAGAGTAGTGAAGGACAAGCTCTCTGGATATGAAAACGTATATAAAATCAAGCTAAGAAATATTGGGTATAGACTTGCATATGAGATAAAAGACGAAGAGATAGTTGTTCTTGTGCTGAGCGTATGGAAAAGAGAAAAAAATAAAATTTACGATAATCTTAAAGGTAGGTTATAATCTCTTGCTCTCGCTAATATATTTGGCATAGAGTCTATTATATTAGTTTGTTACTTTATGCACACATGCGCTCCAAAGTTCTACTTTGAACGAGAAAAGAGTATATGTTCTTGTGCGGCGAATATCTGTAAAGTTTAACTTATAGATAATCTCGTATAGTCTTGCCGTTTGCGCGAGGAGGATATAGTCTATCTACTAAAAACGGCTTCCAGTCTATTACTTCCTGTATATTTTTGGCACCGATTGATTTATCTTCAAGTATAACAGTTAAATGATGATCAAGCACGGTCTGTACGGGAAATAGAGCAAACATCGCTTTAAAAGCTGTTTTTGTATCTATATTTTTATCCATTTTAAATATATAGCTTTCTCCAGGTTTAACATTTATCTCCAAAGGAATATGATCTTTTCTTGCTTCGAGAAATGGATGTGTAGAGTAAGGCATTACGGATATAGAACATTTACCTGCAGCTACTTCATTATAAGAGTATTGTCTTGATAGAACAACTATGGAGATCGTTTCACTGTCGCATAGATAAGTCACTTTGTACTCTCCAAGAGAGTCTGTATCTGTATTCACAAAGTATAGATTTGCTTTACTTGGATTGTAGTGCGGCAACGAGATCTCTTTAGAAGCAGAGACTTGATTTTTAGAATATCCATTAAAAAGTATCATCACTAAAATAGATAAAAAAAGACTACGCATAAGATCTTCCGACAAAAAACTATATTGTATCAAAAAAATATCTATTAGTTATACCTCACTTTTTATAAGATAAAGTCTAAGTAAAGCAAGAAATATAAGCTGTAAATTACTTCTTTAAATTTGAGGGATCTAGACATGCAAATTAATTGCCGAGTAGTTGCCGAGCGTAAACTTTTAAATAAGAAAATGGAGAAATAAAAATGCCGAGTTACTGCCGAATGTTTGCCGAGTGCTTTTTTAAAGAGAATTTGAAAGAGGCTAGAAAGTCCGAAATATTGGGGTTTTTGGTTGCGGAAACAGGATTTGAACCTGTGACCTTTGGGTTATGAGCCCAACGAGCTACCGAACTGCTCTATTCCGCGATATGCCTATAAATAGGGATTTTGTGGATGGGGTAGAGGGATTCGAACCCCCGAATGACTGGACCAAAACCAGTTGCCTTACCGCTTGGCTATACCCCAACAATAAAAAGTGAAAGAATTGGTTGCGGAAACAGGATTTGAACCTGTGACCTTCGGGTTATGAGCCCGACGAGCTACCGAACTGCTCTATTCCGCGTCACTTACAAACAAGGTCAATATGTTTGTTGGAGTGGAATTATAGGCAAATACGTCTTCATTGTCAAGAAAAGCCCAGCCAAATTTACAAAAACGGTTTGAACTAAAATTAATCAACTTTTCTATACAATTGCGGTATTAAAAACAAAGAGTAAATATGACACCGACACAAAGAGTACTAGAAGCGATTGACGAGATAAAAAAGGGTCACATGGTCATTATGATCGATGATGAAGATAGAGAGAACGAGGGTGATCTGGTCTATGCATCCGCTTTTTCTACGCCGGCTCATGTAAACTTTATGGCAACGCATGCAAGAGGGCTTATCTGTGTGGCGATCAGCAAAAATATCGCTACAAGACTTGAACTTAACCCGATGGTAAGCTCAAACACATCCTCTTATGAGACGGCGTTTACGGTCTCAGTCGATGCAAAAAATGCTCTAACAGGCATCTCGGCAAAGGAGAGGGACGATACCATCAAGATCTTGGCAAACCCGATCAGCCACGCTGATGAGCTTGTAAAACCGGGTCATATATTTCCTCTTATAGCAAAAGATGGCGGCACACTTGTGAGAACAGGTCATACTGAGGGTTCTGTTGATCTATGCCGTCTTGCAGGACTTAGCGAGTCATCGGTTATTTGTGAGATAATCAAAGAGGACGGCACGATGGCACGCCGTGACGATCTTGATATATTCGGCGAAAAGCACAACTTGAAAACCGTTTTTATCTCAGATATTGTCGAGTATCGTCTTGCGAACGAGAGGCTTGTAAACGAGCTTGAGGTAGAAGATATTGAGTTTTTCGGTACAAAGGTAAAGAAGTACACATTTAGCGACCATGACAAAATAGAACATACTGCGATAGTGTTTCATAATGTTGCATCTGTGGCAAACGTAAGAGTCCATAACGTTATACCGGATATGGAACTTCTCTTAAACCAGAAAAAGTACAGCAATCTTATCTTGTCTATCGAGTACCTAAAACAGAACAGCGGTGTTTTGATCTTCATTAACAAGCCTACACACCATGACAACGCTGCCATGAAAGAGTTTGGAATAGGTGCTCAGATACTTAAATCGTTCGGCATCTCAAAGATGAACCTGCTAACCTCCATGAAAGCGACCGAGTTTGTAGGACTTGGCGGCTTTGGGTTAGAGATAAACGAGGTTATAGATATTTAGCAAATATCTAAACTCTCTTGAAACTACTCACACTTTTTTTACTTCTTCTCTCTTTTTTAGATGCCAAAACTCTTTCTAGAACTCAAGTAATTATGTCCACTCTTGTCACTATCACTGCAGATGAGAGGGATGCCGACCTTATAACAGAGGGGTTTGATATCATAAAAGAGATTGAGAAGTCTCTCTCATCTTACGATCCAGATGCAAATATATACCGACTCAACAAAAACAGACACGCAGAGCTTGACACTTTTAGTTATGAGGCACTTCTTTTGAGTAAAAGGTACTATGCCGCAACAGATGGATATTTCGACATTACTATCGGCTCGATCACAAAAGATCTCTACAGATTCGGAGAGGATGAGCGTGTTGCATCTTTGGCTGAGTTAGCAGGTGCGTATGTTTCCTTTGGCGCTCTGAGATTTAATGAAAAAGAGGCTTTTTTAGAGGAGAGCGCAAAAGTAGACCTCGGCGGTATGGGCAAAGGTTTCGGCGTGGATAAAGCTGCGGAGTTCTTTAGAAGCAAAGATGCAAAGAGCGTTGTAATAGCGGCAAGCGGAGATATAAGATGTCTCTCTTTGTGCAGGATAGAGGTGCAAAGTCCTTTTAAAGAAGATGATGTTTTGTTATCGTTTGAGACTACAAAAGATGACCTTGGTATCACAACTAGCGGAAACTATAACAGATATGTCACCTCAACCAAGAATAATCACCTAATCGACCCAAAAACCAAAAAGCCGCAGAGCCTCTTTGTCTCTATAACTCTTGTTAGCGAGATTTCAAGTAGTGACTTGGATGCTTATGCGACTGCGGCAAGCGTAATGCCGATGAAAAAGGCTTATGAGTTTTTGGATGCTCTTGGAGTAGGTTATATCGTTATGCAGAGCGATGGCGAGCTTGTTATTGGCAAAAATATATCAGAGTATACAAAGAACCTACTCATAAGAGATACTCTCAAAAAGCAGCCATGAGATATATAAGATAAGTGCTAAAAGAGCAAAAAACGAAAAAAGTTTTATATATGCAAAGAATTCAAATCCGTTTATAATCAAAAACGGGGAGAATATCTCAAGCATAGCCACCCCAAATGCAGTGTAGATGAGAAGAAGCAGACTTTTTTTCTCTCTTAGCTTCGTAAATACCAAAAAGTGCAAAAGCACCATAGCAAAAAGCCCAAACACAAAGATGTGCGGCAATACTATTTTTAAAACTCCTCCTGCACTCTGAGCAGAGATAAACTGCTCTTCATTACCGATGTAGTACTCTAAAACAGCGCTGTAACTAAAGCCTATCTTGTGTTCAAAAAGCATAACCGCACTAACTATTAGAAGCAGAGAAAATGCCAAGTAGTGGAGGATGGATAGTTTATACGCTTCTTGCATTTAGTTTCCAAAATGAGTAGACGATCATATAAAGAGCCACAAGATGCCAGAGAAAATAGGTTACAAGATATATGTTTACAAAAAAGCTTGATAGGTAAAAAGCCAAAGGCAGCGAGATGAGTGATAGGATGGCACTTATCATAAGGGTGTTTGTAAGAATGGCTCTGCTTTTTTTTGCAACTCTGATGAAGATGGAGCTAAGGGTGAGCAGGATCATCATTATAAAAAATATCTGCGTATGCCAAAACTCCAAAAAAGATGCTTCGTTCATCGGGTCTATGTAAGCCTCTTCATCTCCAAAAAGTGTTGCATTCAGAGTTTCGGGCGAGATGCCGAAGTTTGACTTCATAACAAAGATGTCAGAGATAAGATAAAGAAGTATAAAAAGAAGAAAACCTCTCAGTATAAGGCTCATAGCGCTATCTTTTTGAAGGTTTTTTATAACGGTGAATTTCACTATTTGCCTTTTAACAGCTCATTGTAAAGAGCAAAAGCGACTCTTGAACCGTCTACAAAGCTTTTCGCACTTAGAGTTGCCCCTGTGATGGTGGGAATATCTTTGGAGAGCATAAGCGACGTCTGAGTATCTACGTTTTCAAATTGGCTCATCCATTTTCCAGAAGGCACATACTCCATAGGCTCGTTAAAAGCTATGACCTCTATGCCTTTTAAAATAGACTCTGGCGATATCATGTAGAGCACGACACCATTTTTTGAGCGGATCTTTCTGTTGATCAAAACTCCGTAACCTTGAGTTTTGCCATCTTGCACGGCTTTAAAAACCTTAAATATCTTAGTGCCCAGTTTTACCTGTGATGCCTCTTGAATCTTCTTTGCCTCAGCACCGCTGAGAATAATGCTCTCTTCGATAATTTCACTCTTTACTCCATAGTTTTGCTTCATCGCATCGATTGGAGATATAAGCATCTTCGCACTTAGCGGCAGTGTCAAAAAGATAAGTAGGTAAAGTAAAAGTTTTCTCATAGCGTTAGGGCTCCTGAATTTGTCGGATTGTATAAAATAAAATTTTTTTTGTCAATGAACTTTGTCAATAAGAGCGTTAAGCATCTTGAAATTCTCGAAAAACTTGTTTTTCGTAGCTTTAGGGGGTTGTAGGGACATAAGCAGCTGCCACTGAAACGGACAAGTTCGTTTCAGCGCGTAACATAAGTTAAAAGATGAATCCCATTGAGAGGCTGAATGTGTCAGAATCAACTCCGTCTTGCTTCTGCATGGCATAGTCAGCTTTTAAAACTACCTGCTCGTGAGGGAAGTAGTTTATACCGAATGTCGTCGTATCGGTAGAATCAAGCGAGCTTCCATCGGTCAGTTTATCAGCAGGATTGACGCTCTCATATTGAACGAATAGCGGCAGTTTATCGCTAGATGAACTAAAGTTTAAAAGGTCGTAGCTAAGATTTAAGTAGCCGCCTTTTGCTTTTACCTGAGATAGTGCACCTGCCAACTCAAATGCGTCTGAGCGTTTTGCCTCTGCGTACGTGCCATATGCTCTAAAGCCGTTTACTTTATAGTCCGCGTGAATATCGAACATATTTATCTTTGAGTCCATATAAGCCGAAGCCCCAACCAGCAGCCCATTTATATCTGTATAATCAAGCCTTGCTACAAAACCGAGTTTCGGATCATTGTTGGTAAACGAGCCGCCGCGCGCACTTCTTAACCAGCTTGTATCGCTGTCTATTGTCGGATTTAGGGCAGTTACTCCCATGACTTTATACTCCAACCCTTCAAATACGTCTCCGTAAACCATTACGCCGCTCTCATGCCAAGTCGTCGGAATAATCTGTTTTGCGGTGTTTGGTCGCTGAACTGTAGTAAAAAGTGTCGGTTCATGTCTCTCATTAATCAGCCCCAAAGGCATCAACATATTACCGACTCTGATGTTTGCATTTTCATTTATCAAAAAGTCAAGATAGATAAACTCGACTATAACCTCTCCGCCCTCTGCAGCGCCTCCGTCATTTGCCACTCCGCCGTGCTCAAACTCAAGCTCTACGTTTAGTAGGATGTTGTCACTAAACTTATAGCCTATATATGGAACAAATCTGTATACGTCAACTTTAGAGCTGTTTGAGCCGCTCTCTTTGTTTGTGTGCGAGTAGTACATCTCGCCGTAACCGCCGATGCTTAAAGGCGATTTTGAGTAGTAGACCTTCGATGCCGCAGCAGCTAGTCCGCTATGCGACTTTTCACTATCGACAGTCGTGTAGTTAAAGCCCATCTGCAGGTTGCTTGTCTCATCTGCCAAGGTTTTGGTCTGCTCCTTAAGCGCTGCTATCTCTTTTTTAAGCTCTGCAATATCTGAAGCAGTATCCGCCTGTAAGCTACTTGCGAGCATAATCGCCGCAGCTACACTTAATCCTAATCTCTTTTTAAACTCTCTCATCTTCTTTCCTATTAGTTGAATTTGATAAGCATTATCGTTTATCAATATGCAGAATTGTAGATTAAAAATTCTTAAATGAACATTAAAATGATAATCATTATTGAAATACTTGGAGAATTATTTTCAGCTATGTTTGTTATAATAATAAAAAATTCAGTTGAAGATGGCAGATGAGAGAGATATTTAGCAGAGTGGAAGATTCTGCAACGGTTAATATAGAAGTAGAGGTTGATGTAGAGGATTATGAAGAGAGTTATCCTTGGTTATATAGTCTGTTTGTAAAACCAAACAATATAGAAGAGAATAGTTTGGATTTTGAGCAGTTTTTAGAACTTAAAGAGTCTATAATCATCTCTTTAGAACATCAAAAGATGGCAAAATATGTAGGAGAGAGAGTTTATGAGGGTTGGCATGAGTTCTACTTTTATGCAAGAGATTCAAAAAATCTAGAAGCGCTTTGTGCCGCAATGTTAAAAGATAGCGGTTACAAATATGAAAGCAATGTGGTAAAAGATGCAAAGTGGGATTTTTACGCTAAAAATCTTTTTCCAACAGAGTTGGAGTTTCACAATATTCAGAGCCAAAAGATAATGTTTCTGCTTCAAGAAGAGGGTGATGAGCTCTCTATATCAAGAGATGTAGAACACTATGTATCATTTGATACGGCTACCCAAAAAGAGAGATTTGTAAAAAACGCGCTAGAACACGGGTTTGAGTTTAAAGATGACGTAAGCAGCGAAGAGTTTGAACATGGAGTGGCACTTCTCAAAGTGCATCCGGTTACTGAAGAAGAGGTTAGAAAAGTTGTAGAGGAGCTCTATGGGCTTATTAAAACAGAACATGGCTATTATGAGGGCTGGAGCACGACACTGGCGCAAAAGGACGATTAGTCACTCGTGAAAAAAGAACTCTTTAAAAGCTACTTTATTATGGCTGTCTGGAAGCTCTTTGAGCTTATTTTTAAAATAAGATACAGATTTAACTATGTAGGGTTAGAAAATATTCCAAAAAACAGGGCGGTTATGCTTTTGGGCAACCATGTTAGCTGGATAGACTGGTTCATACTTCAACTGCCCATTAAGAAAAGAATAAATTACATAATAGATAAAGATATTTACAATTGGAAGCTGTTTAACTGGGCTTTTAAGATGGCGGAGCTTATTCCCGTTTCAAAAAAAGCTTCAAAAGATTCATTTATTGAAACCTCAAAGAGATTAAAAAATGGTAGAATAATAGCAATATTTCCCGAGGGCGAAATATCCAGAAGCTCCGAGATCGCAAAGTTTTATAGAGGCTATGAATACATAGAGAGAAACAGTGCAGTTATCGTTCCGTTTCATATAGACGGAGTTTTTGGAAGTCTCTTTGCAAGGCATAAAGGCGATTCAAAAAGATGCTTTTTGAAAAAGAGGGAGATCACTCTCTATTTCGGAAAGCCGATCTCGCATGAGATAAAGGCAGACGAATTAAGAGATAGAGTTATAAAATTGAAAAGGATGAAGATTTGAGAACAACATTAATAATTGGTGCAGGCGGAGTTAGCCGTGTAGTTGTACATAAGTGTGTACAAAATGCAGATGTTTTTGGGAAAATTGTATTGGCAAGCAGAACAGTGCAAAGATGTCAGGATATAAAAGATGAACTTCCAAATGCAAATATTGAAGTGGCTTCTGTGGATGCAGACAGCACGGATGAAGTTATAAAGCTTATAAACGAGTGCAAGCCCGACATTCTTATAAACGTCGCACTTCCATATCAAGATTTGACAATAATGGATGCCTGTATAGCTACAAAGACACCATATCTTGATACTGCGAACTATGAGCATCCGGATGAGGCTAAGTTTGAGTACAAGCTTCAGTGGGCAAGAGATGATAAGTTTAAAGAAGCAGGCATTATGGGGCTTTTGGGTAGCGGTTTTGACCCAGGGGCGACAAACGTTTTTTGTGCATACGCTCAAAAACACTATTTTGACGAGATACACACCATAGATATTTTGGATTGTAACGCAGGCGATCACGGATACCCGTTTGCAACAAACTTCAACCCTGAGATCAACTTAAGAGAAGTCTCTTCAAAAGGGCGTTATTGGGAAAACGGTAAGTGGATAGAGACTGAGCCGATGGAGATAATGCAGGTTTGGGATTATCCAGAAGTAGGTCCAAAAGATAGCTATCTGCTTTACCACGAAGAGATGGAGTCACTTGTAAAACACATCAAAGGGCTTAAGCGTATAAGATTTTTTATGACCTTCGGGCAGAGCTATCTTACACATATGAAGTGCTTGGAAAATGTCGGGATGCTTGGAATTGAGCCGGTTGAGCACAAGGGGATGAAGATAGTCCCTATAGAGTTCTTAAAGACACTTCTTCCAGACCCTGCATCTTTGGGACCTCGTACAAAAGGAAAGACAAACATCGGTATTGTCGCAGAGGGAATTAAAGACGGCAAGAAGAGAAAGATATATATCTATCAGGTAAAAGATCATGAAGAGTGCTACAAAGAGACAAACTCTCAAGGTGTTTCATACACTACCGGCGTTCCTGCGATGATAGGCGCAAAACTTATGCTAAAGGGTATCTGGAGCGGAGTAGGAGTATTTAATATGGAGCAGATGGACCCTGATCCGTTTATGCAAGAGATGAATACGCAAGGTCTGCCTTGGCAGATAAAAGAGCTAGAAGCGTAAATAATGACCTTTAAACATATAATTTCAGATGTAGAGTCTCTGCCGCCACTATCAAACACACCGTTTATAATACAGCAGATATATAGCTGCGGCTCTCAAAATATCGATATTATAAGACTTGTAAAGGTTATAGAGGATGATGCGGCACTCGCTGCAAATATTCTAAAGATGATAAATGCCCCTATATACGGCTTTTCAAGAAAAATAGCCTCAATTGCTCAGGCAGTAACGCTTTTTGGAACTGATGAGATCTACGGTCTGGTCTTAAAGTACGCAGTCGATAAAGAGCTTAAAACAGATACCGAGATCTACGGCGTAGATAACAAGAGATTTAACGATATATGCCAGCTCCAAAGCACTTTAATGATGCAGTGGTACTCCAGAGTAGATCTTAGACATGCTCAGTTTATGTCACCTTTGGCACTTATAATGGAGACTGGAAAGCTAGTGCTGGCAAATGAGGTTCTAAAGAGCCACTATGCAAAGAAGTTTGAAATAGGTTATAGAAATTCAAAAAATGTCATTGAGTATGAGTATAGCCTGCTTGGAACTACGACCTACTACCTAAGCGCGCTTCTTTTTGAGCACTGGATGCTTGAGCCTCTATATGTAGAGATACTGAAGGGATTGGATTTTGAGACAAACGTAAGCCCGAAAGTCAAATCATACATAGACTCGCTAGATGTTATAAGAACTGCCGTAAATCCGAGGAACGTTTTAACACAAGAGTCAATAAAAGAGGCTTGTGAAATAGTTGAAGAGATGGGGCTTGATGCCGATGATTTCGAACATATAGCTCTGAGAGTAAAAGAGAAATACAACCAAATTCTAATAAATAGAATGAGAAAAAAATAGCAAAAAGCATGGAGAACATTATGCAAAACTCTAACTTGTTATCTACACCCTATTACATGTGCGACGAGTCTTTACTTCGTGCAAATCTTGAGATTTTAAACCGTGTTCAAATAGAGAGCGGAGCAAAGGTTATTCTAGCGCTTAAAGGCTTTGCTATGTGGAGTACGTTTCCTTTGGTAAAAGAGTATCTAAAAGGGTGTACTGCAAGCGGATTGCATGAAGCATTATTGGCTAGAGATGAGTTTGCAAAAGATGATGAGAATCTTGAAGTGCATACATATTCGCCTGCATACAAAGATGAGGATATCGAAGATATTGCACGCATATCCGACCATATTGTCTTTAACTCACCTAACCAGCTTTTTAAATATTACGACAGAGTCAAAGAGATAGACTCAGAGATAAGCCTCTCCTTGAGAATAAATCCGGAGCAATCTTCCTCTCCAAAAGATATCTACAACCCATGCGGGCTCTACAGCCGTCTGGGCACTACACTTGAGAATTTTGATGAGAGAGTCTTAGAGTATATTGACGGACTCAATTTTCACGCTCTGTGTGAGCAGAATGTCGATGCTCTAGAGGATGTACTGCAGGCTTTTGAAGCGAAGTTCTCAAAGTACTTTAAAGGGCTGAAATATATCAATTTTGGCGGAGGTCACCATATAACAAAAGAGGGATATGATGTCGATAAGCTGATTCGCATCATAAAAGAGTTTAGAGCAAAGTATGATGTAGATGTCTATCTGGAGCCTGGAGAAGCAGTCGGATGGCAGACGGGAGTACTTGTGAGCACAGTGCTAGATATTGTACACAACGGCATGGATATAGCCATATTGGACACTTCGGCAGAAGCTCATATGCCCGACACGCTTGCGATGCCGTATCGTGCAATGGTTAGAGGAAGCGGTGAAGCAGGAGAGAAACCTTACACCTACCGCTTTGGCGGAAATACCTGCTTAGCGGGAGACATTATGGGTGATTACTCCTTTGATGAACCGCTGCAGGTGGGTGATAGAGTGATATTTGAAGATCAGATCCACTACACTTTTGTTAAAAACACTACCTTCAACGGTATCAAGTTACCTTCATTGGCTATACTAAGAGAAGATAACACTCTGGAGTTAATTAAAGAGTTTGGATATCAAGATTACAAAAATAGATTATCTTAAGGGGGATATGTTATGAAAGAAGATAAACAGAGATGGAACGAGAGATATTTGGACAATCCTATGCCGCAGGAGGTCTCTGCACTATTGGATAAGTATATTTCACATGCAAATGTAGGTCAGGCGATAGACGTGGCATGCGGTACGGGCAGAAATACACACTATTTGGCTGACTTGGGTTTTATGGTTGATGCCGTAGATATTTCAGACTATGCTTTAGAGCGTGTAAAAAATAGCTCTACGATCAAAAAGATCGATACGGACTTGGATAAGTATAATCTAACTCCTAATAAATATGATCTGATCGTGAATGTAAACTACTTAAATCGTCGTCTGGTCTCTCAGATGAAAGAGGCGCTCAAGAGTGGCGGAGTTTTGGTTTTTGAGACTTTTATAGTCGCTCACGGAGATTTTAAGATGCCAACGACAAACCTTGACTACTTGCTGCGCAAAAATGAACTTCTACACTCTTTTATAGGGCTTGATGTCATCTACTATGAAGAGAAAATAGATACAAATTTAAGAGGCGAGAGAATAAAAGTCGCTTCTTTGGTGGCTAAAAAAGCTTAATATAGTTCTTGCAAAATTGCAAGAACATTTTCTTAGCTTTTAAATTCGTTAATACGAGAATCCAGTAAGTGAGCCACTTCAAGCAGATTCTTGGAATCATTTTCGATGCTTATTACTTTTTCTTTGTTTGAAGATGAGTGAGCGTTTATCTCTGCAATTTGATTAATTATCTCATCCGTATGTTTTACCATTATTTTTGAATCTTCTACTGATTTAACGGCAACTTCAATGGAGTGCTGCATCTCTAGGGATGTCTCATTGACCTTTTGCTCAACATCTTGTGAAATGGATGTTAGTCTCTGCATCCCTTGTGCATTTTCGTTCATCTTGTCGCTTACGTCGTTTATGGATTGAACAATAGTACTAACACTTATCTCTATCTCAGTAAGTGATTTTTGTGTACGTTCTGCGAGTTTTCTCACTTCATCTGCTACGACGGCAAAACCGCGTCCATGTTCACCTGCTCGCGCCGCTTCGATGGCAGCATTTAGGGCTAGAAGGTTCGTCTGTTCTGCTATATCTTTAATAACAACAAGGACGCTCTTTACCTGATCCGCATCTTGTTTTAAGTGTATCAACTGGTCTGAGAGTTCATGCTCTACTTCAATAAATACTTCAACCTCACTTACCAATTCACCTAATGCCTCTTTTGAGGATTCAAGATTTGCGTTTGCCTGTGAGACTCTCTGCTGTGTCTCTTTTGCCATCTCAATAGAGAGGTCAAGAATCTCTTTTATAGATCTGCTTTTTTCCGTAGTATGAGAGACTATGACACTCTCCTCTTCTATACTTTTGTTTATGAATGATGATGCATTAGTGATAGTGTTTGCGATTGAGACATTTTTACTTCCAAGAGATTTTACGTCATTTATTGTGTCTTGTATTGAACTTACAAAGTCATTGACCGCATATGCAGATTGTGCAAACTCGTTTTCACGTACAACCTCAATTCGTTTTGTTAAATCTTTGTCGCCATCAACAAGGGCTCTTATTCTTGAACGAAGTTCATCTAACGGAGCTATAACCTCTTTTGAGAAGAAAATGCTCATAATAATGACAAAAGCGATAAAAGCAACAGCAAGCGTAATAAGCAAGACTATTTTTGTGTCATTGATCTCTTTATCATTTGAATCCAAAGAGACAACAAGATTCATGACGCCGAGAATATCTCCATCTTTTGCATTATAGTGGCATGATATACAACTTTTGTCTGCTATCATTGGATTTAGAAGTTGTATTGTGTGGTGATTATTTTGTGTTTTTTCAATTGTTTTAGGCTCTTTACTTGCAAAAACATCTCTAACCATCGGGGTTGCCGTAAAGGTTTCGCCATCTTTTTTATAGATCTCTAAAACCAGTTCTGATTTTGAAACATCCAGTGACTCAATACCCTGAATTTTTCTTGCCCTTTCAAGTGTCTCTTGAACAACTTGTGGATCACCTGCCAGCATACCTTGTGTTACTGTTTGAAAGATTGATTGACTTAGCATAGTAAGGGACTGTTTTGCAGTTTTATTGGAAAAGTTGTTGAAAGTATAGGAGATATAAGTATATAAAGAACCGATTGCAAGGGCGGCAAAAAATAAAATTGTAAAAATTATTCGAGATCTAACTGACGGTAACATTTGTACTCCATCTATTATAAAATTATCACAATCTTAGCAAAAGAAACTTTCGATAAAGCTTTAAGCCACCCTTAAGATGATCTGTTAAACTGACTAAGGCTCGTTATATTTTTAACTATATGTTATAGCAATCGTTCGAAAAATTTTAAAAACATAAAAAAATATTATATTTTAATTGCGTAGCAGTTTATAATTTGTTATAATCCGATACTTTTTATACCAAGGGGCGTATACAGATGAAAAAAATAGTTTTGTTATTTATTATGGTGTTCTCAACACTACCTTTGATTGCTGCAGAAGCTGCGATCAATTATAACGGGGAGGTCGTTAATGTTAAAGGGAACTTTCCTATAGTTGGTGCAAAAGCGCCTGTTGCTCGTGTTACAGAGCCTGATTTTTCAATAAAAACGATCGGAGGAAAGAGCGAGAGAGTTCAGGTGATCGCTACTGTTCCATCAATTGATACTCCTATCTGTTCTGCTCAGTCAAAAAGATTTGACGATGAGATAAAGCAGTTTGATGGTGTTGACATGACTGTCGTTTCAATGGATCTTCCATATGCAGATGATCGTTTTTGTAAAGGACATGGGATTAAAAACATCTCCATAGCTTCTGATTTTGCCTATAGAGAAGTTGGCGAAAATTATGGCGTGATAGTGACTGACGGCGAGCTTAAGGGTCTGCTGATCAGAGCAGTATTCGTTATAGGAAAGAATGGAAGAGTAGTATATCAAGAGATAGTTCCAAATGTCGGTGATGAGCCTGATTTCAAAAAGATCATGCAGGCTATCAAAACTGCAAGCTCACATAATTAGTATTAAGTATCATAGTGTTACAAGGATAGTGAATTTTTAAGAGCTACATTTTACACTTTGTTTTAATCGCAATATTTTTACCGATTATTGCTTTTAGCAGCAGTAGTGATTCGGCATCTATAAGTGTTACTCAAAACAAAAACAGTTTTGATCTGAGTATATCTCTCGAAGATGAGAGCTATATTCTTGATGATACTCTCGATTTTAGTGTTGAAGGAGATGGTGTAGCTATCAGCAGCATATTTTATCCTGATGCGACAAAACATAAAGAGCAAGATGTTTTTTTTGGCAGCGTAAATATAAAGGCAAATCTTGAAGGAGAGGGCGATAGTGAGTTTAAGATCATACTCAACTATCAGCTCTGCTCCTTGGATGATGGATGCTCGGAATTAAATAGATTTGAAAAAGAGTATAGGCTTTTTAAAGAAAAACCTCTCAAAGAGAGCTCTGCTTTATCTTCTGAGTCAAAAGATATCCAAAGTGAGCAGGATGCGATCGCGGAGATGCTTCAAAACAGTAGTGTAGTTTTGACACTTGCTACATTTTTCGGTTTTGGCCTTCTTCTTGCTTTTACTCCATGTATGCTTCCGGTTATACCTATACTCTCTGCAGTTATTATCTCCAAAAAAGAGAGCATAAGCACGAGACAGGGATTTTTTATATCTCTTACTTATGTGGTATCAATGTCAGTAGTCTATGCACTTGCAGGTGTTTTGGCTGCATCTCTTGGAAGTAATATACAGGCATTTTTCCAACAGACTTGGATCATAGTAGCAGTAAGTTCTCTTTTCTTTATACTGAGTTTGGCGATGTTTGGCACTTTTACTATTCAGATGCCCAAAAAAATACAATCTTTTTTAAACAATAAAGCGCTTTGGGGCAGAGATAAATCGTACTACAGCGTAGTCTTTCTTGGAGTGCTCTCTGCACTGATCGTAGGTCCGTGTGTCGCACCTCCTCTTGCAGGTGCTCTTATCTACATAGGACAGAGCGGTAATGAGCTTCTAGGCGGAATGTCGCTCTTTTTAATGAGCCTTGGAATGGGCGTGCCTCTTCTTATGCTTGGTGCGGGAGCGGGTAAATTTCTGCCAAAACCGGGCATCTGGATGGATGACGTAAAGCTCTTTTTCGGCTTTACGATGATAGCCTTCTCTATCTGGCTTCTCTCAAGAATACTAGAGGCTCAAACTATACTTCTGTTATGGGGAGTTCTTCTTGTGGCCGTGGCTATATTTATGAACCCGTTTGAAAATATCAAAAGTGTAGATATAAGCAGAATGCAGCAGCTCAAGAAACTTCTCTCTATGCTCGCTCTTATCTACGGAGTGGTTCTTATTGTAGGGGCAATCGGCGGCGCAAAAAGCATTAAGGCTCCTCTTGAACCTTTTGTATCATCAAAGGTGGCAGTCTCTACACTATCTGAGGTGACTTTCAAAACAATAAATGCAAGAGAGCTTGATAGTGAGCTGCGTCAAGCATCAAAGCCAGTTATGGTATACTTTAGCGCAAAATGGTGTGAAAACTGCAAAGAGCTTGATTCTGATGTTCTTAGCAGGGAAGATGTCGCTTTTGAAGTTGAAGAGTTTGAAAGAATAAAGGTCGATATATCTGAGAATACAGATTTTGATATAGAGATGTTAAAAAAGTTCTCTCTTTTTGGACCCCCCGGTATCATCTTTTTCGATAGAGAGAAGCGAGAGTTAAAAAACTACCGATTATCAGGATATAAAGAGAAAGAACTCTTTATTGAACATATAAGAAAAGTTAAAGAAGTTTTATAGCCAAACAAGGTGTATTAAATAATAAAAGTATTAAAATAGTCGCTTTATGTTAAAGGGGGCATTTAATTTGAAGTACATTATTTTTTTACTATTTTCTATATCTGCTGTGCTGATGGCAGATCACAAAGTTCAGCATATAAATAAAGAACTCTCTCATATAAACCTCTCAGAAGAACAAAGCAATGCAGCAAAAGAGATCCTGTTTGAATTTAGAACTCAGCTAAAAGAGTTTAAAAAATTTAAAGATGAGACAGAGCTAAAGAAAAAGGATCTTTTTTTAAAAGATTATCTCAGTATTCATGATATAGAGACTCTTGATAAGAGTGTAGATATCATGGCCAGAGAGATCGAGAAAAACTTTCTTACGAAAATGCACTCTCTTTTGAGCATAGATCAGAGGATCAGTTTTGTAAAGTACATTGATGATTGGGAAGTAAAGTAATGCATAATATTTTACTTATAGAAGATGATCTGGATATGCAGACATTGATTCGCGACTATTTAGAGAACTATGAACTGCATGTAGAGGCTTTCACTAAGCCAAAAGAGGCGCTTGCTCATCTGGAAAATCATAGCGATAAATACTCCCTTGTTGTTCTTGATCTTATGCTGCCGCAAATGGATGGCTTTGATGTATGTAAAAAGATCAGGCAAATATCGGCTATTCCAATTATAATCTCATCGGCAAGAGGTGAAATAAGCGATAAGATATTGGGCTTTGATTTGGGTGCCGATGATTATTTGGCAAAACCTTACGAGCCTAGAGAGCTTGTTCTTAGGATCAACGCGATCTTAAGAAGAGGAACAAGTAAAAACAAGACTATAAACAACTTTGAGATAGATGAAGATAAGCATGAGATAAAGATAGACGGGCTTACACTGGATCTTACCAAGATAGAGTATGACATTTTGCATCTTTTTTTATTTAATATCGGTAAGGTTTTATCCAGAGAGTCAATATCAAATGCAGTATGCGGAATTGAGTACAGCTCAAAAGACAGAACGATAGATATGCATATAAGCAATCTAAGACAAAAATTAGGCGATGATTCTAAAGATCCTCAGTACATAAAGTCTATATGGGGCATAGGCTATAAATTTATAGGATAACAGATGTCAATCTTTTATAAAGTTATTATATTTTTTCTCATCACTTTCTCTTTGATGTTTTTCGTCTCTATTGAGATAAACAAACTGACAAAAGATACTATTGAGATGCTACTTAGAGACAAGTATATACATGTCTCTGGCGAGCTATTTAAATATATGTCAAACAGTGACCAAAAGAGCCTAGAAGAGAGGCTAAAAGAGCTAAAGTTCGAGATTGTCGAAGATAAGGGAAGATATATTGAGAAGTCACATATACTTCATGAATACAATACTGATTTCTCAACTATAAAGATATTAAGAGATAAAGAGAATAAATATCTTCTATATATGAAATATTTAGATGATGAGATGCTGGTGATCGATCTCTCCCAAGATAACAATTTTGAGAAAAAAGAGTTCTTAAACTATATGATTGTGGCTGATATATTTATTTTGATACTGCTATGTCTCATAATTTTAAAGATGGTATATCCACTAAAAGATATATCAAAGATCATTAGAAAATTTGGAGAGGGTGAGTACTGCCTTAGAATTAAAACAGGGTGTAAAGATGAGATAGGGGAGGTTGCTAAGACATTTAACTCTATGGCATCAAATATTCAAGATCTTATAACATCCAGACAGAGACTGCTGCGCGATATCGGTCATGAGCTAAAGACCCCTATTTCAAAATCAAAGATAGCGCTTGATATGATAGAAGATACTAAGTACAAAAGAATCTTAAACAAGGCACTTTTTCAAATAGATGAGATGATAAACGAGCTCTTATGTCTTGAAAAACTTAATGCAAATCAAAACAAACTAAACATCGAGAACTTTAGCTCCGATACGCTAGTTGGAGAGGCGCTCTCTAAACTTTTTATAGAGGATGAAAATCTTGTAGATATAACTATAGAGTCAAGCTTTAAGATAAAAGGTGACCTTAACTACCTCTCAATAGCTCTTAAGAACTTAATCGACAATGCGCTTAAATATGGAACCCAAAAACCGGTGTATGTTGTTGTAAGAGATACGAACATATCCGTAAAGAGCATTGGTGATGTTTTGGACAAACCTCTGGAGTACTATTGTGAAGCTTTTACTCAGGGCGACAACTCAAGAAACCAGTCAGGGTATGGTTTGGGGCTTAGTCTAGTTAGAAGAATTATGGATAAACACGGTTTTGAGCTTCTCTATTATCATGACGGAAAGTTCAATGTATTTGAGATAGTAGTTTAGTAGGTCTTATAATCCCTCAAGCAGGATATACCAGAGCCTCTCTATCTCCTCATCGCTTAAAAAAAGCGTTGAATCATTTTCAAATAGCTCCAGCAGCGCATCTTTTTTGATACCAAATGTATGGGTGCATCCCTTGTGGGTCGGCAGAAATGCACGGATAAGTGATATCTCATCTTCAACTATAGGAGCCGAGCATAAAAAACACTCAAACTCTTTATGCAGCCTACCTTCATACCTGAGCAGTTTTATATATGACTCTACTGCCACCCTTTTTGGGTTCTGTCTTCCCCAATTTTTTGAAGCAGAGTCTAAGAGTTCAAAATAGAACTCATCAAGCTCTTCGGCATCTTTTAGATGCTTGTAAAAGAGGGCGCAAAAATCCTGCCATACTCGCAGTAGTTTATAATCGTTTATCCATTTAAACCCTATGTGTATCACATCTTTTAATCTATATATGGTCGATTTAGATGATGCTTCTTTCTCATAGTCTATTTTAAAGCCTAGATTTATCACTCCATGCCTTGCTCCGTAGAACCTGTAAAGAGTATCTAAGTTCTCTCTTGATATGATAGTGACTATTAAATCTTCATCTTTGACTTTGTTAAGATTTAGAATAAATCCTTGCATCTTTTTGCTTCTTTACTACGCATATTTTAAATTTTCTCAAAAAAATTCTATTGATATTATATTTTTTTAAACCTTTAAAATGTATAATGCAAGTCCAATCTCTAAATAGGACAAGTTTCTTTAAAAAGAGATTAAATTTGTAAAGAAATTCAATAAAATTGCAAAATTTAGGAGTTAGTATGGTTGAACATCATGATTTATTGAGATCATTTAAAGATAACTGTGGTTTTGGGCTTGTTGCAAACATTAAAAACAAACCTTCACATAAAGTTTTAAATGATGCCGTAACTGCATTGGAGAGAATGATGCACCGCGGTGCCGTAGCGGCAGACGGAAAAACAGGAGATGGCAGCGGCTTGCTTTTTTCACTTCCTGAAGAGTTTCTTCGCAAAGAGGCTTCAAAAGAGGGAATTGAGCTGCCAAAGCAGTTTGCAGTTGCCTGCGTATTTACAAAAGATCTTAAATATTTAGATGTTATTGAGGAGATTTGTGAGGCAAATGACTTAAAAGTAGTGCTTCGCAGATTTGTTCCGGTAAATACTGATGCTCTTGGAGAACAAGCACTTTTAACTCTTCCTAAAATCGTTCAACTATTTATAACTCCAAACTCAATAATGGCAACCAATAGATTTGACGCGCTTTTGTATCTATCACGCAAAGAGAGCGAGCATAGACTTGAAGATGACAATGACTTTTACATAGCTTCTATGAGCTCAAAGGTGATCTCTTACAAGGGACTGGTTATGCCTACGCATATCAAAGAGTTCTTTGTAGACCTTCAAGATGAGAACTTTAAGATCTCTTTTTCACTGTTTCACCAAAGATTCTCAACCAACACTCTTCCGCAGTGGAGACTTGCACAGCCATTTCGTGCGGTTGCGCACAACGGAGAGATCAACTCTGTCGAGGGAAACCGTTTTAATGTAGAGATAAAATCGGAATCGATCAGGAGCGAGGTCTTTACAGATGAAGAGATACAGAGAATACTTCCTATTTTACAGCCAAAGTCATCGGATAGTGCTTCGGCAGACAACTTTTTTGAGTTTTTGCTTGTAAACGGTATGGACTTTTTCAAAGCTGTCCGTGCCGTCATTCCTGCTGCTTGGCAGAACGCACCTCATATGGACCCTGAACTTCGCGCATTTTATGAGTATCACTCAACAGTTTTTGAAGCGTGGGACGGACCTGCAGCATTCTCCGTGACAGATGGAAGATATGTAGGATGTGTACTTGATAGAAATGGACTTCGCCCTTCAAAATATATCATCACAAAAGATGACACCCTGCTTATAGCAAGTGAATACGGTGTTGTCGATATCCCTGAGAAGGATATAAAAGAGAGAGGCCGTCTGCAGTCGGGCGAGATGATTGGACTTGACCTTAAAAACGGCAAAATATTAAAGAACAGCGACATAAACGACTACCTAAAGAGCTCAAACCCATATATGAAGTGGCTAAACGAGCATATGATCTACCTGCAAGAACACGTGGTCGATCAATATATGTCTGACTCCGAATATACAAAAGAGGAGCTTATAGCAAGACAGAGATACTTTAACGTTACTCATGAGGTTATAGAGCAGGTTATAGAGCCTATGATCTTAGAGGGTAAAGAGGCTGTAGGCTCAATGGGTGATGATACTCCGCTCGCAGCATTCTCAAATAAGCAAAGAGCATTTAGCGACTTTTTCAAGCAGAAGTTTGCTCAGGTCACAAACCCTCCGATCGACCCTATCAGAGAAAAAGTGGTTATGAGTTTAAATACGGGCTTTGGAGAGGTTCACAACATCCTTGATGAAGTGCCGTTTCATGCGCATCGTCTAAAATCTATCTCTCCTATCATAACAAGCGAGAAACTCTCTATTTTAAAATCTTTCGGTGATAAGAAGTCTCCTAGTTATCAAGATTTTTACCGCAACAAAACATTCTCTACCGCTTATGAGATCGATCTGAAAAAATCACTTGATGCTTTGGTTGAAAATGTCGTAAACTCTGTAAAAAATGAAGGTACCAGAATCATTATACTTGATGATAGCGAATTTAGTAAAGAGAAGAAAATAATCCCTATGGCAATGGCTATAGGACGTCTTAACTCGGCATTGTTAAAAGCAAAGGTTCGTCATTTGGCATCTATGGTCGCTGTAAGCTGCGAGGTTTACGACTCTCACAGCGCGGCGGTTCTTATAGGTTACGGTGCAAATGCGATCCACCCTAAACTATTAGCCGAGACCGTTATAGAGCATACAAAAAGATCAAATGCTGTTACGGTGGATTGTAACGTGGCGCTTAAAGCGGTTCACGGTTCACTCAATGCAGGAATCCTTAAAATAATGTCCAAAATGGGTATATCTACTATAGCTTCATATAGAAACTCAGGTCTTTTTGATGTTATGGGACTAAGCCGCGAGATGGTGAGCGAGTGTTTTGGAGCATCAAACTCTGCACTAAACGGACTCGATTACAGTGATATAGATGAGAGACTTACAAAATATCATGAGCAGGCTTTCGAGAACAACGGTTTTAACAAAATATTTCCTCTAAATATCGGCGGCTACTATAAATTCTACAGCGGACAAGAGCACCATGATTTCGGACCTGAAGTTATTCATGCTATCCATGCTACCGCACAGAGCGGAAGCAAGAAAGATTATGAGAGACTAAGAGACCTTGTAAACAAAAGAGGTCTGAAGTTTATTCGTGATTTCTTTGATATAAGATCAGACAGAAAACCGATCAATATTTCTGAAGTAGAGCCTAAAGAGGAGATCTTTAAAAGATTTGCCTCAGCTGCTATGAGTCTTGGCTCTATCAGTCCCGAAGCACACGAGACAATTGCGATCGCAATGAACAGAATAGGTGCACAGTCAAACTGTGGAGAGGGTGGAGAAGACCCTGAGCGCTTTGGAACTGAGAGAAACTCAAAGATAAAACAGGTGGCATCGGGACGTTTTGGTGTCACACCAGCATACCTTAGAAGTGCCGAAGAGATCCAGATAAAAGTCGCTCAGGGTGCAAAACCGGGCGAGGGTGGACAGCTTCCTGGGCATAAGGTTTCAGCGCTTATAGGAAAACTTCGCCATACCGTTCCGGGTGTAACACTCATCTCGCCTCCTCCTCATCACGATATCTACTCTATCGAGGATCTGGCACAGCTTATTTTTGACGTTAAGCAGGTAAATCCAAAAGCAAGAGTTGCCGTGAAACTGGTATCGACTATCGGTGTCGGAACTATTGCTGCGGGTGTTGCAAAAGCGTATGCGGATAAGATCATTATCTCAGGCGGAGACGGCGGAACAGGTGCCGCACCTCTTACCTCGATCAAGTTTGCAGGAAATCCTTGGGAACTTGGACTTAGCGAAGCACACAATGCACTAAAAGCAAACAACCTTAGAAGAGTGGTAGAGCTTCAAACAGACGGCGGTCTAAAATCAGGACTTGATGTTGTAAAAGCTGCACTTCTCGGTGCAGAGAGCTATGGATTTGGAACGGGTGTTTTAACTATCGTAGGTTGTAAAATGCTCCGCATCTGCCATGTCAACAAATGTTCGGTCGGTATTGCGACTCAAAATGAAAAACTGCGTCAAGAGTTCTTTAAAGGTCATGTCGATCAGCTTATAAACTATTTTACTCTTTTGGCTGAAGATATTCGTTCGATCATGGCAGAGCTTGGATTTAGAACTATGCAGGAGATGATAGGCAGAAGTGATCTTCTAAAAGTCACAGATGACAGCTTTGCTCAAAAGTTCGATTTCAGCGCTGTTTTACATCAAGAGGAGGGGGTGAACAGCTCTCAGCAGCTTACAAATCCTCCGTTTGATGACAACGCATTTGAAAAAGATGTTCTTAAAGAGGCGATGAGCGCTATAAAACATCCTGAATATCCTGTTAAGATCAATAGAAAGATCACGAACGTCAACAGAAGTTTCGGCGCGCTTATAAGTGGAGAGATCGCTGAATACTACGGTGACAAAGGACTTGCTTCTGACACGATCCGCATTAACCTAACCGGTATTAGCGGACAGGCTTTGGGTGCATTTTTGATCCATGGAGTATCAATCTACCTAAGTGGTGTTGCAAATGACTACATCGGAAAAGGGATGCATGGAGGAAAGATAATCGTTACCTCTAAAAACAGCGGTGAGAAATTTGCTGCAGGCGGTAATACATGTCTTTATGGAGCAACAGGTGGAAAGCTCTATGTTGCAGGAAGTGTAGGGGAGAGATTTGCGGTTCGTAACTCCGGAGCACTTGCAATTGTCGAGGGAACAGGAGATAACGCATGTGAGTATATGACAGGCGGTGTTGTAGTGATCCTTGGACGCACGGGAATAAACTTCGGTGCAGGTATGACAGGCGGAATAAGCTTCGTATATGATGAAGAGCACAAGTTTTTTGAAAATGCAAACCGTGAGCTTGTAGAGCTGGTAAGAATCGATACCGACGAGACCGATGAGGCTAGACACTACCTCAAAAAACTTCTTAAAGATTATGTTGTCGAGACTGAGAGCAAAAAGGCAAAAGCGCTGCTTGAAAACTTTAGAATAGAGGTGAGAAACTTCTGGCTCGTAAAACCTAAAAATCTAACTAAACTGCCTATTAACTTAGAGATCGGAGATTAATCATGAGAGAATTTTTAACAATTGAAAGAGTAGAAGCAAAAAAGAGATTAGTCGTTGAGAGAACAAAAGATTTTGGAGAGATTTACGAAGTTTTCGATAAGAGCGAAGCCTCAACGCAGAGCGAGAGATGTATACAGTGCGGAGACCCGTTTTGTCTAAATAAGTGCCCGCTTCACAACTATATACCACAGTGGCTAAAAGCGGTGAGCGAAAAAGATCTGGAGTTCGCATTCAAGCTCTCAAACGAGCCGTCACCGTTTCCAGAAGTTATGGGAAGAGTCTGCCCTCATGACAGACTTTGCGAAGGTGATTGTACTCTAAATGACGGTCATGGGGCAATTACGATCGGCTCTGTTGAGACACATATAACGGAAGAGGGATTTAGAGCAGGATTTAAGCCTGATTTTCCGGGAATAACAACTGACAAAAAGGTGGCGATCATAGGAAGCGGTCCTGCTGGACTATCTGCTGCTACATATCTTCTGCGTTCAGGAATAGCAGTTACTGTTTATGAGAGAAGCGACAGAGCAGGCGGGCTTATGACCTACGGGATCCCTAACTTCAAACTTGATAAAAAGATAATAGAACGACGTATAAAGTTTCTTACAGATGCAGGTATGGAGCTTGTGCTTAATTGTGAAGTGGGCAAAGATATAACTTTTGAAGAGATAGCCGACAAGCATGACGCGATGTTTATAGGCATAGGCGCTACAAAAGCGAAAAAAGCTTCAATAAACGGCGAACAGGCACCAAATGTTTACAAAGCGATGGATTATCTAACGGCAATTCAGAGAAAGAACTTCAAGCTCTCTTACGATAAAAAGTTTGATTTTAAAGATAAAAATGTAGTTGTTATCGGCGGCGGAGACACGGCAATGGATTGTCTTAGAACTGCCAAAAGAGAGGGTGCGAAGAGCGTTACTTGTCTCTATAGACGTGATGCGCATAATATGCCGGGAAGCCAAAAAGAGTATAAGAATGCAATGGAAGAGGGCGTTGACTTTACATTTTTTGTCTCTCCTAAAGAGATCATCTTAAACGACAAGGGCAATGCCGTCGGTGTTGAAGTCATTAAAACTACTCTTGGTGCAAAAGATGAGAGCGGGCGTCAAAAGATGGAAGAGGTAAAAGGGAGCGAATACAGAGTAAATGCAGACGTAGTTATTATGTCGCTTGGTTTTGATCCTGAAGCTCCTTCATTCTTGGCTGAAAACGGCATAGATACCAACAAGTGGGGCGGAATCATAATAAATGAAGAGACTCACGAGACTACAACGTCAGGTATATATGCGGGAGGCGATTGTTATAGAGGTGCCGACCTTGTAGTAACTGCTGCGTATGACGGACGTGAAGCCGCTAGAAGTATAGTAAAATCACTGCTGAAAAAATAGTGTTCTTTTTTATAATTCTCGAAAAACAAAGTTTTTCGTAGCTTTAGGGGGTTGTAGGGACATCTGTCCCTGCCACTAAAACGGACGCGTTCGTTTTAGTGTATAATATTGGTTATAAAATTAAAGTATAAATTCGATATAATTCCCGCCATAATATATATAAAAGGATAATTTTTGAATTTACTTAGCATTTTTTCTAGAAATAAAAACATAAAAGAACCTGTTAAAAGTGAAGCTCCTGCACATTGGGTAAAGTGTAAATCATGTCAATCCCTAATGTACTACAAAGAGGTTGAAAATCAAAAACATGTCTGCCCTAAATGCGGATATCATATAAGAATAGGCGTAAAAGAGAGAATAGAACTTTTAGCAGATGAGGGAACATTTGTTGAGTATGATTCTAATCTTAGACCTGTTGACCCACTTAAATTTACCGATAAAATATCATATAAACAGAGACTCAAAGACGCAGAAGCCAAAACAGGCAAAACTTCATCTGTTGTAAGCGGAGAGTGTGAGATGAACGGTGTTCCTGCTCAAGTCGTAATATTTGATTTTGCTTTTATGGGCGGCTCTTTAGGATCTGTTGAGGGTGAGAAGATCGTCCGTGCGGTAGATCGTGCAATCCAGAAGAGACAGGGGCTTATCATCCTTAGTGCGAGCGGCGGTGCTAGAATGCAGGAGAGTACTTTTTCACTGCTTCAGATGAGCAAGACCTCTGCCGCTTTGGCAAAACTTGCAAAACACAACCTTCCGTATATCTCCGTTCTTACTGACCCTACAATGGGCGGTGTAAGTGCTTCATTTGCAACGCTTGGCGATATTATCATTGCTGAGCCGGGGGCTTTGATCGGTTTTGCGGGACAGAGAGTGATAGAGCAGACGATAGGCTCTGCTCTCCCTGATGGATTCCAGCGAGCAGAGTTTTTGCTTGAAAAGGGCTCAATAGATATGGTTGTAAATAGAAACAATCTTAAAAAAACACTCTCAGACCTCCTAACACTTCTAAAAGTTGCATAATGCGTCTTTACGCACTCTGTGACCAGGAGCTTCTAGATAAGAGATCGATCTCTCTAGAGGCTTATATCAGCATTGCCAAAGAGCAAAAAGCAGAGATAATCCAATACCGCAATAAAAGTGCGGATTTACAATTAATCAAACGCCAGCTTATTAAGATCAGAAATATGTATGACGGTTTTTTAATTGTAAACGACGCGTATGAGCTTGTAGAGTTTTGTGATGGCGTGCATGTCGGGCAGGATGATCTAAGAGCAATAGACCCAGACCCTTTAAAAGCTATAAAGATATTAAGAGGTGTTACGGGAAAAGATAAGATACTGGGCATCTCAACTCACAGCAAAGAGGAAGTTTTAGAGGCAAATGAGATGGATCTCAACTATATCGGTCTCGGAGCGTACAGAAGCACTGCTACAAAAAGTGATATATCAGCTCTCTTGGGCGAGAGTCTTGATGAGATCGCTTCACACTCAAAACATTTTGTCGCGGCAATAGGCGGCGTAAAAAAGAGCGATAAATTTTCTCATGTGACATATCATGTCATAGGTAGCGGGCTTATTTTATGAATATAGAGATAGTGTCAATAGCAAAAAAAGAGCGCTCTACCTATGATCCTCTCTATAAAGAACTTATAAAGATGATTTCGCGCTTTGCTAAAGTAGACGATACGGAACTTTTTAACAAAGATGTAACAAAAGCACACACTATCTCACCTGAAGCTTCAAAACAGGCTTATTCAAAACTTTTAGAGCCCTATATATCAAAAGGTTTTAACGTAATATTGCACCCTGATGGAAAAATAATCGATAGTTATGAATTTAGTAAGCTATTAGATGGTAAAATTGCGATTAAATTTTTCATAGGCGGAGCTTACGGCTTTGAGAATGAGTTTTTGAAAAAAAGCGATGCCGTTATAAGTTTAGGAAATATTACTATGAGTCATAAAATTGCAAAGGCTGTTTTGCTTGAGCAGATTTATAGAGGGTTTTCAATTTTGAGCAACCACCCATATCACAAATAAGGAAAGTACGTGCAAGATAGCGAGTTAAAATACTTTAAAGAGATTTTAGAGAGTAGAAAAGACCAGATCATTAAAAACATAAAAGGTGTAAATGATGAACTAAATCAGTTAAGCTCATTAGAACTTAATGATGAGGGCGATCATGCATCTGTCGATAACAGTTCTATGGTCGAGAGCGCTATTGTAAGACAGCAAGAAAAAGAGCTAAGAGAGATCAATGTGACTCTTGGAAAGATCGCCTCTGGTGATTATGGAATTTGTGAGATGTGTGAAGACCCTATAGGGTTTCAGAGATTAAAAGTTAAACCTCATGCGATATACTGTATAGATTGTAGAGAGATCGTAGAAAAATCTAAATAAGGAGTATGTAATGCATATTAAAAGATACACAATTGCAGCACTGATATTAATTGTTCTGATCGGGTGGTACGTTTACGCTTTTGTAACACAAGAGAGCACTACTATTGATTTCTTCGGTACAGCACTACCATCATTTTCTATCGCGGTATGGGTAGTTATACCTATGATAGTATTGTATGCTGCCAGCGTTGTCCATATGCTTTTTTACTCATTTTTAGGTACCTTAAGAAGACGCAAATATGATAAGGATTATGAGAGAATAGTTGATGCTATTGTGGATGCATATCTTGGAAAACAGGAGCGTTCAAATTCATTTAAAACAGATAGATACAAGCTGTTGGGTTCTCTTGTTGACAATGCAACTATTTTTCCAATTGGGGAGTTCGACGCAAATATCGAGAACAAAAAACTAAAAGATGTTCTCACTCTGATAAACAGTATAAGAAACGGCGAAGCCGTAGAGTTGAAAAAATACTCTCTTAAACCATCAAATGTTTTGGTTATTCAAAATGAGAGAAACAGATATAAAAAAGGCGATATAAGTGCCGAAGATATTTTGAGCGATAAAAACAGATACGATGTCAGCCTGCGTAAAGAGGTCTATATTGATTTTGTAAAGTATGCTCCGCTTTACGCTATAGAGAAGTATAAAGATGCACTCAGCAAAGAGGCTCTTTTTGAAGTGCTATCTAGAATAAATGCAGATGAGCATACGCTAGAGATATCTAACGACTCTCTTATCGCTCTGCTCCATGATCTTAAGCTTGACTCTAAAGAGTATATCGAGGCTTCAAAAAAGCTCTCCAAGTCAATGCTTCCAGAGCAGAGAATCAAACTCTTTGAAACACTTAGTAATGAGGGTGAAGCTGCAACGGAAGCTTATCTCTTTACTCTCTTTGATCTTGAGATGCTCTCTCCTGCAAAAGAGATACTTGATATATCGCAGCCTAATGAGTATCTGACTTTTAAAGCGTACAGCGCGCTTAGAGATTGCGGAAAACATTTTGATATCAATCTCTTTGTATAGTACGTCAAATTTATAATGAGTGAAAAATTATCTTTTAAAAAGCCAATCTTTGTACTAGCTCCACTAGCGGGCTATACGGATCTGCCTTTTAGAAGCGTTGTTAAAAAGTTCGGGGCGGATTTGACGGTTAGTGAGATGCTTAGCTCAAATGCTCTGGTTCACGGTTCCGCTAAAACACTTCATATGATACAAAAAAGCCCAAACGAAGATCCATACTCTGTACAGATAGCAGGTGCCGAAGTTGATGTAATTCGCGGTGCGGTTGAGATACTAAACGAGCAAGATGGGATAGATATAATTGACCTCAATTGCGGCTGTCCGGTGCCAAAGGTGGTTGGACACGGAAGCGGGAGTTCTCTGCTTCTAAACCTTCCTTTAATGGGCGATATTATAAAAACTATCAAAGAGACCTCAAATAAAAGTCTAACAAGCGTAAAGATAAGACTCGGTTTTGAGAAAAAAAACCATATAGAGATAGCAAAGATAGTAGAGGATAGCGGCGCGGATTTTATAGCCGTTCATGGCAGAACACGCGCTGGAAAATTTAAAGCCGCAGTTGACTATGATGCCATAAAAGAGATCAAAGAGGCTGTGAAAATCCCCGTGATCGCAAACGGAGACATAGATTCGTACGAAAAGGCTAAGTGGGTTTTAGAGCACACTGGGGCGGACGGAGTTATGATAGGAAGAGGGGCGGTTGGCGCTCCTTGGATATTTCATCAGCTCAAATCCGGCAGTGAATTTATTGACAAAAACATAAAGCATGATATAATCATGGAGCACTTTGATAAGATGATAGAGTTTTATGGCTCCCACGGAGTTCCTATGTTTAGAAAACATACTCATACTTACTCTAAAGGTTACCGAGGTGCATCAGCACTTAGAGACAGTGTAAACCGTATATCTGACGTACAAGAATACCGCGCTGTAATAGATGACTTTTTTAGTAATAGCGAGATAGTTTGTTAAAGATAAGTAAATCAATAAAAACATTAGACCATAGTGACATAGGCGATAATCTACTACATTACGATTACAACGTAAAACATCTTCTCTCTTTGATAAGAAGAGGGGTAAATAAAGATGACCCTCATTTTTTAAGCTCATACCGCTCTTTTGAGGGTGAGGTCTTTGAGAATTTCATATATGAAAAACTTCTTATATACGCCGTAGAAAATGAAGAGATCGAGAAGTTCATCTTAAAAGGTTTTCATCAAGATAAGATAAAAGCTCATGCAAATACACTCTCGATAAGTGAAAAACAGCAGATAGTATATAGAACCAAAAGCAGAGAGATAAGCGAGTTTGACGCTATGCTTATCACAAAAAACAAAGAGCTCTACTTTGTGGAGATGACGCTTGTAAAATCTGTGCTTAAACTTAGAAAAAGACTTAGAAAGAAAAAAGCACTTCTGGAGATAATATTTCCAAACTATGAGATAAAAGCCCTTATTATTTTAAATGAGGGAGCTACGGGGGTTAGACAGTTACCGTCTTACTGTACCGTCTGGCTGACAGAGGGTTTTTCTGCAAATGAAGTACTTGATTATATTGTAGATACCGATGCAAAAAAGTTGATGCCTAAAAAGAGAATAAAGTCTCCAAAGATGATAGAGGCACACTCCTTAAAGCTCTATCCGTTTAGATACTACAACACTATCTCTTGGATCACAAAATCTATCAACAGCAATAAAAAGCATATACTCGATATGAACTTTTTGCTGAGCGAGAAGATCCAGAGATACCACGATCTTTACAATAAGTTTTACATAGGTTTTATCGACGTGGCAGAAATGAGAGATGTGTTAAAGCTGGACAACAGCTACAAAGATGATCAGAGAGTGATCGTTGCTCTTGAAAAGAAACACTCAGATGAGATAGTGCTTACGTACTATATACAGCTGACTAGAAAAAGCTTGTATCTCTACTCATTTGAGGATGATAGAGTCGTAAAAGAGAAGAAGGACCCGTACGGTATTACAGTAACCGAAGTCTATCACATAAGCAAGATGATGGATGAGAAGTATAGACTCACTACGGCAAATCTAGCTATGATTAAAAAGCTTTTGGAAAACAGATCTAGCCAAGACGCCTCTTAATACTCTTTAGAGGTGCTAAACCTCATACCTTACAGAAGCTGCTTTCTCTTTATATGCTTGCAGATACTCCTCTTTGGAGTCATCACCGCCGCTATTTAAAAAATTATCCAGCTCTTGATGTCTGCTTTGTAAAATTGACTCAAAATCATCCTGTGTCGTTGGTCTGTTATGCGTAAATCTGTCAAGAAGAATATTGCTCTTACCCATAAGTACAAGATAGCTCTGCTCGCCAAAATCGAGCATAACCACGCTGTTTTGCTCATTTAGCGATTTTTGGAACCTTATGCTTACATCATTATTATTGATGCTTGGCTGTTTGACCTTAGTAGCTTCTTTCGTATTGCTGTTATTATTTTCTGCAAAGAGCCATGAAGATGTTTTTTTTGTATTTGGCTGAGTTGAGACCCTCTTTTTGATATAAAAAAGTATGATTATCCCAATAATTAAAATTGTTATAACTATGTAGTAGCTCTGAGCTATATCGTCACTCTTCTTTGTCGGAAGTGAAGCAAGCAGAGGAGCTTCTGCCTTTTGCGGCTCTTTAACGCTCTTTGGTGCTTGAGCAGCCGCACTAAATCTCAGTCTTAGTCCATATGAGTCGGATGTCTTAGATGCTTGAAGAGCTATGGAAGGTGGCACATTTGCAGAGATCTGTGTATAGCCGGACATTGGAGTTATGGTAATAGATTTTATATATTTAGATGATAGTTTTTTTACCTTTGCGGACTCTATAGAGGCATCTTCAAGCTTTATTAGGATGTTTGAGTCGCTTGAGCTCTGTTTTATAACACCCTCATACGGAGTGTCAAAAGTTATCATCACGTCAACTCTGTCTGTTCTGTCGTAAATGTTATAGCTTAGAATTTTTGAAGCGTATAGCCAAAGTGGAAGTAGAAAAATTAAGAACAGTTTTATCATAGTCTCTCTTTGGCAAGATGGTATAAGACTGCGCTTGAGTCAAGTATCTCATTTATACGGATAGCAAGGTTCTTCTCATAGACCATAACCTCGCCTTTTCCTAAAATACGTCCATTTACATAGGACTCAACACTCTCGCCTGCAGGTTTTTTAAGGTCTATTATAGAGCCTTTTGTAAGTTTTAAAATATCGCCTATCGAGAGTTCTGTTTCTCCGAGCTCAGATACGAACTCAACTTCCATGTCAAGTAGACCGGAGTAGTCCATCCATGAGAGTTCTGTCTCAGGATTGAACGTAAACTCTTTAGCTCCATAGGTGCGTCTTCTTTTATTCAACTATAGTTCCTTAATAGCGATAATCATCTCATCATCTTCTACTTTTAAGACTTTTGCATTGTCGTAGTTAAAGTCAAAGATATCGATCTTCTCAAAATGCGGAGTTGACATATTGTACGACTTCGACTCATTTTGGCTTGCGAGAACCTTTGCACTTCCGATAATCAGGTTCGCGGTCTCAAGGGTCATGTCTATCAAAGTATCCTCATCGCTCTCATCCTCTTCTAAAAGAAGTGTAGATATTCTCTGCGCAAAACTGGGTGTTGCACCGATATAAACTCTATGTTTGTTGCCGTCTATACTCTCTATGTCTATATAAGCAATAACCGTTCTCGTTTTAGTCACATTATCATGCATCTCATAAGGCAGCCTTATATGATGGATACAGAAATTTTTTGAAGCTTCTATAATTGTGTTTAACATTCTTTAACCCTTGTTTGGGAAATTATACATAAGGGTAGCTCTAAAAATTCTTAATATATTTCTGTGGGGCCATTAAGATGATATAATTGCGAAAAAAGTTTTTATGATGATTGAGTTGATTTTTTTAGGTATAGGTGTCGGGCTGCTCTCTGGGTTTTTCGGCATCGGCGGCGGAACCATACTTGTCCCTCTGCTTCTGCTTCTGGGTTATAGTATAAAAGAGGCTATCGGTATATCTGTTGTACAGATGCTCTTTAGCTCACTGTATGGAAGTTACCTTAACAATAAAAAAGGAACGCTCGACGTTCCTATGGTATTTACGATAGGAATCGGCGGTTTTGTCGGAGCGCTCTTTAGTGGATTTTTAACCTCGTTATTTAGTGACTTGGCGTTAGAGTTGATATTTTTAGCGTTTGCACTCTTTGCTCTAAGCAGACTCTTTTTTAAAACAAGCGCAAGTGTCGTTCAAAAAGAGTTAAGTAAAACACTGCTCTTTACGATCGGTGTTTTTGTCGGTCTTATCAGTATGCTCATAGGCGTTGGAGGAAGCATTATCATAGTGCCGATACTGGTTAGTTTTTTACATGTGGATATCAAAAAAGCGATATCTGCAGGGCTATTTTTTGTGGTTTTTTCATCGGTGTCGGGGGTTATATCTCATACTTTAAGCAGAGATATAGACTTCTTTAGCGGAATAGTTATTGGAGTTGCATCTCTCATCGGTGTCTACGTCGGTATCTTTCTTAAAGACAAAGTAGATTCGGTTTTGCAGAAGAAACTATTAGCGTGGTTTTATCTATTAATTGTTATATACTTGATACAGAGAATATTATTTTAGAGGAATTTAGGTCATAAATGAAAAAAAAAGATGTTATAAAGATAGTCGGTGCAAGAGAGAACAACTTAAAAAATATATCGTTGGAGATCCCAAAAAATGAGCTGGTCGTATTTACCGGTCTTAGCGGAAGCGGAAAATCAACTCTGGCTTTTGATACGCTCTACGCAGAGGGGCAGAGACGCTATATGGAGTCTCTATCTTCTTATGCAAGACAGTTTTTAGATCGTGTAAGCAAGCCTGATGTCGATAAGATAGAGGGACTTACTCCGGCAATTGCCATCGATCAAAAAACAACCTCTAAAAATCCACGCTCAACGGTGGGAACAATCACTGAAATATATGACTACCTAAGACTTCTCTACGCCAGAATAGGCACTCAGCACTGTCATAAGTGCGGCAAGGTTGTCTCCCAGATGAGTGCTTCTGATATTATTGCAGAGGTCGCAAAACTTCCCGATGGTGCAAAGCTCGTTCTTTTAGCGCCTTTGGTACGTGAAAAAAAGGGAAGTTTTCATGATATTTTAGAGTCTTTGGTGCATAAAGGGTATGTGCGTGCCATGATTGATGGCGTAATGGTAAGGCTCGATGAAGAGATAGAGCTTAGCAAAACAAAAAAACATACCATCAAGGTCGTTATAGATAGAGTCGTAGTCAAGGAAGAGAACAAAGAGAGAATAGCCGCAGATGTTGAAAAGGCGCTAAAAGAGAGCTACGGCGAACTTGAGATAGACATATTAAATCATGAAGAGCTTGGGCTTAAAAACTCCAATATCCACTACAGTGAGCACAATGCATGTTTTGACTGTAAGATCAGTTTTGATCCGCTAGAGCCGCTCTCTTTCTCTTTTAACTCCCCGAAGGGAGCTTGCAGCGAGTGTGACGGTCTTGGACTTCGCTACGCACTCGATCAAGACAAGATAATCGACAGAGATCTCTGCATAGAAAAGGGCGCTGTAAAGATCGTGTACGGTTTTAACAAAGGGTACTACTTTACCTTTTTAAAGGGCTTTTGTGCGGCAAACGACATTGACATCACGGTGCCTTATAGTGAACTGCCTGAGTATAAGCAAAAAGCGATACTCCACGGCGGGATCGATGAAGTGAGTTTTCTGTGGAAAAACCATGAGGTAAAGAGAGTCTGGCCTGGAATTGTCAAGATAGCATACGATATGTTCAAAGATGAGAAAGAGCTCGCTGACTATATGAGCGAGAAGATCTGTAACGTCTGCAAAG
Organism: Sulfurimonas crateris; assembly: GCF_005217605.1. Taxonomy (NCBI): domain Bacteria; kingdom Pseudomonadati; phylum Campylobacterota; class Epsilonproteobacteria; order Campylobacterales; family Sulfurimonadaceae; genus Sulfurimonas; species Sulfurimonas crateris. Next base: position 207,463 of record NZ_SZPX01000003.1, on the reverse strand, counting down.
GACACAGACTAAAAAGAGAATCACTCGCAGTAAAAGTGGCAAGCAAAGGTATTGCTGATATTTTGGATATGCCTATTGCAAAGAGCTATGAGTGGTTCAAAGAGGAGGAGAACTTTTCATCTCTTTCAAAGCAGAATGAACAGATATCTGCACCTATTTTAAATGAGATACGAGAGAGACTCTACTTTTTGTTTGATGTCGGGCTTGGCTATATTACCCTTGGGCGTGACGCAAGAACCATAAGTGGGGGAGAGGCGCAGAGAATCCGCATAGCTTCGCAGATCGGCAGCGGTTTAACGGGTGTTTTGTATGTTCTGGACGAGCCTAGCATCGGACTGCATGAGAGAGATACGCTAAAACTTATTAGAACACTTAGAAGCCTGCAAGAGAAGGGAAACAGTGTTATAGTCGTCGAACATGACAAAGAGACCATAGAGAATGCAGACTTTATCGTAGATATTGGAGCGGGTGCAGGAAAATTTGGCGGAGATGTTGTTTTTGCAGGAACTCTTGACAAGTTAAAAAAGGCAAAAACTCTCACAGCTGATTATCTTTACGGCAGAAAAAAGATTGAGTATTTTTACAGACGTAAACAGGATAAATTTATAGAGATAAAGAATGTTACGCTCAACAATATAAACGATTTAAGCGCAAAGATACCTCTAAATAACTTTGTCTGTATAACGGGTGTGAGCGGAAGCGGAAAGAGCTCTTTGATGCTTCAGACACTCCTTCCTACAGCAAGAGAGCTTTTAAATCATGCAAGAAAGGTCAACAAAGTTGCCGGTGTCGAGATAACGGGGCTTGAACATGTGGACAAAGTGATCTATCTTGACCAAAGCCCGATTGGGCGAACTCCTCGCTCAAATCCTGCTACATATACGGGTGTCATGGACGAGATAAGAAATCTCTTTGCACAGACAAAAGAGGCACAGATAAGAGGCTATACAAGTTCTAGATTTAGTTTCAATGTCAAAGGCGGAAGATGTGAGAAGTGTCAAGGTGAGGGCGAAAACAAGATCGAGATGCACTTTTTACCGGACATCATGGTCAAGTGTGACACATGTAAAGGCACGCGCTACAACCAACAGACATTAGAGGTCTTTTATAAGGGCAAAAATATATCGGATGTCTTAAGGATGAGCGTCGATGAGGCGTATGAGTTTTTTAAGCCCATCCCAAAGATAAACCAGATCATGTCCACGCTTGTAGATGTTGGGCTTGGCTACATAACTCTAGGTCAAAATGCAGTAACGCTATCAGGCGGTGAGGCACAAAGAATCAAGCTCTCAAAGGAGCTTAGCCGCAAAGATACCGGCAAGACGCTCTATATACTTGATGAACCGACGACAGGGCTTCATTTTGCAGATGTGGATAGACTCACGGGTGTTCTTCACAAGTTCGTAGAGCTTGGCAACTCTGTGCTTATTATTGAACACAACCTAGATATGATAAAAAATGCCGACTATATCATAGACATGGGACCTGAGGGCGGAAGCGGCGGCGGTCTTATTATCGCTGAGGGAAGCCCTGAAAAGGTCGCAGATGAGCATAAGAAAACAGGCTCTTATACGGGCGAATATCTAAAAAAAGAGCTAGCGCTGCATAAGTAGTATCGCTATTTTCAAGGAAAATAATGGAACAAATAAAACTTACCGAATATAGTCATGGAGCAGGGTGCGGATGCAAGATCTCCCCGATGCTTCTTGATGAGATACTAAAAACCAATATTTCAACTGCTCTGTACCCTCAGCTTCTTGTTGGAAACGAGCATAAAGATGATGCGGCGGCTTATGATTTGGGTAATGGAACATCGGTTCTCTCGACCACAGACTTTTTTATGCCTATCGTGGATGATCCTTTTACTTTCGGGCGCATCGCTGCTACAAATGCGCTAAGTGATATTTATGCAATGGGAGGGAAGCCTCTTATGGCAATCTCAATCTTTGGTTGGCCTATTGACAAGTTAAGTGCGGATGTGGCACAGCAAGTTATAGATGGAGGACGCGCGGTTTGCGAAGAGGCAGGAATTCCTCTTGCGGGCGGACACTCCATAGACTCTCCCGAGCCTATCTTCGGGCTTGCGGTTACGGGCTTGGTCGAGAATGAAAACCTTATGAAAAACAGCGGCGGTGAAGAGGATTGCTATATATTTCTCACAAAGCCCATCGGCATAGGGATACTTACAACGGCGCAAAAACAAAAGAAGATAGAAGACACACATATAGATGCGGCAGTTAATGCGATGGTTACACTTAACAAGTCAGGCAGCGCATTGGCAAGCTTGAAGAGTGTCGTAAGCATGACCGACGTTACCGGATTTGGTCTTTTAGGACATTTGAGCGAAGTGTGCGAGGCAAGTGAAATAAGTGCCAATATCTGGTTTGATAAAGTCCCGCTTTTGCCAAATGTTGAAAAATATAGAGCTTTAGGCTGCATACCGGGCGGATCTCGCAAAAACTTTATGAGCTACGGTCATAAGATATCTCAGATGGATGACAGACAAAGAGAGATACTCTGCGATGCGCAGACATCAGGCGGGCTTTTGGTGCTTGTTAAAAAAGATGCTCTGGAAGAGTTTTACAGCGTTGCACGTTCAGAAGGTTTAGAGCTTGAGCCGATCGGTGAGACGGTGGCGCAAGGCAAACATTTAGTAGAGGTTCTGTAGGTGTCCAAACTCTTTGATGATTTTAAGTCTATTGTCTTAAACAACACTCCTCTTATCGATGTGCGTGCACCCGTTGAGTTTAAAAAAGGCGCGTTTTTAAATGCAGTAAATCTCCCTATTATGAGCGATGAAGAGCGACATGAAGTGGGGATATGCTATAAAAACAAGGGAAATGCAAAGGCGATAGAACTTGGACATGAGCTTGTTAGCGGAGAGATCAAAGAGCAGCGGGTTCAGGCTTGGCTCAGCTTTATGGATGCAAACCCAGATACACTTCTATACTGCTTTAGAGGCGGTCAGCGCTCTAGGATCGCTCAAGAGTGGATTGGTGAGAGAGGCAGAGAGATAGTGCGTCTAAAGGGTGGTTACAAAGCGTTTAGAAGCTATCTATTGGATGAGCTTGAGAACTCCTATAACCATTTCAAACCTCTGCTTCTTGGCGGCAGAACAGGAAGTGGAAAGACCATAGAGCTAAAAAAGATGCAAAATGCTATCGACCTTGAGGGATTGGCAAACCATAGAGGCTCCTCCTTTGGGCAGAAGATAACGCAGCAGACCACGCAGATAGATTTTGAGAATAACATGATATATAAAATAGTTCAAAAGGCAGAAGAGGGGTTTAAGACGCTTGTCTTTGAAGATGAGGGAAAGCATGTCGGCAGCGTCTTTATGCCTGAGAGCTTTATTGAGATATTGCCAAAGGCGCCTCTGGTCATACTTGAGACACCGATGGATGAGCGCATAGAGATAACACTAAACGAGTATGTCGTTGATGCTCAAAAAACGTACGAGGGTGCAGAGTACGTGGATGCTTTTGAGGCGTGGCAGCTGGATATTAAAAGTGCGATGGAGCGAATAAAAAGGCGGCTTGGAGACCAGAGATACAGGGAAGTATCTGCTATTTTTGAAGATGCGCTTGGGGAGCAGAAGAGAAGCGGCTCTTATGAGAAGTACAAGGAGTGGGTAGAGTATCTGCTACGTGAGTATTACGACCCGATGTATGACTATCAGATACAAAAGCGCTCTCATCTGGTCGCTTTTAGAGGAGACGCCAAAGAGGTTCATGAGTATATAAAGTCTATTGTTTAATCGAGCTAAACTCTCCCGATGGTTCTTGATATAGTTTTAGGTCAAACTCTTTTAGAGCGACAAGAAGATGGTCAAATATATCCGACTGTATATCCTCATACTCCGCCCACTTGTTTTTGTTGCTAAAAGCGTAGATCTCAAGAGGCACGCCTTTTGAAGTCGGTTGAAGCTGTCTGACTATAAATGTGAAGTTTTTGCTGTCAATATTTGGATTGTTTTGCAGGTATCTCTTTACATACTCTCTAAAAGTACCTATATTTGTGAGCTTTCTCTTGTTTAGAGTTATCTCATCCGTAGTATCTACTACTTTTTGCTTCTCTTGCAGATAATCTTTTATTATCTCTATTTTATTCAGTTTTTCCAAAAGCTGAGGAGTGCAGAACTTTATGGAGTTTACATCTATAAAAAGAGCTCTTTTTATACGTCTGCCGCCGCTATCGCTCATCCCGCGCCAGTTCTTAAAGGAGTTCTCCATAAACTTGTAAGTAGGTATAGTCACAATAGTTTTGTCCCAGTTTTGCACCTTTACGGAGTGCAGGGCGATATCAATTACCTCTCCATCTGCTCCAAAATTTGGAGCCTCTATCCAGTCGCCTACCTTAAAGAGGTCGTTAGCCACGATCTGCACGCTTGCGACAAGTGAGAGGATGGTATCTTTGAAGATGAACATAAGTACCGCGGTAAATGCACCCACACCACTTAGAACGCCCCACGGAGAAACACCGACTAAAAGACATACGGCTATGATAAAACCTAAGATATATACAAACATCTTAAGTAGCTGGATATACCCTTTTATAGGCTTATCTTTTGAAACTTCCAAAGAGTTGTATATATCCAAAAGAGCAGATAGAAACCTGTCTATGCTCTTAATAATTACGATAGCTATCCAAAAACCGACTATCTGTGAGAGCGCATCTTGCATATTTTGAGGGTACATACTAGAGAAGTAGAGGATGACAAGCGGCGGAATAAGATGGGAAAGCTGCTCAAAAAATCCTGTTTTTATAAAACTGTCATCCCAGCTCGATTTTGTTTTAAATATCAGCTTATGAATGATCTTTATAATATATTTTTTTGATACGAAATAGGCGATTATTGAAGTGATTATGCTTAGACCTATAATTGAAGAGAGTTTAAAAAGAGCCTCGAAATCTATACTTGCGATGATATTTTGCATCTGTTTTCCTGTTTGTAATAATTATCTATTATAAAAATTTTATGATGGAATTTTAACATATTAATTGTTTTGCTTTGTCTCACAGCACTTTTTATATTTTTTACCGCTCCCGCACGGGCAGGGTTCATTGCGCTCTATCTTAGAGTTGAAGTGTTTCCCATCCTTGTAGAGCCAAACACCATCCTCATAAACAAAGATGCTTCTCTCATGCTGAACCTTTATACCCTCATTGTCTCTATAGTAAGCTTTAAACTCAACCATACTCTCTTTTGCCTGCAACACTTCTAGTTTTAGCCACGAAACAGTTCTTGAGAACTCCTCTATAAGCACTGCATCATCAGGGTATCGGTTCTCTTCTACGGCCGTATTTATTATGTACTCAACATTGCCAATAACATAAGCGCTGTATCTGCTTCGCATAAGCTCTTCGGGTGTGCTCGGTTTTGAATCACCATCTAAAAACGGTTCACAACACTCATTAAACTCTTTTTTACTGCCGCAATAACACTCCATTTTTCTCCCTTTATGTAATTAAATGATAAAAGATCCACGTTGTTGCAAACGATAAGAGGATCCCATACCCCACAATGGCAGAGCTAAGACGCGGAGCTAGACCTGCCATGGAAGCAACAGCCGCCGCCGTTATCATAGGCGCCATAGAGGACTCCATGATCGAGACAAGTGCCGCCTCTGAATCCCATCCAAAGATTCTGCAGATAAAAATAGCGACAAGCGGAGCAAAGACAAGTTTGATTGCCAGAGCAACGGAAAATGGTTTTATCTCATCTTTTGGGAGCCTAAAGCGCAGCTGAAGACCGACAGCTACAAGCGCTAAAGGGACAATCGTGCTAGCAAGCGAAGCGAGCACGCTCTCTATGACGGGATGAAAAGAGGTGCCCATTAAAAAAAGCGCGACTATAAGGGCTAAAAAAGGCGGAAAATAGAGAATCTTTAAAAAAAGTGCGCGTATATCTACCTCTTTTGTGCTTGAGTAGTAGACAGAGACAAAGGTTCCGTAGGTAGATAGCGCTATAAAGGTGCCAAGCTGGTCATACATCAAGACATAGCCGAGAGCATCCTCTCCAAAATAGGCGCTGACAATTGGGATACCAAGATAGGTGGTGTTGCCTAAAACCGCCACAAGCATCAAAGAGCCGGTCACCTCTTTTGTAAATGAAAATAGTTTTGAGAGGTAAAAGACAGCTATGGCGCTCACACTCATAACGCTCCAAGCGATGAAAACAGGGATGAGCGCATCAAGTGAGAAGCTTAGTTTTGGAATTTTAAGCAGAACAAGAGCTGGCGCAGAGATGTATAGAATAAATTGATTTAGTATAAGCGGCGTCTCTTTGGGGAAAAGATCGGATTTACTTAAAATGTACCCAATAAAAATGGCGCTAAAAATAAGTGCAAAGCTTTCCATGCTGTCGTTTCTTTTATTATTCTTTCAAAAGGAGTTTTGTTAATTTTGGAAGTATATAATCTTTTATTTAAATAGAGACTACAAGAGGAGAAGTTATGAGCAAAACATTTAAAGAGGCGATGGATTTCAGACACGCCTGCAAGCTTTTTGATGAGAAGAGAAAAATTTCAGCAAAAGAGATAAGAGAGATACTCGAAGCGGGACGTAAATCTCCATCATCATTTGGCATGGAGCCTTGGAAGTTCTTAGTTATAACAAATGAGGAGCTAAAGGCTAAGATAAGACCTCACTGCTGGAATCAGCCCCAAATTACAACTTCTTCTCATCTGGTAGTAATACTCGCTGCCATAGAGAGCGTAAAACCGGAGAGTGGAGTAGTAAAAAAGAGATTTTCAAGAAGAGAGATGCCGAGTGAGATGCTTGATTTTTATATGGATAAGTATGCGACTCATCTGAGCAAAACGCTAAGCAGTGATGAAAATATACTCTGCTGGACTGCAAGACAGACATACATCGCCGCGGCAAATATGATGACCTGCGCGGCAACGCTTGGCATCGACAGCTGCCCTATAGAAGGGTTTGACAAAGAGGATGTAGAGACGGTACTGGGGCTTGATACTAAAAAATATCAACTCTCATTGATACTCCCCTTTGGATATAGAGTAAATGAGCAGTCATCTCAACTGAGATTGCCTTACGAAGATGTTGTAGAGTTTATAGAGTAGAGAACTTTGCGATGATGGGGTTATGGTCGGAGATCTTTTTGCTGTCTATAACCTCGGAGTATGTAAGGCTTAGATCTCTGTAAAATATGTGATCCAGAGAGTTTGTAAAAATTTTCTTGATATGTTTGTCGTCACCGAACTCAACTTTTTTTAGCGATAGATTGTGCGTAAACTCGTTTAAAAACTGTACCCTTTTGAGATTCCAAGTATTAAAATCACCCGCTACTATCATCGCTCCCTTATGAGCTCTTAGAGATTCATAGAGATAATCAAGCTCATTCTTAAATGCGCTGTTGTTTACAAAGTTTATAGCGTGCAGGTTTACTACAAGAAGTATGTCGTTGTTTGGCATTTTGTGATGTGTGATAAGCGAGACCTTGTGTGTCGCATATCTAAGTTCACGTTTTTTACTAAGCAGGGCGAACTCATCTTCGCATGATGATTTAAAAGCGCTCAAAACACCGAAAATATGCTTTTTTGTCTCGATATTTGGGGAGAGCACGTATGAGTAGTCATGAATGTCGAGTTCATGAGATATGCTCTTCTTGACCTCTTGAAGCAGCATCAGGTCAAAATCATGGTTTTGTATGAGTGCTTCTATAAACTCTTTGTAGGAGCTGCTCATTGTGAGTTTTGCCACGTTCCAGCATAGAAGGCTGAACTCTACTCTTAAGCTCTCCTCTTGATGTCTCAGGGATTTTAAAAAACTGCTTGGTATAAACATGACAAGACCTTAGAGCTGCGGAGCTAGTATGCGTAGAAGATTTTCAAAGATCCTCTTTGGAGCAGAGACGTTTTTAGTTCCGAACGAGGAGCTCTCTATAAGATTTTGCGCCCAAAGTTCAACTTCATTTATGATCTTTTTTGAGTAGATAAAAGTTCCCACCTCATAGTTTAGAAATAGGCTTCTGTTATCAAAGTTCACGCTTCCAAGAAGGAGACTCTCACTATCAAAGATGATCGCTTTTGCGTGAAGCATAGCACCGCTATGCAGATATATCTTTATACCCGCCTCTTCAAGCTCTCTCATGTATGAGCTTCTTACCAGATTTACGATGGTGTGATTTGCCTCTTTTGGTGTGATAAGCTTTACATCTACTCCTCTGTGATGTGCGATTATAAGTGCTTGTATGAGTGTCTCATTTGGAATAAAGTATGGTGTTATGATGTATATATTCTCTTTTGCTCCATATATTGCCGAGAGTAAAACCTCATATAAAATATCCTTATCGACATCTGGACCTGATGGAACCACCTGTAGAAAGATCTCTCCATCCTCTTGTGTGTTACTTTTTATATACTCTATCTGCTCACCGGAAGCATATTGCCAGTCTGAGGCGAATATCTCAAAAAAGTGCTCTACAGAAGCACCTTTGATGAAAAACATAATATCTTGCCATCTATTTTTGTTATCTTTTGGACCAAGGTACTCTTTTGATAGGTTTGCTCCTCCGCTTAAGACCTTCTCGTTGTCAAATATATATATTTTTCTGTGGTTTCTAAGGTTTATGTAGTTTCTAAATGGCATCTCAAAGACAGGCATAAAAAACTCCACTTTCGCGCCGCTCTCTTTTAGCTTCTCTAATCTGTGGCGAAATAGATACAGAGGGAGTGAACCCAGAGAATCTATAAGGATCTTTATCTCCACTCCATCTTTTGCTTTTTCAACAAGAGCCTTGAGGATCTCCTTGGTAACTCTGTCATATTTGAAAATATATGCACTGATAAAGATCGATTTTTTTGCACCGTTGATGGATTTGAGAAGCTCATTGTATGTCTCTAGCGGATCTAAGAGAAGTTTAAACTCGCTGTTTTTTGAGGCATCGGCAATGCCGTACTCTCTTAACATCTTGTCAATGCTGCTTTGTATATTGCCATCGGTAGTTCTGTTTTTAAGAGTAAGAGTCTCTTTTTTGTATCTTTTTTCCCTTTTTCTAGAGCCTATTATAAAATATAAAGCTACTGCTACGTAAGGGAGTAGGATTATAAAGAGCAGCCAAGCGGTTATGCTGTTTGCAGATCGTCTGTTGTAGAGCATATGGATCAAAACCATTATTATTAAAAGAGCACCTGAGACTATAAGGGAGTGGTAAAAAAATATATCTGTGCTTATGTAGTTGCTTATTTCATCCATTGCAAAATTATATCGTTATTTTACAACACAAAAATTTAGTATAATTACAAAAAACTTTAAAGGCTGCAGACATGTCAACATATATTTTTGGTCACACTAATCCCGATTCAGACTCAATAGTAGGTGCAATATCTCTTGCATATTTAAAAAACAAGCTAGGCGAGGATTGTGTACCGACCCGCCAAGGCGATATCTCTCCTGAGACAGAGTTTATACTTAACAGATTTGGAGCAGAGGCACCGGAGCTTAAAACATCTTATGCAGGTGAAAAGGTCTATCTAGTAGATTTTTCAGATCTTGCACAGGCTCCAAAAGATATAAAAGAAGCGACAATACTGGGCATAGTCGATCACCACAAACTAGGCGATATTACTACAGATACTCCTCTTGAGTGCTGGATTCGTCCGATAGGTTGCTCAAATACCGTTATAAAAGAGATGTATGACTATCACGGAGTTGAGATTCCAAAAGATATAGCAGGAATGATGATGTGCGCGATTTTAAGTGATACCGTTATCTTTAAATCTCCAACATGTACAAAAATAGACACAAAAGCGGTCAAAGAGCTCTCTCAAATTTGCGGCATCGAAGATTACAAAGCTCTCGCAATGGAGATGTTCATAGCAAAGTCTGCCGTTGAGGGTGCAACTGCTAGAAACCTAAACACAAGAGACTACAAAGCGTTTGATATGAACGGTACAAAAGTCGGAGTAGGACAGTTGGAGATGGTTGATATATCTGTACTTAACGACAGAATAGGTGACCTCTTTGCAGATATGAAACTCATGAAGCAAGAGGATGGATTACATACAATAATGATCCTCTTGACAGATATAATGAAAGAGGGTTCTCAACTTCTTGTCGTTAGTGATGATGCAAGCAAAGTTGAAAAAGCGTTCAATACAAAGCTCCAAGACAATCAGGCATGGCTTGACGGTGTTCTTAGCCGTAAAAAGCAGGTTATACCATTTCTGCAGCCGCAGTTTTAACTATTTAAAGATCCTCTGCTCTGCAGGGTTTTGCTAAGTAGTAGCCTTGGAAGAGGTCACACCCCATCTCTTTTAAGAGCTCAAACTGCTCTTTTGTCTCCACACCTTCGGCTATTACTTCAAAGTTAAACTCTTTACCCATTAAAATTATCGTTTTTACTATGGTTTTATCAGAGTTGTTATTTAAAAGACCAAAAACAAATGATTGGTCAATTTTAAGCTCATCTATCTCTAGATGTTTAAGATATCCCAAACTAGAGTATCCTGTTCCAAAATCATCAATAGATAATGAGACGCCAAAAGCATTTAGCTCCTCAATTTTTTTCATCGCACCCTTTTGGTTGTCTATTAGCACGCCTTCTGTAAGTTCAAGTCTAAGTTTGTTTGGATCTATCATCTTAGTGTTTATCAACTCTTTTATCTCATCTACAAAGCCTGCATCACTAAACTGAAGCGGACTGACGTTTACAGATATTCTCCACTCTTTTTTTACATCGTCCTCTGCCCAAGATAGAAGTTCATCTGCCGCACTGTTAAGAACAAAATGTCCTATCTCTTTAATAACGCCAGACTCTTCTGCAAGTGGAATAAACTCAGCAGGAGATACTACCCCGATAGTCGGGTGCTGCCATCTGATAAGCGCTTCGGCGCCTACCGGCTTTGCCTCTATGTCAAACTGTTTTTGATAAAGAACAAAGAACTGATTCTCTTTTAGAGCCTCTTTAATATTTTGAATTAGCAGAGATCTTGATTTTGTTGTCTCTTGAAGGGAGTGGTTATAAAACCTTATGACGTTTTTTCCATCTTTTTTTGCAGTTCGCATAGCGTATTCCGCTTGGTTTAGAAGTAGAGCGGCAGTCTCTACGTTGTCAAAGAAAAGTGCAATACCTATACTGCACGTAAGATAAAAGGTTTTATCCCTAAGAGTGAAAGGCTCTTTTGTGATCTCTAAAATCTGTTTTGCAAGCTCCTTTGCAACAACGGCCGCACTCTCTTGCTTGCTTGATAGATTTTCTACCAAGACCAGAAATTTGTCGCTTCCAAATCTTGAGATCATAGAGACATCTTTAAGCTGCATCGCCAGCCTGTTGGCAGTCTCTATTAAAACGGTATTTCCATCATCCTGACCCATCAGATCATTTACGCTTTTAAAGTTGTCTATATCCATATATATAAGAGCGCCATACTTCATATTTTTGTAGCTGCTTTCAAGAGCCTGCATAATATGCTTTTCAAAAAGAGTATGATTAGGAAGATTTGTAAGCGAGTCATAAAATGAGAGTTTATTGATCGCCTCTTTTTGATAAAAAGAGTTTATGGCAAAGCCGACATCACCTGCTAGCTCATCTATCATATCTCGCTCATCTTTACTAAGTCCCCTCTCTTCAGTAGAGTAGATAGTAATTGTTCCAAGTGCTTCTTGTGCATTGTGATTTTTTCTAAGTGGAAGAGAGTATATTTCGGAAATCTCATATTTTTTTACCTTCTCCATGCACTCTTCATGTAGAGTATCATCAAAGTTTTTTAGAAAAATATAGCGATTGTTTTGAAACACATCCCGCTCGACCTTAGTTATTTCAATCTCTTCTACTACACCTACCGAGCTCTTTACAACAAGCTCTTTATTCTCGCAAAGTGATATCTTTACGTTTGCAAAAGATGTGTTTGAGTGCATTGACAAAGCGGTGTTCTCTATAAGTTCATCAACACTTGTGGCCTTGATAAGGATTTGGTTAGAATCTTTTACTGTTTTTAATATACTAAAGAGGTGCTGTAGTTCACTCTGCTGTCTTTTTAGATAGGCAGTTTTTCTCTCCACCTCTTTTCTAAGTATCGCTTTTTGCTCTATCTCTTTTTTGGTAAGTGATTTTATGGCAAAGTAGATGATAGTCAATAAAAAGAGAGTACTAAACCAAGTAAAAAATACCATATTGTAAAAAGTTTCTAAAGCTTTTTGTTCTAGATTTTCAACAGGAATTTTTACGCTCGTTACACCTCTTATATCTCCGACTTTATAATCATAAGCGGTATTATATCTCTCTATTATAGAAGGCATAACATCTTCTTTTTTTCCATGGCACTCAATGCAGTACCGTTCTATAATAAGCGGTGCACTATAGTGAATAATATCTTTTGAACCCTGCTTGATCTTTTGTATATATACTTTGGCGTTTGGACTATTTTTAAAATATTTTATCGCCTCAAGCTCCGATGCATCAGCCATATTTTTTGGGTTTCTTGGTCTATCTGTGACATTTCTGATGGTCACTTTGTCTTTTGATAGCTTTTCAAATTTGTCACTGATCAGTGTAGCAGCATGAGCGGGCAAAAAGCCTAGGGTAGAGTCATTTATATCTAAACCACTATTTAAAAACTGCTGATGATACACAGATCTCATTGAAATAAAGTAGTCTTTAAGTGTTTCACCTTTTGCAAAGGCTCTTATTTGTATAGCTTCTTGTTTTTGTTGATAGACATAAAATGTCAAAAAAGCGTTTGTTGCTATAATAAGTATAGCGATAAACCAAAAAATTTTCTTATTTAAATCTACATTGAACACACTTTTGCCTTTGAAAATAGAGGTAATAATATAACATAATTTTACGATTTATGCATATTTTTTGTTTTTATTATAGAGAAACTACTGTATTATAAACTGATTAAAATAGACCTCTTCTATCTCGCAAGAGGAGAGGTTTTTGTTTAGAGTCTTTTTCAGTTTCTCTCTCATCTGCTCATTGTTCGCATTGGCGGCGGAGTACCCAAGCATCGTGTTGATCGTGGCATCCCTAAGAATAACCCCTTTTTTAAGTATCTCCTGCCTTATCTCATCGCTGTTACTAAACCAAGAGTTCTCATCTTTTATAGGCTTATACTTTATGACGATATTGGCAATAAGCTTTTTATCACCTGAAATATTAAAAACAAAGTCACCCAGATTTGCTTTTGAGTCGCTGCTGATCGATACATTCATGCTGTTGCTCAGACTAGATAGTATTGTACGGTTGTAAGGGCTCTCTCTTGGAGATTTAGAAGCCACATCATATTTTTTAAGTTTTGTGAAGTCTGAGCTTAAAACACCTAATATAAGAACTAAAACAGCAATTAGTGAGAGCACTATTATAATGGCGTTTTTTATTATTTTTACTCTATCTATCTCTATTTTCATATCCACACTTTATCTATAATCTCTAAATTTAAATATATTGAGTATTATTATACAAATAAAAGATAAAAATATGATTTTTCATCTTTAAGGGCACAAATTGAGCAGAAGAAACAAAACAAAAGATACAAAAAGAGATACCTTGACATTTAGCACAAGAGATTTTCTTCCGACAACAAAAGAGGAGATGGATGCAAAGGGGTGGGATCAGTGCGACATCATCTTAGTAAGCGGCGATGCGTACATAGACTCTCCTTACATAGGCGTTGCCATGGTCGGGCGGATGTTAGAGAGAATGGGCTATCGCGTCGGGATGATAGGTCAGCCAGACATAAACAGCGATGTCGATATTAAGCGCCTTGGCGAGCCTCGTCTATACTGGGGAGTGAGCGGCGGCAGTGTTGACAGTATGGTCTCAAACTATACTGCGACAAAGAAGTTTAGAAGCACGGATGACTACACCCCGGGCGGAAAAAATGACAAAAGACCAGACCGCGCGCTTAGTGTTTACTGCAACCTTATTAGAAGATATTTTAAAAATACGGTGCCGCTTGTTTTAGGCGGAATAGAGGCGAGTCTGCGAAGAGTTACACACTATGACTACTGGGCGGACAGGCTTAAAAAGCCTATTTTGTTCGATGCAAAAGCGGACATCTTGGTTTACGGAATGGGCGAGATAGCCATAGAACAGCTAACTCGCGCTTTGGATGAGGGGAGAGACTACAGAGATATACGCGGTCTTTGCTACATCTCAAAAGAGCCTAATTATGAGTTTATACAGCTCCCATCACATCAGGAGTGTCTGGATGAGAAAGAGAAGTATATAGACCTCTTTGATGATTTTTACGACAATAACGACCCAATAAGCGCAAAAGGTCTATGCCAGAGTGTAGATACACGCTTTTTAATCCAAAATCCGCCGTGTGATTATCTAAATCAGGCAGAGATGGACGCAAACGCAAACCTCCCTTTTACAAGAGAGCTTCATCCATACTACGCAAAAGATGGAAAAGTGAAGTGTCTTGAGACCATAAAGTTCTCGATAATGACACATCAAGGGTGTTGGGGAGAGTGCAATTTCTGTGCGATTGGAGTTCATCAGGGAAGAACGATACGAACCAGAACGGAAGAGAATATTTTGCAAGAGGCGAAATATTTTAACAAATACAAAGATTACAAGGGCATTATAGCCGACGTAGGCGGACCGACAGCCAACATGTACGGATATGAGTGCGACAAAAAGCTCAAAAAAGGGACGTGTGACGATATCAGATGCGTAGATGCCGATAGACTCTGCAAAGTTATGCATGTGGATCACGGCAGAAACTTAAGCTTGCTTAGAAAAATAAGAGAAGTAGAGGGTGTAAGAAAAGCCTTTATTGCCTCAGGCGTGCGTTACGATTTGATAACGGCAGATAAAAAGCATGGATACTCATACCTAAAAGAGATGGTCAAGCACCATATATCAGGTCAGCTAAAAGTAGCTCCCGAACATACTCAGCAGCATGTACTTGAACTTATGGGAAAACCGGGTAAAGAGACTTTAGTCGAGTTTAAAAAGATGTACGATGAATTAAACAAGGAAGAGGGCAAAAAGCAGTTTTTAACCTACTATCTCATCGCTGCTCATCCGGGTTGCGAAGAGAAGGATATGCATGAGCTAAAGCGCTTTACAACACAGGAGTTAAAGATGAACCCGGAACAGGCGCAAGTCTTTACTCCTACCCCCGGAACATACTCCGCGGTGATGTATTACACCGAGATGGACCCAAAAACACGTAAAAAGATATTTGTCGAAAAAGATACAAAAAGAAAAGAGAAGCAGAAGAGAATAGTTGTTGAAAAAGAGTGTTTTAGAACAGGATTTGCATCATAAAAATTTAAAAAATCTATATCCTGTAAAATTTAATGCAAAAAATGTTCCAACTCTTACATCTATTTCAGTTTTATTTCTCTACAATATGCAAAAATATGTAAACGGTGTTTTATGAGAGTAGATAAATTTTTAAATTCGGTAAATATTACAAAAAGACGCTCCGTATCTCAGGATATGATAGCAAATGGAGTCGTACTGATAAATGACGTTGTGGCAAAGGCGAGTAAAAACGTTGCGGTAGGGGATATTATTACTATAAACTATCTAAACTCTGCAAAAAAGTATAAAGTACTGCAGATCCCGCAGACAAAATCAACCCCAAAAAGCCTTCAAGAAGAGTATATAAAGGAGATTTCATGAATTACGAAGAGGCAAAAAAACTATTTACCTCTCTTTTTAAGCATGAGATGAACGATGAGCAGATGAGAGAGCTTCTGCTGGGTGTAAAGCTTGACGAAAACACGGAGATTCAAACGATAGCTGCGGCTGCTGATGTAATGCGCTCTTTCGCAGTTGAGCTGCCTATTGCAGAAGATCTGCGCTCAAAAGTTATCGACATAGTAGGAACTGGCGGAGACAAGATTGGGAGTTTCAATATATCATCAACCGTGGCGATCTTAGCAGCTTCTTGCGGAAGTATGGTTGCGAAGCACGGAAGCCGCTCGGTCACTTCAAAATCAGGAAGTGCAGATATGTTCGAAGAGCTTGGTGTAAGGTTAGATCTCAATATTGATCAGAGCGCAAGACTTCTTGAAGAGAGCGGTTTCACATTTATGTTTGCGCAAAACCATCACCCTGCTATGAAGTTTATCATGCCTGTGAGAAAGAGCATCCCCGATAAGACTATTTTTAATATCTTGGGACCTTTAACAAACCCTGCGGGAGCAAGAAAGTCACTTCTGGGAGTCTTTCATAGATCTTTTGTGCCAAAAATAGCAGAAGCACTAAGAATGAACGGAGCAGTCTCAACTATGGTCGTTAGTTCTAAAGAGGGGATGGATGAGATAAGCATCAGCGACATCACTTACGCTTCACGCCTTAAAGATGGCAAGATAAGCGAGTTTATAATCGACCCTCAGGAGTATGGCATAAAAAGAGCACCTCTGAGCGCTATTGTCGGCGGAGACGCTAAAGCCAATGCGCATATTTTATATAATATTCTTGACTCCAAGGCGACGGATGCACAGAGAGATATAGTGCTTATAAATGCCGCAGCATCTCTGATGGTTGATGGCTTGGCGCGTGATATTCAAGATGGATTAGAGATGTCAAGAGAAGCTATCAAAACATCAAAAGCCAAAGAAAAACTCAAACAAATCATTGAAATATCAAATAAATTATGAGAAAATATCTACTTTCGCTAAAAGAACTGGACACTTTGGTTGAGGATGTTGTTGAAAATTTTAGAAGCGGCGTAGTTATTTTGCGCGGAGAGTTGGCGGCTGGAAAAACTACCTTTGTAAAGAGAGCGGTCAAGTATCTGGGCATTGATGATGAAGTGACATCGCCCACTTTTTCTCTGCAGCACTGTTACGGGGATAGAGTTTTTCACTACGACATCTACAATCATGGGCTTGAACACTTCATCTCTTTGGGAATGCTTGAAGAGCTTGATAGAGATGGACTTCACTTTGTAGAGTGGGGCGATGATGAGTTGGCTGAGATTTTAGACTCGGCTGAGATTAAAAATATGACTATTACTATAGAAAAAATTTCTGATGATAAAAGAGAGTACACGATATGCACACACTAAAAGCAGTAGAGTTAAAGAAGAAGATAAAAGATCTCGAGATCGTAAAAGGGGTGAGTCTTGAGGTTAGAAGCGGCGAGGTCGTCGGACTTTTAGGACCAAACGGAGCAGGGAAGACCACTACCTTTTATATGATCTGCGGTCTTGTTGAAGCAAGCGGCGGCGAGGTCTTTTTTGATGATGAGAACCTCTCTGGGATGCCTCTGCATCTAAGAGCCCTAAAGGGAATAGGCTACCTTCCTCAGGAGGCCTCGATATTTAAAGATCTAAGCGTTGAGGATAATCTTCTTATCGCCGCAGAGGTAAAGATAAAAGATAAAAAAGCTGCTGAGGAGAGAATCTTGGAGCTTCTTGATATGTTTAACATCGAGCCGATCCGCTATAGAAAAGGCATAAGCCTCAGCGGCGGGGAGAGACGACGTGTAGAGATCGCAAGAGCTTTGGTCAATTCGCCGAAATTCTTGCTTCTGGATGAGCCTTTTGCGGGAGTTGACCCCATAGCGGTTATGGATATTCAAACGGTCATAAAACAGCTTGCATCTTATGGGATAGGCGTACTGATAACCGACCATAACGTGCGTGAGACCCTCGATGTCTGCGACAGAGCCTATGTTATAAAATCAGGCACACTGCTGGCAAGCGGGACAAGTGCCGAGATAGGTCAGAATGCCGATGTTCGTAAACACTACCTTGGCGAGGAGTTTAAGCTCTAGGGGCTTAAGAAAGTATGGCGGCTCTAAGACAGACACATAGCGTAGAGAACAAGCACAAGCTCTCAAACACTCTGCGCAATTGGCTTCCGATATTGCACTCAAGCCTAAGCGATCTGGGCGAGGCAATGGCACCGTTTGTCGAGTCAAATCCTGTTGTCGAAGTATCAAGCGGATATGAGGAGGATTTTGAGAAGAGAATCCCAAAAAAGATCATCAACTCCTCTATAAGCAACTCCAGAACAGAGCAGATAGAGGCTTTGACCATTCAGAATCGCTCACTGTATGACGTTTTGGACGAGCAGTTGGAGGCTCCTCTCTTTCCTACACCCATCTCTCAGAAAATCGCCTCTTATGTTGTCGCAAATCTTGATGAGAACGGTTACTATGAGGGCAGTAGCGAAGAGTTTTGCCAAAAAAACGGCATTGAGATGGCGGAGTTTGAAAAAATCCGACTTCGTTTTGCTCATGTCGAACCTGTTGGCATCGGGGCAAAAAACCTCTCAGAGTCGTTTCTTTTTCAGCTGGACAGCTCCGATATAAGTGATGAGGCCTACCGTTTGGCGGTAAATGTCATAGAAGATCTGGAGAATATTTACGCCTATTCGGATGAGAAAAATTTTTCGGAAGTTATGCGCGTACTTGGCACTTTTAAAAATCCTCCCTCAATCGAGTATCAGGAGGAGTCTTCGCAGATAGTACCTGACTTGATGATATTTTTCAACGAAGATGAGCAGATAGAGGTAAAGCTAAATGACGCCTACTACCCGACTATCCACATAGATACGAACTACGGTGTCGAGCATGAGTTTGTCTCTCAAAAGATAAAAGAGGCAAAAAGCCTTGTAGATGCGCTAGATATGAGAAAAGCGACACTCTACAAAGTGGGGCTTATGATAGTCGAGTATCAGTATGAGTTCTTCACAGGCGGCTCCATTATGCCGCTAACTCTTAAAACTTTGGCAGATGAGTTTGGACACAATCCCTCAACCATCTCAAGAGCCATCGCAAATAAGTACATAGCCTGCAACAGAGGCGTTTTTGCCATGAAAGAGTTCTTTACCACCGCAATAGATGAAGATGTCTCAAATGCGGCGATAAAAGAGTTTGTGGTAAGTCTTGTCAAGAACGAGAACAGAGCCAAACCTCTAAGCGACATGAAACTCCTAGAGCTAATCCAAGAGAAGTTCAAAGTACAAATGGTAAGACGCACAATTGCAAAGTACAGAAAACAGCTAAACATAGCAGGATCAAGCGAGCGAAAAAAACTTTATCATTTGCATTAAAGGAAAAAACATGCAAAAACTTCATGACTACATCACAAAAATATCAAATGAGTTCCTTACAGGCTCAGCAACGGAGCATACTTACAGAGGGCATCTTAAAGATTTAGTCGAAGCCATTGATGCAAACGTTATCGCCATAAACGAGCCAAAAAGAGTAAAAGCGGGTGCGCCTGACTACCTTATCGCCACAAAATCAGACAACATCGAGATAGGGCATATTGAAGCCAAAGATATAGGCAAAGACCTAAACCACAAAGATTACAACGAGCAGTTTACACGCTATAAAAACGCTCTTGAAAACCTTATTATCACAGACTATATGGAGTTTCAATTTTACAAAAACGCACAGCTCTACACAACGATAAAAATCGCCGAGATACTTGGTGGCAAAATCGTCTCACTTCCACAAAACTTTGCAGAGTTTATAAACCTTATCAAAGACTTTACCTCTTTTGTCGGACAGAGCATTACATCCTCGTCGCGTCTTGCATGTATGATGGCACATAAAGCAAAACTTATGGCAGATGTGATGTTAAAAGCCATAGAAATTGATATAGAAGCGGATGAAAATACAGAGCTTTACTCACAGTACAAAATATTTAAACAGATGCTCATCCACGATATGACGCCCAAAGATTTTGCCGACATGTACGCACAAACCATCACTTACGGAATGTTTACGGCTAGATTTCATGACTCCACACTTCAAACCTTTAGCAGACAAGAAGCCGCCGAACTTTTGCCACATTCAAACCCGTTTTTACGCAAGCTTTTTCAGCAACTCGCAGGGTATGACTTAGATATCAGAATCTCATGGATAGTCGATAGTTTAGTCAAGATATTTTTAGCAACAGATGTAACCAAACTGCTTGAGAACTTTGGAAGCACGACACAAAGAAATGACCCAATTATCCACTTTTACGAAGAGTTCTTAGCGGAGTTTGACCCAAAACTTAGAAAAAGCAGGGGCGTTTGGTACACGCCTGAGCCTGTTGTAAAGTTTATAGTCCGTGCAGTCGATGAAGTTCTGACAAGTGAGTTTAACCTTCCAAAAGGGTTGTCTGATACAAGCAAGATAACCATAAAAGTGGACAATCCTTCTAAAAAAGGCAAAATAGACAAAGAAGTTCACAAAGTCCAAGTGCTTGACCCTGCAACGGGAACGGGAACATTTCTGGCAGAGACCATTAAGTTTTTGTATGAGAAAAAGCAGTACCTCAAATGGAACAGCTATGTAACCGAACATCTCATTCCAAGGCTTCACGGTTTTGAGATAGTCATGGCAAGTTACGCCATGGCACACCTAAAACTAGACCTGCTCTTAAAACTTACAGGCTATGAGCCGACAACCACGCAGAGGCTCAAAGTCTTTTTGACAAACTCTCTTGAAGAGCATCATGACGAAACAGGCAATCTCTTTGCCTCTTTTTTAGCAACCGAATCCCAAGAGGCGGATAGGGTAAAAAAAGAGACTCCCGTTATGGTTGTGATGGGTAATCCGCCGTATGCAGTAAGTTCTAGCAACAAAGGCGAGTGGATAAGCAAACTTTTGCAGGATTATAAAAAAAATTTAAATGAGAGAAAGATAAGTTTAGATGATGATTATATAAAATTTATTCGCTATGGACAACACTATGTAGAAAATAATGGTGAGGGAATTTTAGCCTACATCTCAAACAACTCTTTTATAGACGGCATCACGCATAGGCAGATGAGAAAATCGCTTTTAGAGTGTTTTGATAAGATTTACATTTTAGACCTACATGGCAATGCAAAGAAAAAAGAGGTTTGCCCCGATGGAAGCAAAGATGAAAATGTATTCGACATTATGCAGGGTGTAAGTATAAATATCTTTATAAAAACTACCAAAAGTAAAAAACTAGCAGATGTTTATCACTACGATTTATATGGTAAAAGAGAGTTTAAATATGACTTTTTAAATGATAATAGCTTGAAAAATATTGCATGGAAAAAGCTGGAATGTAATGAGCCATATTATTTTTTTATTACACATGCAAATAAAAATGAAGAATATAAAGAATTTGTAAGTTTACAAAATTTATTAAAAGTCTACTCAACGGGTGTTCAAACATCTCGTGATTATCTTGCTCATTCTTTCACAAAAGAAGAACAAGTTAAAAAAAATGATGAATTTCAAGATCCTAAAATAAGTGATGAAGAAATAAGACAAAAATATTTCACAGAAACTAGTAGAAATTTTCAAATTGGAGATACAAGAGATTGGAAATTATCAGAGAACAGAAAAAAAGCATTTAAAAGTGATTTAAATAGTCAAATAATAGATTACTGCTTTAGACCTTTTGATAATAGATATTTAACATATAGTGATATTTTAACTTCTTGGACTAGAAAAGAAGTAGGAAAACATTTGCTAAATAATAACTATAGTTTAATCTTTGCAAGAAGTAGCAGTGATGATACTTTTAATCAAATTTTTTATTCAAAATATATATCTGATGTTAAATGTGGTGAAAGAACAAAAGGTTCTATTTTTTCTCCTCTCTACCTCTACCCAGACGAAAACTCACTAACAACAGAACGCACGCCAAACTTAAATCTTGAGATAGTAAAAGAGATAGAGGAGAAACTGGGGCTTGCATTTGTCAATGAAAAAACGGACGTTAAAGATAGCTTTGCACCTATTGACATTTTAGACTACATCTACGCCGTTTTACACTCTCCTGCCTACAGAGAAAAGTACAAAGAGTTTTTAAAGATTGATTTTCCTCGCGTTCCCTATCCGCAAGCAGATACTTTTTGGGAGTTGGTAAAATTAGGCGGTGAACTTAGAAGCTACCATCTGCTTGAAAATCCAAAAGTTTATGAGATAGTTATAGCGTTAAACGAGAGTGAAAATAACACCATTGAGAGAAAGATAAGCAAAAAAGATGTCGAGATAGAGGGCGATTTTGTCAAACTGTGGCTAAACGATGAGCAGTACATCGACAAAATCCCGCTCATTGCTTGGGAGTTCTACATAGGCGGCTACCAACCCGCTCAAAAATGGCTCAAAGACAGAGCAGGGCGCGAGATGCGAGAAGAAGATTACGAACACTACAACAAAATCATAGTAGCACTTACAAAGACACATGAGATTATGCAAAAAATCGATACGATTTTTGAGATTTAATAGGATTAGTGACGAAGAAATAATGAAAAATGGAAGTGGGGCTTTAACCCCGCATACAAATAAATATAAAATGTTTAAATCCATAATAATAACCACCAAGAAGGAAGGTTATCATATATGAGTGCAAACAAAGCTACAGGCTGGTTGTTATTAGCAGAATCATATATGTATTCTGCAAGTGTGTTATCTGAAGATTGTAATAGTTTATTGAAAGAATTAATTAAAACAAAATCATATATTTTAGCAACTCGTCTAATTCCTCAATTGTATGTTTCAATTTACAATGCAAGACATGGGATAGAACTCTATTTAAAATGTTTAATTACTATTCAAAATATTAGTATTGATTTGCCTAAAAAATATAAAATCCACAACATTGAAACACTTTATAAGTTTTTGAAAGATGGCGATAATCAGCTTACACCATTGGAAACAATAACCCCACATTTAGATGGAATAGATTACCAAGAGAGTATAAAACAATTAGAATCTATTGTAAAAAAATATGCTAATTACAATTTTGAAAACTTGTCAAAACTAATAGATAATGATCTATTTAATAATGTTGATAAAATGAATATGTATTTTAGATACCCAGATAAATCTCATACAAATGATGCAGTTTTAAAACTATTTGAGGACATATTTTCAGGTGATTATGAAAAATTTGTTGAACGAAATATTGTGGAGCTAAACAGCATGCAGAAATTGACAAAAGAGATTCAAAAAGACATGGAATCAATGATTAAAATAACAGATTCTATAGGTAGTGGTATTGCAGAGTATGTATCTAGAACAATTAAGTAGTTATTAAAGTTTTTCTCGTTCCAAACGAAGACTTTGGGAATGCATACAAAAAAAAACATTTCAAAATGACATATTTTTTAATAAAAATAAATTGTTTTAGTATGATGGATAAAATCAATACTTGGAACTTTGAACAATGAACAAGCTAGAAATTGTAAATAAACAAAATCTGCAAGATAAAATCCACACTATCAGAGGACTTCAGGTTGTGCTTGATAGTGATTTAGCTGAACTATATCAGGTGGAGACAAAAAACTTAAATCGGGCAGTCAATCGAAATATAGAAAGATTTCCACAAAGTTTTCGTTTTCAACTTACCGAAGAGGAGTATGAAAACTTGAGGTTCCAATTTGACACCTCAAGTTCAAAAGATTCTTTAAGGTTCCAATTTGGCACCTTAGAAAAAGAAAAATCTTTAAGGTCGCAAAATGCGACCTTAGAAAATGCTCGTGGAAAACATAGAAAATATTTACCTTATGTATTTACAGAGCAAGGTGTTTCTATGCTTTCGGCGGTTTTACGAAGTGATATAGCCATCAAAGTAAGTATTCAAATCATAGAAGCTTTTGTAAATATGAGAAAGTTTATCTCAAATAATGCTCTTGTTTTTCAAAGATTGGATTCACTAGAACAAAAACAGTTTCGTACAGATGAGAAAATAGATGTTGTCCTGAATGCTTTAGAAGACAAAACCAAAAAACCAGATAAGGGAATCTTTTTCGATGGGCAAACATACGATGCGTATGCCTTTATAAATGATTTGTTGAAGAGTGCAAAAAGTGAAGTCGTGCTTATTGACAACTACATAGACGACACGGTTTTTACACTTTTTAGCAAATATCCAAACTTAAAAATCAAAATTTATACACAAACTATCTCAAAGCAACTTCGTCTTGATTTTCAAAAATACAGTTCACAGTATAAAAACATAGAGTTAAAAGAGTTTAAAAACGCTCATGATAGATTTCTCATCATCGATCAAAAAGAGATATATCACATCGGAGCAAGTCTTAAAGATTTGGGCAAAAAGTGGTTTGCTTTTTCAAAATTTGAGATACAAGCTTTGGAGATTTTAGGGAGATTGAAATAAATTTTGTCTAAATATTGATATTGTGTGATAGCATACGCTTAAAAAATTAATAATATTTTTGAGGTTTAAGAAGTGAGTGACATAAACATAAAACAACTGTTGGATTTAGAAGTTGCCAAGCGCAACTGCGAGGGTGAGATATGTGAGGAGCGGCTAGACCCCATTATGGTTGCGCACAAGTATAAAGACCCGACCATCTCGCTTATCTGCGCTCTTTTTGCCTACGGAAATGTAAAGCAGATAGTGAAGTTTTTAAACTCGCTTGATTTTTCTCTTCTGCAAAAAAGTGATGATGAGATTAGAGAGGGATTGAAAAAGCACTACTACAGATTTCAAAAGAGTGAGGATGTTGCCGCTCTTTTTATCGCTCTTAAACGACTAAACGAAAAAAGCACGCTGGAAGAGGTTTTTAAAAGCGGCTATCTTAAAAACAGAAGCACTATTGAGGGGATAAACTCTGTTATTAAAGCTCTTCAAGAACTCTATCCGTTTCAGAGTATGGGTTATAACTTTCTAATCTCTCAGGTAACTCTAAAAACAAAGGGAGCAGGGGCGCTAAAGCGTTGGATGATGTATCTGCGTTGGATGGTAAGAGAGGACAGCATTGATATGGGTCTTTGGAGCGGAGTAGATAAAGCAGACCTTATCATCCCGCTTGACACACACACATTCAATGTCTCAAAAAAGATGGGGCTTTTAGAGAGAAAGAGCTACGACCTGCAAGCCGCGATAGAGCTTACGGCAAAACTAAAAGAGTTTGACAAAAATGACCCGCTTAAATATGATTTCGCACTCTACCGCATAGGGCAGGAGAAACTTTGGATATAATTAGAAAATTTTTCAATTAAAGGTTTTATAATGGAGTGCGAATTCCCTACAGTAAACTCAAACAAACAAGAGATTAAAGAGATATTTGATATTACAAAAACTATAGCGATTATCGGGCTCTCTCCCGATGAGACAAAGGCAAGCAACAGAGTTGCAAAGTACCTAAAAGAGCAGGGGTACAAGATAGTTCCTATCTATCCTAAAGAGGAGATGATTCTCGGTGAGAAGGTATATCGCTCACTTGCAGAAGTTCCGTTTGAGATAGATATGGTAGACATCTTCAGAAAACCAAAAGAGCTTGATAATGTGGCTGATGCGTGCATACAAAGAGGCGATGTAAAAGTATTTTGGGCACAAAAAGAGATCGTAAACAACGAAGCTGCCGCTCGCGCCAAAGATGCAGGTATGAGAGTAGTTCAAAATATGTGCACAATGGTAGAACATCGTAACTTGCACGAGGGGGCGTAGTTGTTTGACGTAAAAAAGATCTACGAAGCAAGAGAGCGCATAAAAGATGTCGTCGTAGATACGCCTCTCTCATACGCTCCTCATCTAAGTGAGAGTTCAGGATGTCAGGTTTATCTAAAAAAAGAGAATCTTCAAGTAACAGGCGCGTTTAAAATAAGAGGCGCATATAACAAAATAGCAACACTGCAAGATGCGCAAAGAGAGTGCGGAGTTATAGCGGCAAGTGCTGGAAACCATGCTCAGGGAGTTGCACTCTCAGCTTCAAAGTTCGGCATAAAAGCGGTCATCGTTATGCCTGAATCAACGCCTCTTACAAAGATAAACGGCGTAAAAAATTACGGTGCAGAGGTTATTTTGCACGGAACAAATTACGATGAGGCTTATGCTTATGCCCTTGAGCACGGAGAGAAAAACTCTTTGACGTTCATTCACCCTTTTGAGGATGAGGAGGTTATTGCGGGGCAAGGAACGCTCGCACTCGACATTTTAGACAAGTGCCAAGATCTTGATGCAGTAGTAATTCCTGTCGGCGGCGGCGGACTTATATCTGGCATGGCTGCGGCTATTAAGAGCGTAAATCCTAAGATAGAGGTTATCGGCGTGAGTGCAAAGGGCGCTCCTGCGCTTAAGAACTCTTTTGAGTTAAAGAGTCCCGTGGACAGTCTGAGTGTGAGAACTATTGCGGACGGTATCGCGGTTCGTGACACATCGCCGATCACTCTTGGCTATATGTTAGGCAGTGTCGATAGATTTATAAGCGTAGATGACGAGGAGATAGCAAGTGCGATCCTCTTCTTGCTTGAGAAGCAAAAGCTTGTGGTCGAGGGTGCCGGAGCGGTCGGTGTTGCGGCACTTCTACATGAGAAGCTCGAACATCTAAGAGGCAAAAAAGTAGCACTGGTGCTAAGTGGCGGAAATATGGACGTGACACTTCTCTCCGTCATTATTGAGAAGGGTCTTTTAAAGTCCGGCAGAAAGATGAAGCTCACTGTCACTTTAGTCGACAAACCGGGTTCATTGATGCGCTTTACCCAGATACTTCAAGAGCTTAACGCAAACATAGTGCATATTGCATATGACAGAACCTCTATATCGCTTGATTACGGTGACGCGAACGTTACGGTTCATGTTGAGACTAAGGGCGAAGAGCATCAAAATATGATTTATAAAGTATTAAAAGAAGAAAACTACATAAGAGATTAAGCCCAGAATGAAGCCGATAAAAAAAAGCAGTTTTAGCGAAGCGGTAATATATACACAGATCTTGGACGCTAAAACGCTTTTGGCGGTTGATGCGCTTACGACAGTAAGGTATCTGGATATAGAGACTCTAAAGCTCCTTGATGAGCTAAAAGTTGATGTCTCGCATACAAGATATGGCTCAAAAGTAGTCTCATTTAGCGGTGATGCAAAATATTTTGCTCTAATTGACAAAGAGTATAAAACATCTATGCTCTATGAGACAAAAGGCAAAAAACTGCTTACTAAGGTCGATAGACATCAAGGAGATGTCTCCTGCGTTGCGATCGAACCTCATGGTAGATATATGTTCTCCTGCGGCGATGAGGGGATCACATACGGCATAGATATAAATAGCGCACAGCTTACTTTCACGCTACCTCCCCATAAAGATTTTGTAACCGACATAGCATTTACACAAGACGGCAAATGGGTTGCAACGTCTGGCTACGACAAAAATATCTCTCTGTACAACTTGGCAATGATGACTCCGCATGGCAAGTTAAAAGCCCACTCCGCTCCCGTACTGAAGGTTCAGTTTTTAGAAGATGGCAGGCTTTTTAGTCTTGATAAAAAGAGCACGGCAATAGTCTGGAATGTAAACTCCGCCAATGTCATAGCAAGACTCAAAGGGATACATGACGAAGTTCTATCTGTATGTGTGGGAAGCAAAAACAGATTTCTTTTTTTGGGTACAAAGCTAGGATATGTTCTTGTATATGATCTCTTAACTTATGAGCAGATATCAAAAAAGTATATAAAACTCTCTGATGCGATAACATCTTTGAGCTTTGATGAAGCAAGAGAAGAGCTTATTGTAGGAAGTGCGAACGGTGAACTTCTCGTTTATGATATCTTTGATAAAGAGAAGCATCTGCGTGAACTGCTGGAGCAAAAAAAGTATTCTCATATCTCTGGCTGCATAAGAGAGAATCCGCTTTTAGCTTATACTAAGCCACACAGAACATTTGAGATACTCTGGGAGAAGACGCTTCAAAGAGCAAAACTGCTTTTGGAAAACTCTGAAAAAGTAAAGGCAGAAGAGATATTTAAAGATTTTATGCTTATTGCGTCAAAAAAACAGCAGATGCAAAAACTACTCTCTGAGTACTCGGAGTATGAGAAGTTTCTATCATACGTAAAATCAAAAAAACTATCTCTTGCCTACGCTTTGGTGAATCTTCATCCGCTATATAAAGAGACAAAGGTCTATAAGTCGATGGAGGCTCAGTGGGAGAGAGACCTTGTGCTTGCAAAAAAGTATATGCTGGATCAAAAGTTAAGCCACAAAGTTCAAGAGATACTGCTACCTTATAGGGGAATAAGCGAAAAGAGTGCTCTGATTCAAGAACTCATACAAAATGTAAATCTCTACAAAAGATTTAGAGAAGCGATAACTCACAGAAAGTTCAAGCTTGCTTTAGAGATCGTAAAACAGGCTGAGTTTTTAAAAGAGTACCCTGAATACAAAGCTCTTATTAACTACTCTGACAATCTATATATGAAAGCTCAGGTAATGCTTGGTAACGGAGACACTAACTCTGCACTTCAGATATTTCATATATTACTTGATTTTGATGACTTTAGGGATGAAGCAAAAGAGAGCATTGCTCTAATAGAGGCAAAACGAAAGTTTTTTGGTGCCATAAAAGAGGAAAACAGTGCTCTTGCATACACTATTATGGATGAGTTTGAGACTCTAAAAGAGAGCCAAGACGGAAAACTTCTTAATGCCCAGTGGGAAGAGGATCTTAAAAAAGCAGATGATCTTGCTCTTTATGCAAATATAGAGGGAACAAAGGGAATTTTGGCAAAATATATGAAAATAAAGTCAAAAACACAAGAGATAGCAGATGTTTTTTCAAAGGCTCATATAACTCAGCTCTATAAGGCACTTGATGAAAATATGGAACAAAAAAAAGTAGAAAACGGTATAAAGAACTATATGCTTTATTACGGCTTAACAAAGCGTATAGAGGGCTTTTTCGAGGATTTTAAGGTCAAGTTTCCACACACTAAGATCAATATAAATTCTCAAAAACAGGGCTTAATTGAGAGCTGGAGACCATCCATGATAGTAAACTCCATTTTATAAATAAAATCATATAAAATTCTTAATATCTTACAGAGTCGTTATAATAAAATGTGTTACAATTCGTACAAGCAAGATAAGTTTTTCTAATTTATTTGCTAAATAAGACAAAAATTGTCCTTAGTTTTGTTATTATTTTATCACATTTATATTTTCGGTCATATTTGTGATGATGATCGGATATGTAAGTATGAATTTTACGATAAAGGAGTTTGCCTATGAAAAAAGTTATCTCAATGATTTTTGTGATGATGAGTATGACTATAGCTCTAAGTGCAGCTCAGAGCTCTAGTGACGATAAGTCGGTTATCAGAGGTGAGCAGCCTCACCCTGATAAAGGTATCTTGTACTAACAAGATTTGGCAAATGAGACGGCTCTTAAAGTTGATTGTAGGAGAGAAACTTTTAGAGCCAGAGCATTAAACATGATTTTCCTAAAATTTAACGGCAGCGATTAGACGTATAGCATCGTTCTTGAAGTCTGCTGCTGTTTTTTCATCAACATCCTGATGAACATAGATTCCCGTTAAACTTACATACTTGCCCAGTTTTGCAGATGCAATCAGGTCAAATTCCATTCCTTCCTTTGAAGTCTGTTCTGCGTTTTGCAATGAAGCTGTTAGTTTTAATCCGTCAAACTGGTAACTTGCCGCAGCTCTTATAGCATCAGTATCACGTGTGCCGACAAATGCACCATCTTGAAATACGGACTGCGTATACACTTTAGATTTGTCACCCGTTGCGGCATTTGCAATTGTCGCCGTACCATCTTCACCTGTTGCCGTTGTTGAACAAGAGATGTCTGCGCTGAATTTATCCACGCTATATCCTATTTTTGCAGCAGTTATCATCGCATCGTCGATACCTGAAGCTGCCAGATTTATTCCTGCATTTTGAATTCCGACAAAAAGTCCTGAATTTTTATACTCTGCATCCGCCCAGTAAGCAGTAAATGTCGAGTTTATATTGTAGTACCACAGGTTAACAGCCAAATTTTCAACAGGAGGCTTTATCATAGCACCAAATGCGTATGCTCCTCTTTTTGCGTCTGTCACTGTTGTACCGTCGTAAGAACTGCCAAAACCGTAGTAGCTTCCGTTGTGCATGGTTGTACTCGGAAAGTTGGTTGCAGTAGCGTTTCCTGCACTTGCTCCACCGTTATGCTGATACACGTAACCTGCTACAAGCGTAGTATAAGGAAGGTCACTGTTTATTAGCACCGCTGCGTCAAATGTGTTATATGTTGCATTCCATCTCTCTGTAAAAAGCAATGGAGTGTTAAGTGCTTGACGACCGACAATTACTGAAGTATTTGCTATTTTGTAGTCAAGATTTGCTTCACTTATCCAGATCTGTGTTCTATAGTAGTTGTCACCACTTTCACGACCTGCACCCGCAGACGATATATCTTTTACAAAACTCTGCTCTAATCCAAGACTGTCAACTCCTATAACACTCGCTTTCCCCTTTAACCCCTCGTAAAGATCAGCGCTTACTCCAAGCTCTACAGCGGCTACCCCGACACTGCTCTCTTGTTGGAAAAAGTCATTTGAAGTAGTGTCTTTTACCGTTGTCTGGTACCAGTATTTTGCACCCCCGCTAACCTTTACGTTTTCAACCCCATACGCAGACGCTGCTAAAAGCAAAGCCAGAAACGGAGCCGTTGTTTTTGATATCATCATCCTAGATCCCTTTTTATTAGATTTTAAAAGTATATGAGAAGAGTGTCAATTTATATTTGACAAATTCTTTACAATATCTTTACAAAATTGTTCTAAGATGTTAATTTTGTTACAATTTTATCACAAAATGAAATATAGAGCCTAAAACTGTCTATTTTTTTTATCTCACACATTTAAACTCAGATATAGCTCATTTTATATATAATTGGCGAATTTTTTAATATAGGAGACTTTTCATGCAAATAAGTGGCGCTCAGATGGTCATTGAAGCTTTAATTGCAGAGGGTGTAGAGAAGGTATTCGGCTACCCCGGCGGAGCAATTATGAATGTCTACGATGAGATTTATAAGCAAGATAAATTTGAACATATTTTGACTAGACATGAGCAAGCTGCGGTACATGCTGCAGAGGGCTACTCAAAAGCCAGCGGAAAAGTCGGTGTTGCAATGATAACAAGTGGTCCGGGTTTTACAAACGCAGTGACAGGACTTGCGGATGCATATATGGATTCTATTCCATTAGTAGTTATAAGCGGGCAGGTTCCAATGAGTCTTATCGGAACGGATGCGTTTCAAGAGATAGATGCGGTTGGAATAAGCCGCTCATGCACAAAGCACAACTATCTGGTTACGGATGCAACGGAGCTTCCACGCATACTTAAAGAGGCTTTCTATATTGCTGCAAGCGGTCGTCCCGGTCCGGTTCATGTCGATATTCCAAAAGATGTAACGGCTCAGATAGCAAAGTTTGACTACTCGATTGAGCTTGATCTTGAGACATACAAGCCTCATACAAAAGGAAATCCGCGCCAGATCAAAAAGGCTATGGAGGCTATTGCAAAAGCAAAAAGACCTCTCTTTTATTTAGGCGGAGGTATTATAAACTCCAATGCTGCTTACGAAGTAAGAGATCTGGTTCATGCAACGGGAATACCTGTTGTTGAGACATTTATGGCAAGAGGTACTCTTAGTCATGATGATGAGTACCTGATCTCAATGCTGGGAATGCATGGCTCTTATGCCGCAAATATGGCTATGAGCGAGACAGACCTGGTAATAGGTCTTGGTGCCAGATTTGATGATAGAGTAACGGGAAAATTATCCGAGTTTGCAAAAAATGCAGGCGTTATTCACGTTGATATTGACCCTGCAAGTATCTCAAAGCTTGTAAATGCTGACTATCCGATAGTAGGAGATGTTAAAAACGTTGTAGAGGAGATGCTCAAACAATCGACAAATATCAATCCTGCAAAGTATGCATCTTGGAGAGAGATCATAAAGAACTTTGATACTCTTCATCCGCTTACATATCATGAAGACACAGATAGATTAAAACCTCAGTGGGTAATCCAGAGAGTCGGCGAACTTCTAGGCGATGATGCAAATATCTCAACCGATGTCGGGCAGCATCAGATGTGGGCTGCGCAGTTCTATCCGTTTACCCGTCCTCGTCAATGGATAAGCTCAGGCGGTCTTGGAACTATGGGCTTTGGTTTTCCTGCGGCTATGGGTGTAAAGGCGGCATCACCCGATAAGGTAAGCATTAACTTTACGGGAGACGGCTCTATACTTATGAACTGTCAAGAGCTTATGACCGCAGTGGAGAAGAAGCTGCCTGTTATAAATATTATACTTAACAACAACTATCTGGGTATGGTTCGTCAGTGGCAGACTCTATTTTATGAAAAGAGACACAGTGAGACCGATCTTAGCGTTCAGCCTGACTTTGTCAAGCTTGCAGAGGCATTTGGCGGAATAGGGTATAGAGTTACAACAAAAGAAGAGTTTGATGCAGCACTCAAAGATGCTATCGAGAAAAATATAGTTGCTTTTATAGATGTCGTGGTTGAGAGACTAGAGAACGTTATGCCGATGGTTCCGGCAGGAGGCTCGCTCTTTAATATGATGCTACTAGAGAAAAAGGAGAAAAAATAATGGAGAAGAGTGAAAGAAGAGTTATTTCTGTTATTGTTGTAAATGAGGCGAGCGTACTCTCTCGTATTACAGACCTTTTCTCCGGACGCGGTTATAACATTACGTCGCTAACCGTAGCTCCTATCCCGGACTCTAAGTACTCTAGGCTTACTATAGTTACATCAGGTTCGGTTAGAGTTATAGAGCAGATCACGAAGCAGCTTCATAAGCTTATACCTGTTCTAAAGGTTTATGAGCACGCTGATCTGGTTGAAAAAGAGATGGCGCTTATCAAATTTCCGGTATCTGAGAATATTACTGATATAAGCACGCTTTGCGGAGCATACAACGGAAAGATCGTCAATGTCGGGGATAATGTGATTATAGTAATGGTTGCGGATGAGCCAAAGAGAGTTGACAACTTTTTAAAGATAATAAACAAATACAATCCAAAAGAGATTGTAAGAAGCGGTGCCGTAGCACTAGAGAGATAGGTCTAAGTGCTCTTTAGCGATATAGCTTCACATCTAAAACTAGAGCTTGTAGGGGAAGATGTAGAGATAGACTCTATGAATGAGCTCTCTTTATCTTCGCCCTCACAACTCTCATTTGCAGTTCATAAAAGATACGCAAATGAGCTAAACTTCTCAAAGGCAAAAGCCTTTTTAATAACAAATGCACTGATAGAGCATCTTCCAAAAGGGTCATCATACATTGTCTGCGAAGATGTCTCAATCTCTATGGCAGAGGCTACAAAGCTTTTTCATAAAAAACCTATTGAGCCTCATCTTGGCGATGCAGTTGTAGGCGAAGAGTGCTATATAGACTCTATGGCAAAGATCGAGAAGGGTGCAGTTATAGGCTCGAACGTTACCATAATGGCAGGTGCCTATATAGGTACGAATGTTGTAGTAGGCAGTAACACCGTTGTCTATCCAAATGTTACTATCTACAGAGACTCTGTTATCGGAAGTGAGTGCATCATCCATGCAGGAACGGTCATAGGGGCTGATGGTTTTGGTTTTTCGCATACAAAAGAGGGCAGACATATAAAGATATATCAAAACGGAAATGTTATAATAGAGGATGATGTAGAGATAGGCGCAAATTGTGCAATAGACAGAGCTGTTTTTAACTCTACGATAATAAGACGCGGTACAAAACTTGACAATTTTATCCATATCGCACACAACTGCGACATCGGTGAGTACTCTATTTTTGTAGCTCAGACTGGAGTAGGGGGTTCTACAAAGCTTGGGCGTAACTGCGTTGTAAGCGGACAGAGCGCTTTTAGCGATCATCTGGAGATAGCACCCTTTTCTACCTTTACGGCAAGAAGCGGGGTTACAAAGAGCATAGACAAAAGCGGCGGAGTCTACAGCGGATTCCCTCTTATGAATCACAGAGATTGGAAAAGGCTTCAAGTGAGGATAGCGAAGTTAAACGAGTAGGAGTAACAATGGATTTAAAAAAAATTGCAGAGATTTTAGAGTGTGATTTTAGCGGCGAGAACTTTGAAGTAACAAAGATGAACACACTTAAAGATGCTACAAAAAGTGAGCTCTCTTTTGTCGCAAATTCAAAATATATAAAAGATATACAAAACTCAAATGCAGGCGCTATAATAGTTGATGGGCACACAAAAGATTTTGTGCCCAAAGGGTGCGCTGCTTTAGTCGTTGAACATCCATACTGGGAGATGGCGAGAATCTCAAAATATTTTGCACCTCCTGTTGAAGATGCGACCCTGCCAGAGCCAAAGATAGGCAAAGGAACTGTAATATCCCCAAAAGCGGAGATAGCAAACGGTGCTGTGATCGGTGAGAACTGTACTATAATGGCTCATGTCTATATAGGCGCAAATACGGTTATCGGAGACAATACTATAATCTATCCCGGTGTTGTTATATATAGAGACTGCATTGTAGGAAGCGAGTGCATAATCCACGCAAACTCTACTATAGGAAGCGATGGTTTCGGTTTTGCAACGAACAAGATGGGTGAACATAAGAAGATATACCAAAATGGTAATGCCGTTATAGAAGATGATGTGGAGATAGGCAGCTCGACCACTATAGACAGGGCGGTTTTTGGAACTACGCTTATAAAGCGAGGTGTTAGAATAGATAATCTTGTTCAAATTGGACACAACTGTGTTATCGGTGAATACTCTGTAATTGTTGCCCAATCAGGCATTGCAGGCTCAACTACTCTAGGAAGAAATGTTGTCTTGGGCGGACAGAGTGCTACGGCAGGACATCTAAGCATCGCCCCTTTTACTACGATGGCGGCACGCAGCGGTGTTACAAAGAGTATTGAGAAAAGCGGCTTAACCTTTGCTGGATTTCCTTTGATGGAACATAGAGTGTGGTTGAAACTTCAGGGTAAAATTGCTAGACTAATCAAATAAGAAACAAAAGGATGAGTTAATGTCAAAAACAATTAAATTAAGCGGAACTAAAAAAGGTGTTATTAACGTAACTAAGATCGACGAGCCTTACGGTGCAGGAAGTGCAAGTGTGGCTAGCATCGGTATATCACTTGTTGGAAATGCAGGTGAGCCTGAGTGGAAAGTGCATATCCCGCTTGAAAATATAGATGAAGTAATCGAGGCTCTTAAAGAGTTAAAATAAGGTGTTACGGGAGTGTAGTTGAAAACGAAATTTTTAATATATTTTCTCTTCTCTACGCTTCTGCTTGCCGAAACTCCCCTGCTTTTTTTTAGCCAGAACAAAGAGATCTCATCAAGAGAACTTTATGATGTGCTAGAGTTACATAAACCCTACTTTTTTGAATTTTATGCAGATGAGCCTACGTTAGAGGTTAAAGATGTAGAATTGACCATAGAGGCTCTTAAAGAGTACTATAGATCAAAAGGCTTTTACCACGTAGAGATCTCATACATCAGTGATGAAGGTACCATCACTATAATCATCAAAGAGAACAAGCCAATAATCGTCAAAACTATCACTTACTCTGCAGGACTGAATATAGGAAAGCAGATACCGTTTAAAGAGGGGGATGTTTTTGATGCCGACAAATTTATACAGAGCAAAAAAGATATAAAACTTCTCTATGCCCAGAGCAGTTTTTGTAAAGCCGAGCTCGATGCAAAAGCGTGGATAGATATAGAGAAAAACCTTGCATATTTGAACTATAAAGTTTTACAAAACGAGAGATGCCGCTTTGGAGAGATAGAGGTAATGGCGTCAAAAAATATCGACGCAGAGATACTTGAGTCTATATTGCATATAGAGGAGGGTGAACCTTTCTCTTCAAACAAGATCGATATGAGCTATAAGAGCCTTTATGGGCATGAGGGCATATCAAAAGCGATAATAGATACAAAGGTACAAAGAGACAACAGCGTTGATCTATCCCTAAGCGTATTAGAGAATGAAAATCCTCTGCGTTTTCAAGCCGGTCTTGGTGTAAGCAGTGATGAGGGCGCTATGATTATGCTTGGACTCAAACATAGAAATTTTTTAGGCAATCTAAAGACTATAGGCATTGAGACGAGAGTGACCCAAATAAAACAGTCTCTAAAAGCAAATTTCGATATGCCGCTCTTAAACAGAAACGCACTCGGCTTGGAGGCAGGTTATGAGAATGAGGATTTTGTCACTTTTAAAGAGAGCAGGGTCTTTGTGGAGCCATACCTTTTGCAGAAGAGAACACCGCATCTCTTTAAAGAGAGCATATATATCGACAGGTCAAAAACATACGGCAGCGACGATATGATCCTTATTCCTGAACACACGATATTTTTGGTCTCTCCCAAATTGGAGTGGAGCTACGATACCAGAGACAAGATACTAGACCCCACAAGCGGATACTTTATAAACTCACAAATAATGGGTTCATTAAAGAGTGATATATCTGATGCGACATACTATAAGTTTAAGGCAACGGGAGGCTATATTTTACCTATAGTGGATGATTATATTGCAGGATTTAGAGCCACCTTTGGAACGCTCGATATTAAAGATGGTGATCTCCCTCCATCTTATCGCTTTTTTGCAGGCGGTATGCATAGCAATCGTGCATACGGCTATAGAAAGCTGGGTCCGACTGATGAGAGAAACAACCTGATCGGATCAAACTCCATAGTAGAGGCAACGGCTGAGATACGCTTTGAGATATATGGCAACCTGAGGGGAGTTCTCTTTAGCGACAACACTTTTTTGGGAAACGATAGTACGCCTAGTTATGACAACGGATACTACAGCGCGGGTTTTGGTCTTCGTTACAGAACACCCATCGGTCCTATAGCAATTGATGTAGGTTTTGATATAGAAGATCCCACAAAGCAGTATGCTATTCACTTTCACATAGGAGAGCTGTTTTGATAAAAAGAGTCTATACTTTTTTACATTTTACAACTCTTCTTGCACTGCTTGGAGCAGCTATTATCTTGATTGCTCTGTTTCAAAAAGATGTAGTGCCGTATCTGGCGCAGAACTATCTAAAAGAGTATGATGTAGAGTATAAAGGTATAGAGGGAACGCTCTTTAGTGGAGTTATTGTAAGTGGCGTAAAGTATAAGGATAGTATAGAGGTCGATGAGTTAAGAGTTAACTACAATCTTTTAATGCTTATGAGTCCGACTCCAAGAGTAAGCTCTATCAGTGCCAATGGAGTTTTTGTAGATGCCAAGAAGCTTCTAGAGACCAAGAGTGCAGAGACATCGTCCATTTTTGCTCTTAACATCTCAAAAGTAGATATACAAAACGTAAAAGCAGCCTATAAAGGTGAAATATACTCCTTAAACCTCACTGCTATTGATATAAGACTTGGAGAGACAATAGATATACGAAAGATACTCTTAGAGGCAGAGACCCCCTATGCAGCTCTCTCTCTTGAGGGGAGTGTTAAGGAGAATAACCTCAAAGGAAGATCTACTCTTTTGCCAAGTGAGAAGTTTCATAATGAGTATCTTGGTTTTTTAAGATATACGCCAAGCAAGATTGAGCTCTTTTTTGACATATCTAGCAAAGAAGCAGATCTTAAAACATCGCTAAAGAGCGTTGTTTTTAAAGATGTAGAAGATCTTGTTTTAGAGAATATAGAACTTCATGCGACTTATAGTTTTAGTGATGATTTCTTTACGCTCTACTCAGATTACACTGCTCTTTATGCGAACAATAATATTGCCATCGAGCAAAAAAGCAGAGTAGGGCTTGATGGGAAAGCTACATCAAACCTAGAGGCAAAAATAGTGCAAGATGAGTTTAATCTTCCTTTTGAGAGCTTCAGTGTTGCTATAAAAAGAGATGAGAATCTGACACAGTTTGATCTTGGGGCAAAAGATATAGTTGTAAATGCGCAGACAAAAGATTTTAAAGAGTTTTTACTAAAGGCTAAGAGCATTTATGCGGATCTGGATGCAAAAGTCGAGCTTAAAAACGAATCCATAGCGCTTACAGGCGAACTCTATCCAAAAAGCGATGCGCCACACTTAAGAGAGTATAACATTGATAGATTTTCCAAGCTCAATGTCTTTGTGTTAAAAAACAAAGAGAGCTTAAGAGCAAACATCGGCACAGGCAAGCTCTCTTTGACACTCTTTGAGGATGAAAATGGTCTTGTCGGTGTTTTAAAAGCTGGAGAGAGCAAGTTTGATATAAAAGGAAGTATTCAAAATAGAGAGTTTATGGTGGAGGCAAATATAGACTCTATTAGGACTCTTCTAATCGAACTCGAACTTATAGATGAGAGTCTGCTTTTTGATGCTTCTGTTATCTTAAAGGCAAAAGTAGCGCTTAAAGATGGAGTTGAAGTAGATACAAGAGTCGATATTCCTTGGTATAGGTTAGAGCTTGATTCTCAAAATATATATACGGATAGAGACTCTTATGTTGAATTTTTTTATGCGGATAGAGAGGTTATCGTTAAAAGCTATAATATTGGAGTGATGCAGAAGAGAGTTTATTCAAAAAGAGCCTCAAAAATTTCTCTAAGCCAAAACGACATCATTGAGCTCAAAGAGTTTTGGGTCTATGACAATCTGCTTATAGGCGGAGAGCTGAACTACTCTGAAATGAGTGCTGACGTTACTATAAAGAGCGATAAGTTTCGTTATGAATCAGAGGATGCAAATGTAAGTGTAAGAGTTGATATTGAAGCATCTGTAAATAGTAACGGCTCACAGAGCATTAGCGGCGATATCGAGATACTTAGCGGAGTAATTACCTATGTTCCAAAAAAAGAGTATGCTATAAAGGATGAGGATATTATAATTATCCAAGATATTAAACCGCCCAAAAAAGAGCATGAGAAAAGAGAGCTAAATATCAGAGTCTACTCGTCAAAACCAATTGAGTACAAAATAAAAGACGTTGAACTTCTGGTCACTCCAAATCTAGTTATCTATCAAGAGTTTGGCGGTCTATTGCAGATACTCGGCGCTCTGCAGATACACAGCGGAGTCGCAACTATCAGCGATAGAGAGTTTGAGTTTGATGAGAGCGAGATATACTTTTATGATAAACACTACGCCAACCCGTACCTAAACCTAAATCTTCACCACTACACGCTTGATAATGTAGATATAGAGATATATATAACAAACAGAGTCGAGTCTCCCGTGTTTATCCTCTCATCAAATCCGCAAATGAGTCAGGATGATATCATCTCCTATATTCTATTTGGTGAGGCTACCTCTTCTATTTTTGACACTACAGGCAAAGAGTCAAGAAGCTCTCTTGGAACGCTGGCTTTGGGAGCAGGGTTAAAAGGGTTTTTAAGCAAGTCGGCAAACCTAAAGATAGATACGCTCAACATTCTTACAAACGAGGATGGAACGTTAGGGTATGAGATAGGTAAGCGTTTTGGCAAGAGAGTACGTATGGTCTATAAAAACGATGATATTTCAAGCCTGACGCTGCAGTACAGCCTCAGCAGATCGGTGAGGATAGACGTTGATGTAAAAGAGACCGGACAGGGTGTCGGTATCTTTTACATTAAGGATTTTAAGCTAGAGGATACTATTTTAAAATAACGAGAGGAATCTTTACGTTTTGAATAAGCTTCGTCGTAAGGCTTCCAAAGAGAGCGGTTTTAAGTTTACCGTGGCTGTAAGAGCCGATAGCTAACATATCAATGCTATTTTTTTCAATACACTCCAAGATGCTCTCTAGAGGCTCACCTGATTTTTGGATAAACTCACAGTTTAGAGTCTCATCTTTGATGATCTCTTTTGCATGTTTTATCAGCTCATCAGATCTGTTTTGATTATTGTTTATATTTACAACGTATCTCTTTACATCATGCTCAAGCATCGGTGAAGAAGATAGCTCCTCTAAAGCTTTTGTAGAGCCGCTCTCACCGTTAAAAGCTATCATTACGCTCTTTATAGGAGTGTACTCTTTGTTTACCAAGATTATCGGCGCATCGACATCTCTTATAATATTCTCTACGCAAGAGCCTACTTCATCCTCTTTTTGCATATGCCCCATGCCTGAGAAGCCAAAAATGACCACTCTTAGTTTATCTTCGAGCTCTTTTAGGTTTTCGTAGAGAGTGCCGTGTCTTTGGGAGATGACAACATTGCTGTAGCCTTTGTCAGTGACTCTCTCTTTTAGCTCTTTTAAGATCTCTTTGCCGTGGTTTATGCTCTCTTTGTTCTTTTGCGCATCCTCGTCTGAGAGTTCATTAAGAAGTAGATCTCTCTCTCCAAGAGTCAAGTTTCCAGAGAGGTTTGTAATCGATGAGGCATTTGGGTGCTCGATCGTATTTAGCAAAACTAATGTTAGGTTTAGCTGCTTTGCTATGTGAAGCGCATAATCACATACTGCCTCTGAGTATTTTGAACCGTCAACGCAGGCAAAAACCGCCTGTTCTATACTTTTTATATCTTGCATCTTAGTGTCCTCCCATAACTTTTTCTATCTCTTCTGGTTTATCATGCACACCAAATCTGTCTATGATTGTACTGCTCGCCTGATTCTGCCCGATTAGCGTCACATTTGCACCTTCACGGCGCAGTTTAATGACTACTTTGTCAAGTGCATAAACGGCAGATATATCCCAAAAGTGAGCTCTGGTTAAGTCTATCGTGATATTCTCTACAACTTCCTTAAAGTCAAAAAATTCTACAAATTTATCTGCACTGTTAAAAAATACCTGACCGACTATCTTATATGTTCTTGTGTCAGTCGCCTCATCATAGGATGTTTCGTTGTACATAAAGTGGCTGATCTTGTTTGCAAAGAAGAGTGATGCCAAAAGCACGCCCACAAATACACCAAGAGCCAAGTTGTGTGTCCAAACAACGACTACAACGGTCGCTACCATAACAACATTTGTAGAGATTGGTAGGGTCTTTAGTTTTTTAACACTGCCCCAGTCAAACGTACCGATAGAGACCATTATCATAACTGCGACAAGTGCTGCCATCGGGATTATAGAGAGCAGATCGCTTAAAAAGACGACCATAATAAGCAGATAGACACCTGCTAGAAGAGTCGAGAGTCTTGTTCGTCCGCCAGATTTTACGTTGATGACCGATTGCCCGATCATAGCACAACCTGCCATACCTCCCATAAAACCAGAAGCTATGTTTGCTACACCTTGACCGCTGCACTCTCTGTTTTTATCACTCTTTGTATCTGTTAAATCATCTACGATAGTAGCCGTCATCAAAGACTCCAAAAGACCAACCATAGCCAAAGAGATAGAGTATGGAAGTATTATCATCAGAGTTTCAAGATTAAACGGGATCTGAGGGATCAAAAAGATCGGAAGTGTATCTGGAAGCGCACCCATGTCACCCACATTTCTTACATCTATGTCAAAGAGGACTACGACTAAAGTGATAGCTACAATCGTTACAAGCGGAGATGGTAACATAGTTCCTATCTTTGGTATGTAAGGAAAGAGATATATTATGCCAAGACCCGCGGCTGTAAGTGCGTAAACGTGCCAAGTGACGTTTGTAAGTTCTGGAAGCTGAGCCATAAAGATAAGGATGGCAAGGGCGTTTACAAAACCGACAACGACTGCGCGTGGAACAAAGCTCATCAACTGCCCGAGTTTAAAATAACCCGCACCCATCTGAAGCAGACCTGTTAAAACCGTAGCCGCAAGAAGATACTCTAACCCGTGCTCTTTTACAAGTGTTACCATCAAAAGCGCCATTGCACCCGTTGCCGCACTTATCATCCCCGGACGACCGCCTACAAATGCGATTACTACCGCTATACAAAAAGATGCATAGAGTCCTACTTTAGGATCGACTCCCGCTATGATAGAGAAAGCTATGGCTTCGGGTATAAGTGCTAGTGCAACTACGATTCCTGCTAGTGAGTCTCCTTTTATGTTTGAGAACCACTCCTCTTTTTTAAAATATTTTGCTA
Organism: Sulfurimonas crateris; assembly: GCF_005217605.1. Classification (NCBI taxonomy): domain Bacteria; kingdom Pseudomonadati; phylum Campylobacterota; class Epsilonproteobacteria; order Campylobacterales; family Sulfurimonadaceae; genus Sulfurimonas; species Sulfurimonas crateris. The sequence goes on along the minus strand of NZ_SZPX01000003.1, from coordinate 165,841 downwards.
ACAATAATTATCCTTTTTTATTTTTATTTTTTGTTTAGTGTAAGATTATGTTTTCACATTCTCTATCCTTAGTTTTTAGTTTTTTAAAAAAGTGATTTAAAACAAATGTGGATTTATCTCTGCATCGTAATGGCAGAGATAAAATAGAGAAAAGCATAAAATTGATCTTTAAGCCTTTAGTTCTTCTACAAACTCTTCTATACGTTTGATACCTTTGCGGATACTCTCTATATCGGTTGCAAAGCTGAATCTAAAGTAGCCTTCGCTTCCAAAACCAACACCGGGAACTACGGCTACGCCTTTTTTTTCTAAAAGCTGTTTACAAAACTCCATAGAGTCGTTGCTCAGCTCTTTTATGTTTACAAAAAGATAAAAAGCGCCATCAGGCTTATATACACTCAGTCCGTCAATTGCGTTTATAAGCTTTACTGCCTCATCGCGGCGCTCTTTAAATGCGACTCTCATCATCTCGATATCATCATCTGCTGAACCGTCTAAGCCTGCGATTGCCGCTTTTTGCGTGATCGAGTTGATGTTAGAGGTGCTTTGGCTCTGAAGTTTTTTAGTAGCTTGGATAAGCTCTGTATTGTACGCTGCCATATAGCCGAATCTCCAGCCTGTCATCGCAACCGATTTGCTAAGACCGTTAATAGTTACGGTGCGCTTGTACATATCTTCGCTTACAGCTGCCGAAGATGTAAACTCGCCGTCGTAGATAAGCTTTTCATACATCTCATCGCTTGCAACGATAACATCAGTGCCTTCAAGTACTTTTCCAAGCGCTTCAAGTTCTGCTCTTGAGTAGACTGCACCTGTCGGATTTGATGGACTTGTCAGGACAATCATCTTAGTCTTTGGCGTAAGGGCATCTTGAAGCTGCTGTGGAGTTATCTTAAACGCATTGTCATCATGCGTCTCTATCTCTACGACTGTACCGCCGTAGTAGAGAACAAGCTCAGGGTATGTCACCCAGTAAGGGGATGGAATGATGGCCTCGTCGCCTTTTTGTATGACTGCCGCAAATAGATTGAACAAAGAGTGCTTCGCGCCGTTGTTGGTAATGATCTGGTTTGGAGCGTAAGTGAGGTTGTTGTCTCTTTTGAGCTTATTTGCAATTGCCGCTTTAAGAGCAGGGATGCCGTCAACCGCGGTATACTTCGTAAAACCATCATTGATAGCCGCAATGGCAGCATCTTTAATAACGCGAGGCGTATCAAAATCAGGCTCACCTGCTGAGAAGCTGATGATATCTTTACCTTGAGCTTTCAGCTCGCCTGCGAGTGTAGAAATAGCGATTGTGATTGATTCGGATAGCGTGTTAATACGGTCTGTTAGCATATTAAACCCTTTTTGAAAATATTGCGGAATTATACTAAAATATTTTTAGTTTTTCATAGCGCGGATAAAAGATTCGTAAATGTTTTCAAGTTGAAGGTCTTGTTCAAGAAGCTCTTTATTATCTTCTACCAAGATATGCTCAAGGACGGCAACACGCTTAAGAAGATACTCAAACATCTCTTTATTGATATCCGGAAGGAGATTATGCATTAATGGATCTTTACATCTTCCTTTCTCAATTACATGAGCGGGAATGCCTATTGCCGTAGCATTGTCGGGAACCGCTTTTACTACAACGGAGTTTGCACCTATCTTTGCATACTCTCCTATTGTAATATTACCCAATACTTTTGCTCCGGCACCTATAACGGCACCTTTTTTAATGGTCGGGTGTCTTTTGCCGTGAGTGAGTGATACACCGCCAAGTGTTACTCCCTGATATATTATTACATCATCTTCAATAATTGAAGTCTGACCTATGACAACACCAAAACCGTGGTCTATAAAGACTCTTCTGCCGATGACCGCACCCGGATGTATATCTATATTTGTAAAGATCTGATTTAGACCCATAATGACTCTTGCGAGTGTCTTAAAGTTTGAGCGGTAGAGGCTGTGAGCTATTCTGTACCAAGCAACAGCCCAAACACCTGGGTAGTTAAACAGGAAGTCTAGCTTAGAACTAAGTGCCGGATCATTTTTATAAACATTTAAAAAATCTTCTTTGATGTCAGCATAAATTCCCAATTTTAACTCCTAGTTCGTAGTTCTTAGATAGCCGTTTTGGTTTAAAAACAGCTCCAGTTTTGCAAGTGTATCATTTTTTTCTTGCTCTGTAATAAAATCAGATTTCATAAGATCGCTCTTAAGTCTGCTTGATACCATCTCCGCATCGTAGCCTATTGAGTCTAAGATATCAAGTATACTTTTGGACTCTACAGCATTTTTGATCTCATAAGTGTACTCATCGATCGTAATGGTGTATTCACTCGGGTGTGTAAAGAGGTTGTGGTTCATCCCCAAGGTCTCTTGATATGCACCGACATTGAAAAAGCCTAAAAAGTACTCCTCTTCATCAAGATTTACGTCGTGAAGATATAGCGGTTTGTCAGGGTTAAAGCCTATCTCTCCGTCACTGTCACATGTAATATCCCACAGAGATGCAGCTCTTAGCGGGGTTGTATTTAGATGATGCAGCGGCATAACAGGAAAGTGCTGTCCAAGCCCCCAGTAATCAGGCAGACTCTGGAAAATTGAAGCATTTATAAGATATCTCTCCTGCAGCTTCACCTGAAGCTGTGCAAGCTCATCAGTAGGATTTGATGATTTTAGATAGAGCGCTTTTTTTATAATGTTGTGCACAAGTATCTCTGCGTTTGAGCGGTCTTGAAGATCAATATAACCTAGATCGAAGAGTGTCAGAAGCGATTCCATGTGGTCAAGCGCATCGTGCAGGTACTCTATACAGTTGGTATTGTTTAAAAGGTCGTTTAGCTCTATAAGTTCGACAAGAAGAGGAGGGTTTACCTCTTTAAAGTTTAAGAGTTTCTCCTGATAGTCCTGAGTAAATAGCTCTAAAACAGGGGTAATTAAAACAGCATGAGAAGCGACGATGAAACGTCCGGACTCTGTAAAGATATCTGGATGGTCAACATTCTTTGCATTCATGATCTCGCCGAGCAAGAAGACAACACTGCTTGAAAACTCATCGATGGAGTAGTTTCTGGCACTCGACATGACATGCTGGTCATACTCTACCGCCAAGCCACCGCCGATGTTGATGCTCTTTAGAGAATCTGCTCCCATCTTTTTGAGTTCCGCGTAGATGTTTCCAGCCTCTCTAAGAGCCTTTTTAAGCGGTGCGATGTCTGACATCTGCGACCCTATATGGAAGTGGACCATATTTAGTTTGCTTAGCAGTTTTGCATCTTTTAGAAGCGATATAGCCTCAATGATCTCGGTAGAGGTAAGACCGAATTTTGCGTCCATTCCTCCGCTTTTTGCCCAGATGCCGCTGCCCGCACTGTGAAGCCTGACGCGTATACCGATGTTTGGAACTTTAAGATTGCACTCCTGAGCTACTTCGATGATAGTCTCAAGCTCTCCAAGACCTTCGATAGTGATAGTAATATTGTGCCCGCTTTGAGCCGCAATAAAACCAAGAGTAATCATCTCTTTGTCTTTAAAGCCGTTTACGGTTATGTTCGCGCCGCTTGGAGTTTTGCTCATCGCTAAGATAAGCTCCGCTTTAGAGCCTGCTTCAAGTCCGTAGTTGTATTGAGCTCCCTGAGATGTGATCGCATCTACCGCATGTGGAAATTGATTTACTTTTAGAGGAAATACGGCATTAAAGCTCCCTCTGTAGTTGTTTTGCTGTATCGCCTTGTCAAAGTATGAGTAGAGAGTTCTTATCTGACTCTTGATTAGATGCGGAAATCTAAGTAAGATAGGACCTCTTACGTCGTTTGAGCGAATATCTTCGACTATCTGAAGAAGAGAAGGCATACATTTGTAGTTGAGTTTTATCTGACCATCTTCAATAATAAAGTTGTTATTAGACCAGATGTTAAGACCAAAGTTTTTCAAAATTATCCACCTATATATGTAATTTTTGATGAAAATATTTGTCTATATCGAAATATATCTCACCGCTTCTGTTTTTAAAAGTAAGATGCCTCTTGTTAAGCTCGGATATATGCTTAATACCCATAACTGAGAGAAGAACTTTCATATTTTTAATAAGATTGTTGTGATAGTGTCCTATCTCTAAACCTTTTTTTACAACGAGGTAAGAGGCTCTGCGTTTTGGGTCTTGCGTTGCCATCCCGACAGGGCATACATGCGAGCCAAAGCCTGAACACATTCTAGCACGGATACAGCCGCCGCTCATCATAAAACCTCTGCCTATCCCCACTGCATCCGCACCCATAGCCATAGTGATTATAACATCATCGGGAGTCAATATCTTCCCGCTTGCTATGATCTTTATATCATCCCTTAAACCGTATCTTCTAAGGATTGTGTCGAGTACGTAAAGAGCATTGTTGGTCGTGAGTCCGACCGACTCCATAAGTTCAAGAGGAGCGGTGGCACTCCCGCCTTCGCCGCTGTCAAGCGAGATAAAATCGGGCAGAGATCTGTCAGCCTCTTTTCTTTTAAAGAGCTCTTTTGCCATCTCCTCCACAGAATCTGCATCTGAGATAACTATTTTAAAACCGACAGGTTTTTTAGAGAGATCTTGAAGTTTTTCTATAAAGTCAAAAAGGTGTGCGGTAGTGTCTGCATAAGGAAAACGGTTCGGAGAGAAGAGGTCTCTTCCCTCATCTACGCCTCTGTAGTATGCTATATCTGCCGAGACTTTTGAGCCCGCAAGTTTTCCGCCCGTCTGTTTCGCACCCTGAGCTATTTTTATCTCCGTCATGCGGCAGAACTTCATAACTTTTTGATATCTAAGCTCATCAAACTTTCCATCTTTGTCGCGGACTCCGTAAAGACCCGAGCTCATCTGAAATATCATATTCGGTATGTCGGAAGGAACCTCTTTTGGAAACGCTTCCAGAGGTGCATTCCAGTTTACGCGAAAGAGTACGTGCGAAGCTTTGTCGTAGATGTACGTGTTTTGAGTCTTTTCATGGAGCAGAATTGTTCTGTAGGCTTTTAGTGCAAGTGCACGATTAAATATTTTATCAACTATTTTAAAGACAATCTCTGAGAGCATAGTGCTTTTTACGATCTCCAGATACTCACAGTTCTCAAGGTCAGGCTTATGAGTAAATAGATGGTTGGACGTAAGAGAGCCTTCTCCGGTGTTAATAGTCAGATTTGTTCTTGCTCCCGCTATTGAGAATGCACGTACTGCTTCAGGGCTGAGCGCGCCGTCACTCATTGCGGAGCGGACTATAGGCGAGTGTGATATAAACGGATTTTCTCTATCTTTTCCGAAGATCACGCTTACGTCTTCACTTACTTCATCCTCATTTAGGACATTCGAGGAGTGTTTTATAATGAATCTGGAGCCCTCGAACGGCTGAGATACGGAGAATGATTTATAGTTAGGAACATCCTTTGCGGCTTTGTACACCCACTCGATCTTATCACGTGAGGCATAGAACGACTCATCTGCAAAGTATTGGCGCAGCGGCTCTCTAAGCGCTTCAAAAAGGTAGCGCATCCTGCCGATGATAGGGTAGTTTATAAGCAGTGCGTGGTTTCTTTGTACATATTTGTCATATATGAAGAGATGGAGTAAAAAGAGAAGTACAATGAGCATTATAAGCTCAAAAAAGTCTATGAAAAAGCCCCAGAAAGTGTGAATTAGTTCCATTAAAACTCCGCTATCGGTATAGTATTTTCAGTTTTGTCTTCGAGGTTCTTTACCCAGATGGTTTTGTTTTTCATCTCGTCTGATCCTATTACTGCACAATATTTTGCATTTGCCTTATCTGCCGCTTTTAGATGGTTTTTAAGGTTTTTAGTTTTGTAGTCCATCACAACGGTGTCTGTTTTTCTCTTTTGATGAGCAATCTTTATGACGCTCTGCAATGCTTCATCATCCATTGCGCCCATGTAGTAGCCCTCTTTTTTGGACTCTGGCATCTTTATAAGCTCCATAAGTCTCTCGATGCCCATAGCAAAGCCCACGGCAGGAGTAGGGCGTCCGTCCAAAAACTCGACAAGTCTGTCATAGCGTCCTCCGCCTGCGATCGCGCTTTGGCTTCCTATCTCATCACTTACAAACTCAAATGCGGTCTTTGAGTAGTAGTCAAGTCCTCTAACAAGGTTTGAATCTACTTCGTACTTGATGGAGTTATCATCCAATATCTTCTGCAGTGCAGAAAAATCACTGCTGCATGATGCACAGAGGTTTTGCGTGATCTTTGGAGCCTCTACGTAGAGCTCTTGGCATGAGCCGTTCTTACAGTCAAGCACTCTTATCGGGTTTGTATCTACTCTTCTTTGGCAGTCGATGCAGATGCCGTCTTGGCACTTTCTGATATAGTCCACAAGTGAGTCTTTATACTGAGGCATACACTCGCTGCAACCAAGAGAGTTGAGCTGCAGTCTATAGCCGATTCCAAGCTTGTTTAAAATATCGCTTACCATCATAATCATAGCGGCATCTTCATAAACGCTCTCAACTCCAAAGCTCTCTACGCCAAATTGGTGGAACTGTCTTAGTCTTCCTTTTTGCGGTCTCTCATATCTAAACATCGCTCCGTGGTAGAAAAAACGGTGAATTCCGCCTGCACGGTCTAGCTTTTTTTGTATAAACGCACGAACAACCCCAGCCGTTCCCTCAGGACGAAGACAGACGTCGTTTTCGCCTTTGTCTATGAACTGGTACATCTCTTTGCCGACAATGTCGCTTGATTCGCCGACAGAACGCTTAAAAAGGGCGGTCTCTTCCAAAAGAGGGGTCTCAATAAAGTGAAAACCATATTTTTTAGCGATCTCTGAAGCGCTCTCTATGAAATATGTAAATCTCTCATAATCCTCGCTTAAAATATCATTCATTCCCCTAAGTGAAGCGATCATCTCTGTCCTTATATCGTTGAAAATTGTAGTTAAGTTTTTTTAACTGAAAGGATACCATTTTTACCTTTTATTTAGTTATAATTCATCACATTTGGATTTAAAAGGGCGAAATATGCAGCAGCACCAGAGCTTAAAAGAGCACTATAAGTTCACAAAAGAGGAGGCTCTTATATTAAAAGAGCTTCAACCAAGAATGGAGGAACTCTCAAACAGGTTTATAGAGGAGTTTTACGACTATATCTGGGGGTTTGGGTCAACTGCGAAGTTTCTAAAGAATCAAAAGATTATTGATTATCACAGAGAGAAGATAAAGGCATGGTTTGTAAATCTTTTTTGCGGAAAATATGATCTTGAATATTTTACATATCTCTACAAAATAGGCGAAATTCATGTGCGCATCGGGCTTCCTACACACTACGTAAACTCTGCTTTTACTTTTGTTAGGACTTTTATCATAAAAAATCTTCACGAAAACTGCGAGAACGACAGACGAAGCATGATGGAGATAGAAGCGGTAGAGAAGATCATAGATATAAATCTGGACACATTGACCAGTTCATACAGAGAAGAGGAGCTCGGAAAGTTCCTCTCACTCTCTAAGGTTGAAAAAACAATCTTATCAGGACTTAAAAGGTTCAACTCTTACGTAAATTTCTTTCTTGCGGGCTCTCTGGCTTTAGTGGCGTTTTTTGCAATCGGGCTTTTTGGGTACGACATCTATCTACTCTTTTTTACAGACATTGGGATAGAGAAGGGGATATTGACAGTCCTTGGAAGTCTACTCGTTCTTTGGGCGGCGATAGAGCTTATACATGAAGAGATAAATCATCTTCAAGGCAAAGGGTTCGCTATCGGAGCGTTTATAATGCTTGCTATGGCGGCACTTATTCGTAAGGTTCTTATCTACTCTTTATCATCAGAGAGCGGCAAAGAGCTTTTGATAATAGGCGCAGTAATAGTAGCCCTTGCAGTCGCATATTGGCTTGTTGGTGCCAAAAGAGTAGTCGGGGTCAGTACCAATAAAGCGGATAGTGCCTTTTCGAGTTAGCACAGAGACACCTACTCCTCTGGTTCGCTATGATACCAAAATGGCTCGTTTTTCGGGTCATTCAGCTTTGCTCTTCCCTTTAGCGAATCTCTGAACTGCTCTCCTAAAACCGGACATTTTATGGCTTGAAGCGTCACTTCTTTGTCACTAAAGGGATCGACTATGACCCTGTTTAAAGCCTCGATGCTAAGCTCCGGATAGGCTCTTTTTATAAGCTCAATATCGTCGCCTTTTTTCAGCTCTCCCTCTTGTATAACTCTTGCGTACCATCCTGTAAGACCGTTGTTGTAAATAATGCTTGTTATCGGCTTGGTTGCGGTGTTTGCGGAGAGTTTCCAGCATGGCTGTCTTGGCTGAGAGACTTCAAATATCGCATCTCCGACCTTTAAAATATCACCTACGCAGATATCCGACTCATCAATGGAGTCGACTAAAAGATTCTCTCCGTAGTGTGCGACATCGTCGTATGTAAAACTGTTGCCGCTTAGTCTGTTTAGTTTCTCGTACGTCTTTGTCGAGAAAAATAGCACCGCTTTGGTCTCCCCGCCGTGATGGATAAGGTCTGCTACTTCATCCCCTCTAAAGCCTGTTTTTGTCATAAAAGCACTAGCGACGGGATACTTTTTTATACCCGACTCAAACTCTTTTTCGCTTGTCAGCTTTTTGTTCTTTGTGACTTTTCCAACTTTTACAAATAAGAGATTCCCCAATTTCTTACTCATTAATCTTGCCCCCTTTTTAGTTTATATTATTTAATATCTCACTTGTTATAGTATCTATTTTTCTTGTTGCATCTATGGTTACAAGCTCCAGATCTAGGAGCTTTGCAGCCTCTATAATTGCTTCTTGAATATTTAAAAGATACTCGACTCCCCTTAGCTCGATCCCGTCAAGCTCTTTTTGAGAGAGTCTGAACCTAAGCTCATCTTCACTCAATTTTAGCAGGAATATTTTAGAGGGGTAGATGCCGTTTGTCGCAAAGTTGTTTAGCAGTACCAGATCTTTTTTGTCTATCTCTTTTTGAACAAGTGCATAAGCGACTCCGCTTACCGCGCTTCTGTCTGAGATTATAAGTTTGCCTTGGTTTGGCTCAACCACCTCTTTGATATGTTCTGCGCGGTCTGCCAAAAAGAGCAAAAACTCCGCTCTCTTGCTCTTTGCTCTTGTACTTAGTACCATCTCCCTGATCTCTTTGCCAATTTCAGTACCGCCTGGCTCTTTTGTTATCACCGCATCCTTGAAATGCTCTCTTAATCTCTCTATCTGTGTGCTTTTGCCCGCCGTGTCGATTCCCTCTATTGCAATGTACATGAGCTCATATTTCCTATAATCTTTTGAACCTCTTTTGGTACGAGGTGCTCTGTTTTTGCATTGAACTTTAGAAGGTTGCGCACTATCGAGGAGCTGATAAACGCATGTTGTAGTTTTGGCATAAGGTAGACCGTCTCTATAGTGTCATCAAGCGAGTTATTCAGGTATCCGAGCTGAAGCTCATATTCAAAGTCGCTTACCGCACGAAGACCGCGGATCAGAACCGTTGCATTGTATGAGCGTGCAAGCTCGACGGTAAGGTTGTCAAACCCTACGACTATAACATTCTCCATATTTTTTACCGACTCTTTGACCATATCAATTCTTTGCTCAAGCGTAAACATAGGCTTTTTATCGTGCGATATTGCCACTGCTATGATTAGCTTGTCAAAAAGAACAAGCGTCCTCTCTATGATGTCAAAATGTCCGTTTGTGATCGGGTCAAATGTCCCCGGATAGATCGCTATTTTTTTCACTACTCCCACCTTTTATAAAGACTGTTTTCAATACCTAAAAGATCAAACCACTTCCCAATAAGAAAATCTTCCATCTCTTCAAGTGTCTGCTGCTCTGAGTAATACGCCATGACAGGAGGCGCTATAATGACGCCAAGAGATGCAAGTTTGTGCATATTTTCCAAAGCTATTGCGGAAAAGGGCATCTCGCGTGGAGCGAGGATGAGCTTTTTATGCTCTTTTATCATAACGCTTGCACATCTTGTAACCAAGTTATCAGCTATGCCGCACGCTATCTTTGCGAGCGTGTTCATACTGCAGGGCGCTATTATCATTGCATCAACCCCAAAAGAGCCCGACGATATGCTAGCCGATATATCTGCGTTGTCATGAATGGTTGCACCCATCTCTTTGTCTAAAACCACTTCGGAGTTTTTGGTCATAATAAAATGCTTCTCTATCTCTTGAGGGAGCAGCTCTACAATCTTTAAGCCGAGATTTACTCCGCTTGCCCCGCTGGTTGCTACTACTATTTTACGTTTTTTCACTCTAACTCCGCTCTGTTATTGCCTGTAACTCTTACTTTTAAAATTTTTCCGTTGCTGTTTTGGACTTTTATTATATCATTTACTTTAGCGTCTTGAAGTGCTTTTGCGCTAAATGTAATGACCATGCCCTCTTTAAACATCGTTACGTTTATCATAGCATCTCTTCTAACTACATCAAATAGCTCAACGTCACTATGGGTGATGACTCTGCCCTTTGGTATATGGCGTTTTGCCTGCAGCTGTGTGTTGTCTATATTTTGAAGCGGCTTTGCTCTAAATCTATCTAGAAGAACCTTTTTTTGCATATAGTGAAGAGGAGTTAGTCTGGTGTCTTTTTTTATCTTCTCTCTGCTCTCATATACACTTACGTATGCTTTGATATAGTAGTCAAAAAAGTACTTCATATTTTGCGGTGTTTTAATGCTAATGGTACCGTCTTTGAAGAGATAGTCACGCTCTCTTATCTCTACTACATAATCATCGGCAAGACTCTCCATATAGGCTCTTGGCTCTACGACAATATCTATGATCTCTATGTTCTCGTACTCTTTTTCATAGTACTCTCTCAGTCTGCGCTCTATAAAAGATGTATCAATAGGGCTTTTTAGAACAAAGTTTACATAACTGCTTTTGTGCTCGTAGTTCTTGTAGCCGTTTTTATGAAGTAGATCTATAAGTTCTTTGCTTTTTATCTTTGCCAGATAATCGCTACCCGGAATGGTTAAAATATGAAAACTGCCCGCTTCATTTTGTGTAATAACAGACGAGTTCACTTCTCTATTTTCTACATAGTAAACACCATCCAGTTCGATGTTTGCATGCATGGTAAAGCTGATAAGAAGCAGGGCAAAAAACTTAAAAAGCATAAATATACCGACCTAAAATTTTTTGGCATTTTAACATAATAGAGCAATTTAAGTCACGCTTTAGTATAATCCCCTTCATAAAATATAAAAGAACAGATAAGGTTTTGATTTAAATGGGTTGTAAGCATAGATGAATAATCATAAGACTCTTTATATAATTGCAGGAGCAAATGGAAGTGGTAAAACTACTTTCGCATTAAGTTATACTGCTTTAAATGATCTTCATTTTATAAATGCAGATGAGATAGCAAAAGTATTTGATCCTAATGATATTTCAAAGTATAAAGTAAAAGCTGGTAAAGAATTTTTTAGACAGCTTGAGATAAATCTAAATGGTGATAAATCATTTATGATAGAATCAACTTTATCTGGTAAGTATCTTAAAGATGTGGTGAATAAGGCCAAAGAAAAAGGCTTTAAAGTAGTTCTAATTTATCTATTTCTAGAGACAGATACTGAAAATATTTTAAGGGTAAAGAATAGAGTTTTAAATGGTGGTCATGATGTGCCACAAGATGATATCAAAAGACGATATTCAAGAAGTAAAAATTTGTTTTGGAATACATATAAAGATATGGTTGATAATTGGATGTTGTTTTTCAATGGTGATGACAATTATGAATTAATCGCAGAAGACAATGAAGTATTAGATAATGAGTATTTCATTCTCTTTACAAAGGATTTAAAGTGAGTGAATTAGCAAAAAATATTCTAAAAGTAGCATCAAAAGCTGTAAAAGAAGCACAAAAAAAGAGTTTAAAAAACGGTGTTGCAAATGTTTATAGTAAAAATGGGAGAATATATTTTCAATTGCCCGACGGAACTATAACAGAACAAACACCAGAAAATTATAGGAGAAAAAACGCGTGAAAATAGCAATAGCGGGAACCGGATACGTCGGACTAAGTAACGGTATACTTTTGGCACAGCACAACGAAGTGGTCGCGCTTGACATCATTCCTGAGAAAGTGGAGATGCTCAATAAAGGTATTTCACCAATAGAAGATAAAGATATAGAAGAGTATCTTCCAAAACTATTAACCATCAACCATCAACCATCAACCAATGAAGCTGGAAGCTTCACTGCAACGCTCGATAAAGAGGCAGCTTACAGAGATGCCGACTATGTCATCATAGCTACTCCTACAGATTATGACCCACAGACAAACTATTTCAACACAAAATCTATAGAATACGTCATAGCCGATGTTATAAGCATAAACCCAAACGCCGTGATGGTTATAAAATCAACTATTCCCGTAGGTTATGTAAAGAGCCTAAAAGAGAAATTTAAAACGGATAACATCATCTTCTCGCCTGAGTTTTTAAGAGAGGGTCTGGCACTTCACGATAACCTCTACCCGAGCCGCATCATAGTCGGAGAGAAGAGTAAAAGAGCGGAGATATTTGCTTCTCTTTTGGCAGAGGGAGCCATAAAAAAAGATATAGCTATTTTATTTACAGACTCTACCGAAGCCGAAGCGATAAAACTTTTTGCAAACACCTATCTTGCCATGAGAGTTGCATACTTTAACGAGTTAGATAGTTATGCGCAGACACACGGGCTTGACACAAAGCAGATCATAGAGGGAGTAGGACTTGACCCGCGCATCGGCACGCACTACAACAACCCGAGCTTCGGATATGGCGGATACTGTCTTCCAAAAGATACAAAACAGCTACTTGCCAACTACGCAGACGTGCCGTCAAATATGATAGAGGCGATCGTAAAATCAAACAGCACAAGAAAAGATTTTATAGCAGATTCAATCATAAAGAAACTATCAACAATTAACCATCAACCATCAACTCCAACTGGTACAGTTGGGATATACAGACTTGTCATGAAAACAGGCTCGGACAACTTCAGAAGCTCCGCTATCCAGGGAATTATGAAGCGTATAAAAGCAAAAGGAATAGAGGTCGTCATCTATGAACCTGCATGTCAAGAGGATGACTTTTTTAACTCAAGAGTTATAAAAGATTTGGATGAGTTTAAAAAGATAAGCGACGTAATAGTCGCTAACAGACTGAGTGAGAGCATTATGGATGTCAAAGATAAAGTCTATACCAGAGATATTTTTAATTCAGATTCCTGAATTGGTGGATGGTTTATGGTTAATAGTTGATGGTTGATGGTTGATGGTTGATGGTTGATGGTTTATGGTTTATGGTTTATGGTTTATGGTTTATGGTTTATGGTTGAAAACAAAGGTTTTAAAATGAGTGATTATAAAGACTTAAATGTTTGGAAAGAGTCAATGGATTTAGTAGAAAATGTTTATAGGCTGCTAAAGCTTTTTCCAAAAGAAGAGATATACGCTTTAACTGATCAGCTTAAAAGAGCTGTAGTTTCAGTACCATCAAATATAGCAGAAGGTCAAAATAGAAATACAGATAAAGAGTTTGTGCAGTTTTTGTATATTGCTTTGGGCTCGGCATCAGAAGTTGAAACACAACTTTTGATTGCAAAAAGACTTAGCTATATACAAAATATTGATAATGAAATAAATCAAATTACAAAAATAAGAAAAATGACAAATGCACTTATAAATTCAATTAGAAGGAAAACCAACTAATGCCATCAACCATTAACCATCAACCATTAACACCAAAATCTAAAAAGATTTTGGTAACAGGAACAGCAGGATTTATCGGCTACCACTTGGCTAAAAAACTTTTAGAGCGTGGCGATGAAGTAGTCGGACTTGACAATATCAACGACTACTATGACGTGAACCTAAAATATGCAAGACTTACAGAATTAGGAATTCAAAAAGACACCATCAATAATCAACAATCAACTATAGACCAAAATCTATCAACCATCAACTATTCTCTATCCACTAGATTCCCAAAACATAAATTTATCAAAGCAAACCTCGAAGATGCGCAAACTTTAAACAACCTTTTTGAAACCGAAAAGTTCGACGCGGTCTGTAATCTTGCCGCTCAGGCAGGTGTTAGGTACTCCATAGAGAATCCGCATGCGTATATTCAGAGCAATGTTGTGGGATTTTTAAACATACTTGAGGCTTGTCGAAACTTTGGCGTAAAAAATCTTCTATACGCTAGCAGTTCAAGTGTGTATGGGCTTAATGAATCACAGCCGTTTAAAACTACCGATAAAACGGACACTCCTATCTCGCTATATGCCGCTACAAAAAAATCAAATGAGCTTATGGCTCACACATATAGCCATCTCTATGGCATACGGACTACCGGGCTACGCTTCTTTACGGTTTACGGACCATGGGGCAGACCAGATATGGCACCTATGCTTTTTGCCGACGCCATATCAAACGATAGAGCCATAAAGGTGTTTAACCACGGCAAGATGAGCAGAGACTTTACCTACATAGACGACATAGTAGATGGGATTATAAATGTAATAGATATGCAGCTTAAAAACAGAGATATCAAAGCTTGCAAACTATACAATATCGGCAACAATTCTCCGGTAGAGCTTATGGAGTTTATAGAGACTCTTGAAAAAGCCATCGGCAAAAAAGCTAAAAAAGAGTTTTTGCCGATGCAAGACGGCGATGTCGTCTCTACTTATGCGGATGTGAGCGGCTTGATGAATGATTTTGGATATAAACCAGATACAAAACTCTCAGATGGAATAGGGGAATTTGTGGAGTGGTATAGAGAATTTTATGGCAAAGAGGAGAATGATAAATGAAAGGCATTATATTGGCAGGTGGAAGCGGTACTAGACTATATCCGATTACAAAAGGGGTGAGTAAACAACTGGTTCCCATCTATGATAAACCTATGATCTATTATCCGCTTTCAGTATTGATGCTTGCAGGTATCAAAGAGGTCCTTATCATTACAACTCCGCAAGATCAGCAGAGCTTTATAAATCTATTTGGTGATGGAAGCGATCTTGGAATGCGATTTGAGTATGTTATTCAACCCTCTCCGGATGGTTTGGCTCAAGCATTTATGTTAGGAGAAGAGTTTTTGGATGGTGATGATGCTTGTTTGGTTCTGGGTGATAATATTTTTTACGGTCACGGACTTACAAATATGCTGGCAAAAAGTATTAAAAATGCTAAAGAAGAGAACAAGGCTACTGTATTTGGTTACTATGTAACTGATCCTGAACGCTATGGTGTAGCTGAATTTGATGATGAACAAAATGTAATAAGCATAGAAGAAAAACCTAAAAATCCAAAATCAAATTATGCGGTAGTAGGGCTTTACTTTTATCCAAAAGATGTAGTGGCGAAAGCAAAGCTTGTCAAACCGTCTAATAGAGGTGAATTGGAGATCACTACTTTAAATCAAGACTATTTAAAAGAGCAAAGACTTAGAGTAAAACTTATGGGCAGGGGATATGCATGGTTAGATACTGGAACTCATGAGTCACTGCTTGAAGCAAGCACTTTTATACAAACCATAGAACACAGGCAAGGATTAAAAGTCGCATGTTTAGAAGAAATAGCATATGAAATGGGCTATATTTCAAAAGAAAAACTTTTAGAACTTGCACAACCTTTAAGCAAAAACGGCTATGGACAATATTTAATTAGAAGAGCTAATGAAGGAAGAGTGCAGAGATGACATTTATAAGAACTGAAATTCCAGATGTCGTGATCATCGAGCCAACTGTCCATGGTGATGCCCGTGGTTATTTTATAGAGACTTTCAGGCAAGATAAACTCGAACACTTTTTGGGATACAAGATAAACTTTTGTCAAGATAATGAATCAAAAAGTTCAAAAGGAGTTCTTAGAGGACTTCACTATCAACTTCACCCTTCGGCTCAAACAAAACTTGTGAGAGTTATTCAAGGAAAAGTGCTGGATGTAGCAGTAGATATAAGAAAAAATTCTCCGACTTTTGGGCAATATGTAGCAGTAGAATTAAGCAGTAAAAATAAAAAGCAGCTTTTAATTCCAAGAGGTTTTGCACATGGATTTGTGGTACTTGAAGATGATACTATATTTGCTTATAAAGTAGATAATTACTACAGCCCAGAAAATGACAAAGGTATAGCTTTTGATGATGAGCATCTAAATATTGACTGGATACTAACTCATGATGAAATAAAGCTTTCAGAAAAAGACACAAAACAGCCTAAGTTGAATGAGACAAATTATCTATTTGAATACGGGGTAGATTATTATGCCTAATATTTTAGTGACAGGCTCAAACGGTCAGGTGGGAAGTGAGATAAAAGAACTCTCACCGAGTTATCCATATAGATTTTATTTTACAAATAGAACAGAACTTGATATTACGGATAGCAATAAAGTTAGAAAATTTATCATTCAAAATAATATAGATACTATCATCAACTGTGCAGCATATACAGCGGTAGATAAAGCCCAGAGTGAACAAGAACTCTCAGATAAGATCAATCAACAAGCCGTAAAAAATTTAGCAATGCTATCAAACGAGTTTGGGATCAAGTTAATACATATCTCTACAGATTATGTATTTGATGGAACAAACTTTAAGCCTTATACGGAAGAAGATGCAACAAACCCGCAAGCTGTTTATGGAAAAACAAAACTTGACGGTGAAGAAGCGATGATAGAGTATAAACTCAAAAACTCCATTATCATAAGAACTTCATGGGTTTATAGCTACTATGGAGCAAGCTTTGTAAAAACGATGCTTCGTTTAGGCAAAGAGAAAGAGCAACTTGGCGTCATTTTTGACCAAGTCGGAACGCCTACTTATGCTAAAGATTTGGCAAAAACTATTTTAGATATTCTTCCAAAGATAAACAATGAAAAGACAGAAATTTATAACTACTCAAATGAAGGAGTTCTCTCTTGGTATGATTTCGCAAAAGAGATTATGCGCATGGCAAAACTAGATTGCAAGATAAACCCCATAGAAACCAAAGAGTACCCAACCCCGGCAAAAAGACCACACTACTCTCTGCTAAATAAAGTTAAAATAAAAAAAGAGTTTAACCTAGAGATACCATACTGGAAAGATAGCTTAGATGATTGCTTAAGAAGATTGGGAGAAAGAAAAAATGAAGCAAAATAAACTCATAGTTCAAGAAACATTGATCTCAATCCGCCAACATGAAAAAGAGGATTTTATATCTCTTACGGATATAGCTAGATATAAAGATAGTGATAGAAGTGATTATATCTTACAAAACTGGATGAGAAATAGAGAGACTATTGAATTTTTGGGATTATGGGAAAAAATAAATAATGAAGATTTTAATTCCATCGAATTCGATGGAATTAAAAATAAGTCAGGTGTAAATAGTTTTATTCTTACCCCTAAGCAATGGGTAAACAGTACAAATGCTATAGGGATTATTAGCAAAGCCGGTAGATATGGCGGTACATATGCTCATAAAGATATAGCTTTTGAGTTTGCGAGCTGGATAAGTGCAGAGTTCAAACTATTTCTTATAAAAGAGTTTCAAAGACTTAAAAATGAAGAGATAGAAAACAAATCTTTAGAATGGAATCTAAGCAGAAGTCTTTCTAAAATAAACTATAAAATCCATACTGATGCCATAAAAGAGCATCTCATACCAAGCATACTTTCAAAACCAATAGAGAGTTTTGTGTATGCAAATGAAGCAGATGTTTTGAATATGGCACTCTTTGGTATGACAGCCAAAGAGTGGCGAGAAACAAATAGTGATAAAGATGGAAATCTAAGAGACTATGCAAGTGTACAACAGCTCATCGTGTTGTCAAATATGGAAAGCGTAAATGCTGAACTAATCAAACAAGGCATGTCACAGTCCGATAGACTAATTGTATTAAATAGCATGGCGATATCTCAGATGAAATCATTATTAAATAATCCAACTATTAAAAAATTAGGAAAATAGAATGTTTGACAATACAAATAAAACAATACTGGTAACAGGCTGTGCAGGCTTCATTGGCTCAAACTTTGTGCCGTACTTTTTAGATAAATATCCAAACTACAACTTAGTAAACTTAGACCTACTTACATACGCAGGTGATTTACAAAACCTAAAAGAGTGTGAAAATAATCCACGATATAAGTTTATAAAAGGTGACATCTGTAACCGTGAGCTTGTAGAGTTTATATTTACTGAATACGATATACAAGGTGTTATCCACTTTGCAGCAGAAAGCCATGTAGATAACTCCATCAAAAACCCGGGAGTATTTGTGCAAACAAATGTAACAGGTACTTTTACTCTAGTAGATGTAGCATATAAGCATTGGATGGAGAAGCCATTTACTTACAAAAATAAATATCTACCAACAATCCACAATCAACAATCAACTGAAGCTTCGCTTCCTCGTTTTCACCACATTAGCACTGATGAAGTATACGGAACACTAAACGAAACTGATCTGTTCACAGAGTCAACCCCGTACGCTCCAAACTCTCCATACTCAGCTTCAAAAGCTTCAAGCGATATGATCATCAGAGCATACAATGAAACATATGGTTTAAATACAGTTATCACAAACTGCTCAAATAACTATGGACCAAAACAACACGATGAAAAACTCATCCCAACTATCATCCGTAAAGCACTAGCAGGTGAAAACATCCCGATCTACGGAGATGGAAAAAACATAAGAGATTGGCTTTATGTGCTTGACCACTGTAAAGGAATAGATATTGTTTATCACACAGGTAAAACTGGAGAAGTTTATAATATAGGCGGAAGAAATGAAAGAACAAATCTTAAGATTGTAGATAAGATTTGCAGTATATTAGACGAAGTTTATCCAGTCGAAAATAACTATCAACTATCAACTATCAACCATCAACTTAAATCTTACAAGGATTTAATAACTTTCGTGGAAGACAGAGCAGGTCATGATAGAAGATACGCTATTGATGCAACAAAACTGGAAAATGAACTAGGCTGGAAAGCAGACGAAACATTCGACACAGGCATCATCAAGACCATAGAATGGTATTTAAATAAGTATAAAAAGGGTTACAATTAATGTTAGATAAACAAAAACTTACTCACTTAAAACAGCTAGAAGCAGAATCTATGCATATCATGCGAGAGGTTGTAGCTGAGTTTGCTAATCCTGCCATGCTTTATAGCGTAGGCAAAGACAGCTCTGTTATGCTTCATCTTCTGCAAAAAGCATTCTATCCTGCTCCTCCTCCTCTTCCGCTTGTGCATGTAGATACTAAATGGAAATTCAAAGAGATGATAGAGTTTCGCGACCGTCGTGCAAAAGAGGTTGGTATGGAACTCATAGTCTATAGCAATCCAGAGGGTGACAGGTTGAATATCTCTCCATTTGAGCATGGAAGCGCGATGCATACTGACATTATGAAAACGCAAGGCTTAAAGCAGATGCTAGATATCTATAAGTTCGATGCGGTATTTGGTGGAGCAAGACGCGATGAAGAGAAAAGCCGCGCAAAAGAGCGCATATACTCTTTTCGTGATGAAAACCACCGCTGGGACCCAAAAAATCAGCGTCCTGAACTTTGGAATATTTTCAACGGCAGACATCAAAAAGGTGAAAGCATAAGAGTATTTCCCTTGAGTAACTGGACAGAACTTGATATTTGGCAATATATTTATCTTGAAAATATCTCTATCCCTGACCTCTATTTTGCAAAAAAACGACCTGTTATAGAATATATGGGCACAAAGATACTAGTTGATGATGAGCGTATGCCAAAGAAGCTCTCAGATACCGCAAAAGAAGAGGTAGTGCGATTTAGAACTTTGGGCTGTTACCCACTTACGGGAGCTGTAAACTCAAGTGCAACAACACTGCCTGAGATCATCCAAGAGATGCTTGTGTGCACTACAAGTGAGAGACAAGGACGACTTATAGACTCTGACGGTGACGCATCGATGGAGAAAAAGAAACAAGAGGGATATTTTTAATATGGCACATCAATCAGATTTAATTGCTCAAAACATTGAGCAATACCTTAAAGAGCACGAAAACAAAGAGATATGCCGCTTTATAACTTGCGGAAGCGTGGATGACGGTAAAAGTACACTTATAGGCAGACTTCTTTATGATAGCAAGATGATATTTGAAGATCAGCTCTCAGCAATAGAGAAGGATTCTAAAAAATCAGGGACAACAGGTGATAAGATAGACTTGGCTCTTTTGGTTGATGGTCTTGCAAGTGAGAGAGAGCAAGGTATCACTATAGATGTAGCCTATAGATACTTTTCAACTGAAAAAAGAAAGTTTATAATAGCAGATACCCCAGGACATGAGCAATACACAAGAAATATGGCTACAGGTGCAAGTACGGCTGATATCGCCATAATTCTCATAGATGCAAGACAAGGTGTTCTTACACAAACAAAAAGGCACTCATACATTGTTTCACTTTTAGGGATAAAAAATATCATAGTTGCCATTAATAAAATGGATCTTGTTGATTTTAGCAAAGATAAATTCGAAGAGATAAAATCAGAGTATCAAAAAGTTATACCAAATCTACCACACTATAATGATATTAATTTCACCTACATTCCAATTTCAGCACTTGATGGAGATAATATCGTAACTATTGGTGAAAAATCTTCATGGTACGGCGGGCTTCCTCTTATGGAGCTGTTAGATACTATAGAGATTCACAAAAAAGAGAATAACTCCTTTAGAATGCCTGTGCAATATGTGAGTCGTCCACATCTTAACTTTAGAGGCTTTTGCGGAACTATAGCCAGTGGAAGTATCTCTGTCGGTGATTTTATTACGGTCCTCCCATCTAAAAAATCAAGCAAAGTAAAATCGATTGTTTCAAATGATATAAAAGATTTAAGACCAAAAAACAAAGATGAGATGGTAGAAACTATTGAAAAAGCATTCGCTCCTATGGCAACGACAATTACTTTAGAAGATGAGATAGATATCAGCCGTGGGGATATGATAGTAAAATCCGACGACATACCGCAAGTCTCTAGCCAGCTCTCTACTATGATAGTATGGATGAGCGAGATACCGATGCAATTAAACTCAAGCTATATTATAAAAAGGGCAACTTCTGTTATTAACGGTACTTTTCAATCCATAGAGTATAAAAAAGATATCAACACTTTTGAAGAGTTGGACGCAAAACAGCTAGAACTTAACGACATTGCAAAGTGTACCCTCAAACTTGACCGTCAGATCGCCGTTGATCCATATGAGAACAACAGATACACAGGCAGTTTTATCATTATAGATAGATACAGTAATGAAACAATTGGCGCAGGGATGATAGTATCTTCGGTAGTCGGCGGCGGACACTCAGCAGTAAATAGTGAAATCAAAGAGTATACGGATGCGGAAATAGCTTTAAACAAGTATATTAGAGATAATTTTCCTGAGTGGAACTGTAAGGAGATCTTTTAGTGTATAAAGATACAAATATCCGCTCGGTTGCAAAAGGCGTAAGTTGGAGAGTTTTTGCCACAACTACGACGATTATTATTGTTTATGTCTTCTTTGGAAGGCTTGACCTTGCTATTGCGGCCGGAATCATAGAGACATTTGCTAAAATAGCGCTTTATTGGGCGCATGAGAGAGCATGGGTAAAGATAAGATGGGGCAGAAAAAAAATAGAGCCTTTTAACCTTTGGTTTACTGGCTTACCGCTCTCAGGAAAAACAACAATTGCGGATGCGGTCTATAAAGAGCTGGAGAAACTAGATATTCCCTTAGAGCGAATTGACTCTAAAGATATAAGAGAACTTATTCCAGACATAGGTTATACAAGGGAAGACAGGAACAGACATATGCACAGGGTAGGGCATCTTATAAAAACATTGCAAAACAACTCTATCTCAACCGTTGCCTCATTTGTAAGCCCGTATAGTGAATCAAGAAAAGCCATAAGAGAGATGGTGAAGAACAATGTGGTAGTCTATGTAAAAGCCGACATCGAGACATGTAAAAAACGAGACTACAAAGGCAAATATGCCAAAGCCTTGGTGGGTCAACTGCAAAACTTCACAGGCGTAAATGACATCTATGAAGAGCCACAGCATGCAGAGATAGTTATAGATACAGATAAAACATCTGTTGAAGAAGCTACAAAGATTATTATCAAGTATATAAAGGCTCACTATGTCAAATAATACGGTCTGGCATAACACTCACGTTGTAAAAGAGCAAAGAGCCAAACTTAAAAACCAAAAGCCTTGCATCTTATGGTTTACAGGGCTTAGCGGAAGCGGTAAATCAACTCTTGCCAATGCACTTGAGGCAAAGCTATTTGAGTTAGGTTTTCATACCTATCTTCTTGATGGCGACAATGTTAGACATGGGCTAAATGTTGACTTAGGGTTTGATGATAACGCAAGAGTAGAAAACATAAGAAGAGTCGGCGAAGTTGCAAAGCTTTTTGTAGATAGCGGTACCATCATCATTACGGCTTTTATATCGCCTTTTATTTCAGATAGAGCACAAGTAAGGTCACTTGTAAAAGAAGATGAGTTTATAGAGATTTTTGTTGATACTCCGCTTGAAGTGTGTGAGAGCAGAGACCCAAAAGGGTTGTATAAAAAAGCAAGAGCCGGAGAGATAAAAAACTTTACAGGTATAGACTCTCCTTACGAAAAACCGTTAAAATCTGAGCTTCATATAGTCAATGATAAAACAGAGCTTAATGAAAATATAGATAAAATAACAGATTATTTAAAAACGAACGGATATATAGATGTTAGATAGTATAAATATAGAAGATATAAAGCAGATAGCACTAAAAGCCGGTGCTAAGATAATGAATATATATACCAGAGATTTTAGCATAGAGTACAAAGACGATAAATCGCCGCTTACTGAGGCAGACTTGCAGGCAAACGAGATCATTTGTAGCGAGCTTAAAAAACTTTATCCTCAGATGCCGATCATGAGCGAAGAAAACAAACAAACAGAGTATGAGACAAGAAAAGAGTGGGAGTACTACTGGTGTATAGACCCCATAGACGGAACAAAAGAGTTTATCAAGAAAAACGATGAGTTTACTGTAAATATCGCACTCATCCACAAAAACTCACCAGTGCTAGGTGTAGTCTATGCGCCTGCGATAGATGAGATGTATAGTGCGAAGCAAGGTGAAGGTACATTTTTAAATGGTCAAAAATTACCATTAAAAGTAAATAAAGATAAAAGTGAAAAACTTTATGTAGTTGCCTCAAAATCACATCTTTCAGAAGAGACTCAAGAGTTTATAAACACTCTTGATGCTAAAGTGATTGAACAAGTATCAAAAGGAAGTAGTCTAAAGCTATGTATGATAGCTTCAGGTGAAGCAGACATATACCCTCGTCTTGCCCCTACAATGGAGTGGGATACCGCGGCGGCGGATGCGATTGTTAGAGAAGCTGGGAAGATGACTTACCAGTTTGAAAACAATGAGCCAATGGTTTACAACAAAGAAAATCTTCTGAACCCTTGGTTTGTGGTGAAATAATTTATGCGTTATATCAAAGAGTTTTACAGATTTTTAAAACATATTTACAGCAGTAGAGAATTGCTAATCACGCTAATTAAAAATGATTTCCGCAAACAATACCTAGGCTCGTATTTGGGGCTTGTATGGGCTTTTGTGCAACCTCTTGCTTTTATCATGGTGATTTGGTTCGTATTTGAGATAGGTTTTAGGGCCGGACCTTCAACGCATGGTGCTCCATTTTTTTTATATCTCATCAGTGGTATGATACCTTGGTTTTTTATTTCAAATGCCTTTACAAGTGCCACGGGTGCCGTTGTTAACAACTCATTCTTAGTGAAAAAAGTTTCATTTAGGGTAAGTATCCTGCCATTGGTGCAAATTGGCTCAGCGCTTATTATCCATTTTGCTCTTGTAGGTTTTGTTATAGTTGCTTTTTTGCTTTATGGTTATATGCCTACGATTTATTGGCTTCAGCTGCCATTTTATATACTTTGTTCAGTAGTTCTTTTACTGGGACTTTCTTGGCTGACTTCTGCCGTGAGAGTTTTTGTAAAAGATATAGGTAATTTTATCGCAGTACTTATGCAGATTGGTTTTTGGGCAACTCCTATTTTTTGGTCAATGGATATGATTCCGGAGAAATATCAGTGGATACTTAAGCTTAATCCTGCTTTTTATATAGTAGACGGGTATAGAAACAGTTTTATAAACGGTTCTTGGTTCTGGGAACATCAAAATACAACTATTTACTATTTTGGGTTGACGCTGTTTTGTTTAGCAGTAGGCGCATTGGTATTTAAAAGACTCAGACCTCATTTTGGGGATGTACTATGATTGATATTATGAATATTATCAAAAAAGGTGAAGGTCAGTTTGTGGAGTTCAAAACCTCCTTTTCAAAAGAGGTTATAGAAACTGTAGTAGCTTTTGCAAATGCAAAAGGCGGCAGTATAGTTATAGGAGTAGACGATGGCGGCAAAGTATTAGGTATAACCAATACATCAGAAACTATTCAAAATCATATAAATACTATCAAGCAAAATACTCAGCCAAATATTTTAGTAGATATAGAAGAGTTAAAATTGGAAGAAAGAACAATTTTGCTTATAGAAATAAAAGAATATCCTTTAAAACCTGTAGCTTTTAAAAATCGCTATTATAAGAGAATCAAAAACTCAAACCATCTCATGACTTTAGATGAGATAGCAAATGAGCATCTTAAAACTATAAACAGTAGTTGGGATTTTCATATAGATGAAAGACATGATTTTAGTGATATTTCACAAGAGAATATAGTTAAGTTTATCCAAAAAGTCGAAAAAAACTTAGGTAAAAATTTTAGTGATGATCCTATGACTATTTTGCGAAAATATGAGCTTATCAAAGAAGACAAGCTTACATTTGGAGCATATTTGCTTTTTACATCAAATACCTCTCCTCTTACATCACTTCAAATAGGAAGATTTAAAGACCCAATAACTATTATAGACAACATCGACATAGACACAAACTTGCTTGATCAAGTTGATATGGTAATAGATGGAATAAAAAAACATCTTATGACAGAGTTTATCATCACTGGCGAAGCTCAAAGAACAGTAAGATATGATTATCCACTTGAAGCAATAAGGGAGGTAGTTATAAATATGATTGTTCATAGAGATTACAGAGATAGTGGAAACTCTATCATTAAAATATTTGATGATAAAATAGAGTTTTTTAATCCAGGAAAACTTTATGATGACATCACTATAGAAAAACTCCAAAGTGGTGATTACTCTTCTCGTACTAGAAACAGAGCAATAGCAAGGGCTTTTAAAGAAGCAGGGATTATAGAGCGATACGGTTCTGGAATACATAGGATAAAAGATGAGTGTAAAGCTCATGGAGTAATAGAGCCTACTTTTGAAGAGTTTGTTCATGGTTTTAGAGTAACTCTTTATAAAGAAAAATTAAATGAGGGAGTAAATGAGGGAGTAAATGAGGGAGTAAATGAGGGAGTAAAATCTCTTTATGAACTTATCCAAAATAAACCAAATAATCGCTCAACTTTTTTTGTTCAAGAGTTAAATACATCGGTTAAAAATATAGAAAGATGGCTAAAGCAACTCAAAGAAGAAAAAAAGATAGAGTTTAGAGGTGCCCCAAAAACTGGTGGATATTGGAGTGTAGATGACTAAAAACACAGCCATAAAAGTACAAAATCTTACTAAAACATACAAACTCTACGACAAACCTATAGATAGACTCAAAGAATCACTTCATCCACTCAAAAAAAAGTACCACAGAGATTTCTATGCACTAAACGATGTAAGCTTTGAGATAAAAAAGGGTGAAACAGTAGGGATAGTAGGTAAAAACGGCAGTGGTAAATCAACACTTCTTAAGATCATCACAGGAGTTCTAACACCTACAAGCGGTAAGGTCTCCGTCCATGGAAAGATCTCTGCCATACTTGAGCTAGGAGCGGGTTTCAACCCTGAGATGACCGGGCTTGAAAATGTGTATTTAAATACCTCCATCAACGGTATGTCAAAAAAAGAGACGGACAGCAAGATAAAAGAGATAGTGGAGTTTGCAGAACTTGGAGAGTTTATAAATCAACCTGTCAAAACCTATAGCAGCGGCATGAAAGCAAGACTTGCTTTTTCTGTTTCTATCAGTGTAGAGCCGGATATACTCATAGTCGATGAAGCACTAAGTGTAGGGGATGCTGCATTCGCCAGAAAATGTTTTGCCAAAATGGAAGAGATCCGCTCAAGAGGTGCGACCATCCTTTTTGTAAGCCACAGTGAAGGAAGCGTCGTAGCACTCTGCAACCGTGCCATCTGGATAAGCAATGGCAAACAGATCATAGACGGTACGCCCAAGCTAGTAACCGGCTTATATATGAAGCACATTAACGAAACTAAAATTGACAAAGCAGAAATAGAAAAAGAGTACGAAAGTCTATCCAAAGGCGAAGTAGAAACAAAAAAAGAAGAAGATATGCTTGTTTCTGAATCACAATCGACAATCGACAATCGACAATCGACCAATAGTATTGATGAGTTCTACAATCCGGCATTAAAGCCAACTTCAACTATCTGCTATGAAGAAAAGGGCGCTAAAATAAGCGATATAAAGATAACTACTCTTGATGGGAGAGAGGTTAATGTATTAGTTCAGGGAGGTGAATATATTCTTAGCCATAAAGTAGATTTTGCTGAAAAAAACAATAATGTGATATTGGGAATATCATTACATACAAAACAGGGAGTTATACTGGTAAATGGTCATTTTCCAGAACAAAAAAAATATCATATTATTAATGCTAAAAATGTTTTTGTTGAATGGAAATTTTCTTGTACGGTACTTGAAGGTGAGTATTTTTTAACCCTTGGAGTTATGGGGATTGATAATAAGTTTATGGCAAGAATTAAAGATGCTTATATGTTTAAAGTCATAAATAATCAAAATAGACAAATGAGAGGATTAATAGATTTGAATTTAAAAGGAAATATTGAAATATGCTAAAAAAGTTTCAAAAAAGAAAAAAAATAGATTTAACATTAAAAGCTGGTGATAAACATTATAGATCATTTATTGGTCCACCTTCAAAATATGATCTGGTCTCTGCAATGCAATTTAATTTGTTGACTAAGCATGGACTTAGAGAAAATCATAAATTTTTAGATATTGGTTGTGGAAGCTTGAGAGGCGGAAGGCTTTTTATAATTTACTTGCTAGAAAATAATTATCATGGCGTTGAACCTGAAAAATGGCTTGTTGAAGATGGAATTTATTTTGAACTAGGTAAAGAAATAGTGAAATTAAAAAAACCAAAATTTTTACATAGTACAAATTTTGATTTTTACAAGTTTGGTACAGAGTTTGATTTTGCTCTTGCCCAATCTATATTTACACATGCATCTGTTGAACAGATAAAAACATGTCTTTTAAATCTTTCTAAAGTGGCTAACAAAAATTTTAAATTGTTGGCATCATTTATTGAAGGAGATGAAAACTATGAGGGTAGTGACTGGGTTTATCCTGGATGTGTGACTTACAGATTTGATTTTATGAAACAACTCGCTGAAGAGTACGGATTCAAATGTAGAAAAACTGACGATACTCATCCTAATAACCATACGTGGCTATTAATTGAGAAATAGGAAAACAAACTAGAATGAAACAAACATGTATTTTAGTGCTAGGGATGCATAGAAGTGGAACTTCTGCTTTGACAGGTACTTTAAACTTGCTAGATATTGACCTTGGTAGTGAGTTGATGAAAGCAAATTTTGCGAATGAAAAAGGCTTTTTTGAAAATTCATATCTAATGCACTTTAATGATAAGCTATTAAGAAGAGTGAATAGTTCATGGGATGATATATTTTTTGACTATGATGAAAAAGAACAGTTTATAGATGAAAATGATAAAGATGAATTAAAAAATATTTTACTGCAAGAATTTAACAACAGTACGCTTTTTGCTATAAAAGATCCTAGAATTTGCTATCTGTTTCCTTTATATGAAGAGGCACTTTCAGAGTTGCAAATCGGTATAAAAGTTCTTCTTCCATACAGAAATCCGCTTGAAGTTGCCCAGTCTTTAGAAAAAAGAAATGGATTTAGTATTGAAAAAAGTGTGGCTTTATGGCTAAATCATTTTTTGGAAGCAGAACTGAGAAGTAGACCATACAAAAGATACTTTTTAAAGTTTGATACCCTTTTAGGCGAAACAGAGCAGACTGTAAAGCAAATAGATGACTTTTTAAATACAGATCTTTTTGAAGCATACATAAAAAACAAGACCGAGATAAACTCATTTTTAGAACCAAACCTAAAACACAACAATCTGGATAAATTAGCACTACAAAAAGGGATACGCTTTGTACTTGAAGATTTTTTAAATTTATATCACCAAGATTTAAATAGTGTTTCAAAAGAAACTTTTGATGCAATGCGGCATAAAAATGATGAAATTAGAAGATTTTATAGCGCATGTACGCTGGATTTAAAAATAGAGCTAGATAATGCAAAAAATGAGCTAGATAATGCAAAAAATGAGTTAAACAATACTAAAAAAGAGTTGAGTTCCGCCAATATTGCTATGCAGGCTTTAAAGCAAGAACTTGCCATGGTTTATGAAAGTAAAAGCTGGAAAATAACTAAGCCATTAAGAATTATTAAAACATATATAAAAGGGTGACAATTGATGTCTAAGATCGGAAAGGGCTTAAAATTAGTTAAACTAATTATTTTAAACTTTGGTAAACTTTATTCTCATATAACAACTCATAATATAAAAAGTTTGATTTATCATATTTTAAAAGGAAACTTTGGACTTATTAATCATAATGTAATGTTACTGTTAAATATAAGCCATAATAATTTAAAATTAGATTTAATAGAAAATTGCAATTTTAAAGAGCCACTATTATTTAATGAGTGTCAGAGTCCAAAAGTATCGATTGTCATTCCTGTCTATAATCAATGGCAATATACATATAAATGCTTAAAATCAATTTTATTACATACTAGAGATATTGAGTATGAGATCATTATAGCTGATGATGTTTCTGCTGATGAAACAGTTTTGATCAATGATATTGTTAAAAATATTATTGTTGTAAGAAATGAGAAAAATCTTGGTTTTTTACTCAACTGCAATAATGCGGCTCGAAAAGCCACTGGAACACATCTCCTTTTTTTAAATAATGACACACAGGTACAAGAAGGCTGGCTAAGTTCATTAGTTGAGCTGATAGAGCGCGATGAAAAGATTGGTATGGTAGGTTCAAAGCTTGTATATCCTGATGGCAGGCTTCAAGAAGCAGGCGGGATTATTTGGAATGATGCTAGTGGCTGGAACTACGGTAAGTTTGATGACCCAACAAAACCTGAATACAACTATGTTAAAGAAGTTGATTACATCTCTGGGGCTTCTATAATGATAAAAAAATCATTGTGGGATAAAATAGGTGGCTTTGATAAAAGATATGTTCCTGCATATTATGAAGATACAGATCTGGCATTTGAGGTAAGAAAGCATGGCTATAAGGTGATGTACCAGCCGAAGTCAGTAGCTGTTCATTTTGAAGGTATATCACACGGTACGGATACAAATAATGGAATCAAAACCTATCAAGTCAAAAATAGAGAAAAATTTATAGAAAAATGGAAAGATGAGTTAAACAATCAATTTAAACATGGTGAAAACGTTTTTTTAACAAGGGATAGAAGTAAAGATAAAAAGCATATGTTAGTTATAGACCATTATGTGCCTACATATGATAAGGATGCTGGTAGCAGAGCTACATGGAACTATATGGAGTTTTTTGTTGGCTGTGGCTATAAGGTTACTTTTTTAGGTGACAGTTATCATAGAAACGAACCTTACACATCGATGCTGGAATCAATGGGTATAGAAGTATTATATGGTCTAGAGTATAGAAAAAACTTTGAAGCATGGTTCAAGAAAAATGGAAAATATTTTGATGAAGTGATTTTATCAAGACCGCATATAGCAGTTAAATATATTGATATTATTAAAGCACATTCTTCAGCAAAAACAATTTATTATGCACATGATCTACATTTTCTTAGAGAACAAAGACAATATGAAATAACACAAGATAAAAAGTTGATAGAAAGTAGTGATTCATGGAAACAAATAGAATTAGAACTTATGAGCAAAACAGATGAAACTTGGCTTTTTTCACAATATGAAAAAAAGATATTAAAAGAGTATGATTTTAAGATAAAAGTTGTACCTTTGTTTTTATACAAACAATTTGATCAAAAAAGTAAGAATATTGCCATATTAGATAATAACATTATGTTTATTGGTGGCTTTTCACATGTGCCCAATTTAGATGGGATGCAATGGTTTATTCAAAACTGTTGGAAAGAAATTAAAAAGAAAAACAGTACAGTAAAGTTAACTATAGCAGGTTCAAACATGCCAGAACAACTCAAAAAACTTGATGGAGAAGATGGTATAGTGGTCAAAGGTTATTTAACAGATGAGGAGTTAAGGCTACTATACGAAAACTCTAAAGTAGCTGTTATCCCCTTGCGATTTGGTGCTGGAGTTAAAGGAAAAGTTGTAGAAGCACTTTATAATTCTACACCTATAGTAACTACAACCATAGGAGCAGAGGGATTAATAGAGGCTCAAAATTATATGAAGATTGCTGATACTAAAGAAGAATTTGTAGAAGCTGTTTTAGAGATGCTTAAAAGTGAAACAAATGAAAAATATGCTAAAAACTCTTTAGAGTATTGTGCACAATATTTTTCATATGATTATTTAGATAAGGTACTTAAGAATGATTAATATAATATTATGCGGAGGAAACGGAACGCGCTTATGGCCTATAAGTAGAACACTTATGCCAAAGCAGTTTGTAAAGCTATTTGATGATAAGTCGCTTTTTCAACTTACAGTTGATAGAAATAGTAAAGTTTGTGATAAAAAATTTATAGTTTCTAACGCAGAGCAGTATTTTTTAGCACAAGACCAACTAGAAGAGAATTCAACATTTCTTTTAGAACCTATCGGAAGAAATACAGCTCCTGCAATAGCTCTTGCTTGTTTAGCTTTAAACAAAGATGAGATAGTTCTAGTAACTCCAAGCGATCATCTCATAAAAGATGAAAAAGAGTATGAAAAAGTATTAAACAAAGCAAAAGAATTAGCTAAAGAAAATAATCTCGTAACTTTTGGGATAACTCCGACTTTTGCTGAAACAGGATTTGGCTATATTGAAAGTGTAAATCAATTTGATGTAAAAGCTTTCCATGAAAAACCAAACTTTGAAACCGCAAAAAAATATCTTAAAGCCGGAAACTATTATTGGAATTCAGGTATGTTCTGCTTTAGAGCAGGAGTGTTTTTAGATGAATTAAAAAAGTACTCTCCCAAAATATATAATGCTTCTTTAAATGCTTTTAATAATGCAAATAAAGATGAAATTATTAGAATAAAATATGATGATATGTTGTCTATACCTGAAGACAGCATAGACTATGCAGTTATGGAAAAATCCAATATTGTCAAAGTAGTTCCTTCAAATATTTCTTGGAGTGATGTAGGAAGCTTTGATGCATTATATGAAGAGATGCCAAAAGATAAAGACGGAAATACCATAAACCAAAATCATATTTGTATAGACTCTAAAAATAACCTAGTATATGGCAATGAAAGAAAAATTGCAACCGTTGATGTTGAGAATTTAATCATCATTGATACGGGAGACGCTTTGCTTGTGTCTAAAAAAGGCAGCTCGCAAAAAGTTAAAAAAATAGTAGAGGAAGTCAGAAAAAACTCTGAACTTCACAACATACATCTTACAGGTTATAGACCATGGGGTACATATACGGTTCTTGAGGATTCGGATGGTTACAAGATAAAAAGGATAGTAGTTAAGCCGGGTCAAAGACTTTCTTTGCAAAAGCATTTACATAGAAATGAGCATTGGATAGTTGTGTCAGGCACGGCAACCGTTAGTATAGAAGGGAGAACATTTTTAGTGCGACCCAATGAAAGCACTTACATAAAAGCAGGTGAAGTGCATAGGCTTGAAAATAACGGAAAATTACCACTTGTGCTTATAGAGGCGCAAGTTGGAGAATATACAGGTGAAGATGATATCATCAGACTTGATGATGATTATGAAAGGAAATAGCAGATATGTTCAATTTTTTTAAAAAACAAACAGTTAGCGGTAAAAGAGATGTAATATTGCATTCCCATATATTTAAAAATGCAGGAACTACATTTGACCATACTTTAGAGAAAAATTTTGCTAAAAACTTTGTTGACCATAGAGAAGATAGGGATTTAGTGGAGGGTAAGCAGGATTATTTAAACAGTTTTTTAGATAAAAACTCAACTATTAACGCTTTTTCTAGTCACTCTATACATTTTAAAGCCCAAAATAACGAGAGATATAACTTTCATCAAATCTATTTTTTAAGACATCCAATTGAGAGAATTAAATCTGTATATACTTTTGAAAGACAACAGCCTGCGGAGATCTCACTCGGTGCGAAAATGGCAAAAGAGTTAGATATGAATGAATATATAAGATGGAGAATGAGAGATGATGTAGCAGCGACTATAAGAAACTGTCACACTGTATTTCTCTCTGGGCTTGGACCAAATCCAAATAAAATAGATGAAAAATATAAAGTTGCTAAAAAAAATATTTTTGAGATCCCTCTTATAGGAATAGTAGATAGATATGATGAAAGTATGGTTGTATTTGAAGAGTATTTAAGAGAGCATTTTCCAAATATAGACTTGTCTTATGTTAGAAAAAATGTCACTGATACAAGTAAGGAATTATCGGTTGATGAAAAATCAGACAAGTTACTCCAACAGATAGATGAGGATTTACAGCAGCTTGTTTTAGAAAAAAATGCTTATGATTTAGAACTTTATAAATTGGGGAATGATTTGTTGGATGAGAAGATAGCAAGGATTGAAAATTTTGAAAGTAAGTTAAATAACTTCAAAAAAAGAAGGCTTGATTAATAATGCGCAGTTTTTTTATGAAAAACATATCAAATATTTTATTTTTTAGCTTAGCATGTGTTTTTGCAACTATTCCTTTATATGATTTTCTAGTAAATGGACCTTTTGGATGGCATATTAAGCAACCAGCTGTCGTAGAAGGAACAGTGGAATTATTGTTTTTTTTTCTTCTTATTTATATACCTTTAAAATTTTTTCATAAAGCAAAACTATTTTTTAGCATAGTTTTGTTTGTACTTACTGCTTTGTATTTGAGAAGACATAATGTTGATCTTATTTTTTTGATCGATTTTTTTTATGTTAGTAGTTTGTATTTTTTAGGTTCTGTAGCTTTGTCGAAAGCGAATATAGTGTACAAGTACTCATTAATCTTTTTAATTGGAATTTGTTTATGGGTGCTGTATTTATTGGGATTGTCACTTTTTTCCATGGCTACTCTCAATGTGCTTGTTGTTTCTATTTGCTTAATATTTTTAATTGCTTTATTTTTTAAACAACACAATTTGTTTTTTTTGATTTCAAGTTTTTTGATCAAGCATTACAATAGTAAAAAAATAAAGTACCCCTTTTTAATTTCAATCTTTTTAATTTTATTTTTTATTTTGATTGTTCAGTCTTCATCAAATCCAAGCTATGATGAGTTTTGGTATTCACTAAGAGGTGCAGAAGTTTTAAATCAAAATGGAAGTTTCTTTGAACCAATTTTAATGTTACAGCATTGGGTAAGTTTTTATCCAAAACTTTATGAAATAGTTATTTATCCATTAGAATTTTTTGACAGTTTTGCTTTAGGAAGAATGTTTACAGTTTTTGTTTTAATATTTTTTATTCTTGCTATTTATGAATTTTTGAAAACAAAACTAAGTACAAGCAGTGCACTTTTTGTTATATTTATGATTATAACTATCCCTGCGGTTGCTAACTCCTCAATTCTTGCAAAGCCTGATTTGTTTAGTTCATTTATTGTATTTATGAGCGTAATTTTTTTCTTAAAGTATAGTGAAACAAAGCTACTTTCATATTTTATTTTGTCTTTGCTATTGTTAGTGCTTTCCTTAACAACTAAATTATCAGTAGTGCCTTATATTTCTGTGTTAGGAGTTTTTTTTGTAGGCTATTTTTTGAAAAACTTAAAATCCCTTGTTAATGATGTACATAAACTACACTACTTTATCTATTTTATTTTAACATTGACATTTTTGTTAGTAACTTATCGCACAGTTAGTATTGTTGGTATACCATTTACATCTCTTAGTGAAAATATATCAATGGTAGGATCGATATATGAATACTTAGGATTTAATTACAATGAGTTATATGATAAAATAAATAGACGTAGTGCAAAAGATATTTATTCACTCTACGAACTTTTTATAAAATACAATTTCTATCCCACAGAAACAAGGATGATCTTTGCATGGATTTCCAATATTTATACACTTGTTTTTGGCTTGTTTTTGTTTTATATTTTAAAGTATAAACCAAGAATAGATGCATCTAAAATAATTTTGATTCTTTATATTTTTATATTTTTGTTTGTTTTATATGTTTTATTTGGAAAAAAAGTTGCAGTTGGTGGCGATGGAAATTATCACTTAATTCCTATTATCATTACTTTTGTGTTAATTTCTTTAAATCAAAAAATTGTTGATTACTATAGGTTCTTGCTTCCTATAGTAGCTGTAAATATTATTGTACTTTTTATAACAAATCATGGTTGGTCGTATGGTACAAATAAGCTGGATTTAGATTTTTTTAAAAATCCATTTAACAAAGAAAGTATAAGACTAACTAAATTAGAAGGTGCTGGTGCTATAGATATTTATGAACATTTACATGAAATCAATAGCTTTAAAAAAGTTATAGGGCATGGATCAGAACAGGAGCTATATTTACTAAATGCAACCTATGAGTCTGGTCCACACATAGCATCTCAAAGACCATATTTATTTAAAGATTTTGAAACTTTTAAAGATATGTTAGTAAAAACAAAAACAACTCACTTGCTTTATCCAAAGTATATCCCAGATAATCAGTTTGTAAAGTTTGCAGAAGCTTTAAGAGAATGTAAAAATTCAAGTCTATTTATTGGAAAGGCATACTTTTTATTAAACATTGATGACTCAATAAAAGATTGTAAATATGATGATATTCAAGAAAAATCAAAAAAAGAGACACAATATACATTTAAACAATTCAGCAAAATAAGTCATAATAAATATATGACAAATTTATGGATAAAACCATTTCAACTGATTAGAGATAAATATTACCCAAAAAATTCTATTGCGATTAGAAATGGCACAAAAATAATTTATGACAACATTTCGATTGAAAACAAAAAAAATTTAATTTTAAGTTTAAAAGCTATGAAGCACTATAAGTTTAAGACTAAAAATGACTCTGGTGTTTTAAAGATTGATATCAAGGATGAACATAGCAATATAGTAACAAAACAATTTCAGATAAATGATTTTGATGTTGAAAATATAGAAATAGAGCTACATGGACTTAGTGGAAATCAATATAGTTTAGAGTTAGAAACAATTGGGTGGAAAAATGATTTGCAAGTTGTTTTGATTGATTTAAAATTCCTGCAAAAGGTTAATGACTAGATGGTTAAAAATATTTTAAATTCTAATTATTATTTCATTATATCCATTACTGGTGCCTTTTGTATTTTATATCTAGGTTTAAATGGATATGTTAGAACAACTACAAACGATGATATTGCATTGCTTAACTTATTAAGAGCCAATGAACCACATACTCTTATACTTCATTATCTATCCTCTTTGCTTTTAGGGGAACTATACACTTTTTTACCACATCTTCAATGGTACAGTATTTTTATTTTATTTCTTAATTTATTTTTAATTATTGTTTTTCATTATTTTATGAAAAGATATCAAGAAAAAATCTGGCTATATGGCTTATTTGTTGTGTTTATAGCTATTAATTTTATTTATTTTTCTATAACTGCGTTGACAGTAGTTTATATAATCGCAAGTTTATTTATTTTAAAGAGGTCTTTTTTCTTATTTATTATATTTCTATCAATAGCATCTTTGTTGAGAACAGGTATAGTTACGTCCATTATTCCATTTATATTTTTAAATTTTTTACTTTTTAGACCTACATTTAATAAAAAGTATTTTTTATTACTTATTCCTATGGGTATAATTTTGATTCATATATTTTTAAAAATGCAACAGCCATATCAAGAATGGTATGAATATAATACGGCAAGAGGAACTATTCAAGATTATAGAGGCTTTAATAATACAAATGATTTATCAAACTCAGAAAAACATATTTTATTGAGATGGTACAATGTTGATACGGAGCTTATGCCAAATGAAAATGTCATAAGTGCTGCTTGTTCTAGAGATAGTGTTTATTTAAAGTCTTTAATGAGTACAAGTATAGATAAGTTAAAAAAAATATTTACTAATAAGGATTATAAATATATTTTATTCTTTAATATATTTTTATTATTATTGTTATACGCTTTAAATAAATCAGGAAAGAATTTATTAATTAATATCTCCGTATATTTTTTGATCATTTTAAGTTTTTTGGCAAGGGATGTTGATAGAGTCTCTTTACCTCTTATTCTTGGGCACTCAATACTTTTATTCAATCAAATTCAAGTTGTTAAGGGAAGAAAAAGATTCTTAATAATGATTTTGTATTCAATTTTAGTAGGATTTATACTGTTTAAAATTGGAAAAGTTTGTCTAAATAGGCACGTAAATAAAGATATTTATATGGCTAAACAAACAGCCGTCTTAGATGAACTTACATATATTTCAGAAAAATACAATAAAATACTTGTGCCAGGAATTTATTTTCCAGGGAGATTGGGGATACCATATTTGCAGTCAGGAATTTTATTTAATGAAGATGGAATCTTTAATGCAAATAAATTCAATATCTTAAATTCAGGGTGGCTAGCAAGACATCCTATGAATTTAGGAAAGTTTAGTTACGAAAAATTAATAACTGGAGAGATACTTTTTATAATTTCAGATAATGGATTTAAATGGTTTGATTACGAAAAGTCAAACAATATTTTTTTATCTCTTTATGACATGTATTATATTAAAAATTCATCTTGTAAACATATAATTGAAAAAGTTGATAACACGGAATCGTTAATTTTATTAAGAATGAGATTATCGTGTACTTCCGACTAAAAAAGAACCGATGTCTAAAGCAGAAAATAAACGAAAAAATAGCAGTGTTATATTATATGTAGAGTAAAAAGGGATAAAAATTAATGAAAAAACTAAAATTAATCACTGATGATGATTTTGAAAGAATCTATGAACTTCAAAATCAAGAACGAATTAAAATAATTCTTGATGAGATGGGTGAAGAGATATTGGTAAAAACTCTTGATGACAAAAAGATAGGCAGTATTGAACTACATGATAATGATGGAAACTTTTATATTCTCCGTATGTTTTTGGACGAACTAGATAGTAGATATACCAATCAAGGCATAGGAATAGAATGTTTGCTTTTTCACAAAGAGATGTTTGGCTCCATAATCACATGTGCGCAAGATGATGGCAATACGAGAAGCGATGGAAGCCATCTAACTGGAGGGGCTCCTGGTTTTATGCTGAAAAGAATTTGTTTGACAATATTTATATTTATTCCCTTAAAAGATAAAATGAGAAAAATTTATTAAAATGGAAGTTATGGTGAAAAAAGTAGCAATTTTACAATCTAACTACATCCCATGGAAAGGTTATTTTGACCTTATAAATATGGTGGATGAGTTTATATTTTATGATGAAGTTCAATACACTAAAAATGACTGGCGAAATAGAAATAAAATAAAAACTTCTCAAGGTATTCAGTGGCTGACTATCCCCGTGCGACAAGAAAGTTTAGAGCAAAAGATTAAAGACAGCAAGATAACTGATAAAAAATGGAATATAAAGCATTGGCGAGCTATTTCACAAAACTATACCAAAACGAAATATTTCAAAGAGTATAAAGATATTTTTGAAGAGTTATACTTGGGATGTAGCGAAGAGTATTTGAGTCAAATCAACTATAAATTTATAATTGCTATAAATGAGATATTGGGTATTGATACAAAATTAAGTTGGTCAAGTGATTATGAGCTAATCGGTGGACAAACTGAACGGCTTATCAACCTTTGTAAACAAACGGATGCAACGCATTATCTAAGTGGTCCTGCTGCAAAAGACTACTTTGATGAAGAGTTAGCAAGAACTGAAAATATTCAAGTAGAGTGGATGGATTATAGTGGATACAAAGAGTACGAACAACTTCATCTACCTTTTGAACATGGAGTGTGTATTTTGGATTTGATATTTAATCAAGGCGATAGAGCAAAAGAATTTATGAAGAGTTTTGATAAAAGCTGATGAATATAACTTAAATGATGTTTTAGATAAAATAAACACAACGAATATATGAAAGGTAAATAGCCATGGAAACTTTACATTTAAGAGCAACTCAACACACAATGCAACTTCTGATGGATAGTATAAATAAGATTGCAAAAGATGGAAATGAGGTAGAGATACTTGATAACACACTTTATGAGAAAGAAAAAGAGATGATATTCAATGCTCTAATTCAAGAAAAAAGTGGACAAACTTTTGAGCATAATGATATATGGGATGAATTACTTAAGTAATGAGATTATTATATTCACAAGCAGCAAAAGAACAATTAAAAAATATCAAAGAGTATATTTCAAAAGATAATAAAGAGTATGCCAGACAATATCTAATAAAAATAAAGTCAAAGTTGGAAATACTAGAAGAGTATCCTTATATAGGGAAAGTTAATGCAACATTTAATATTGAAAATATTAGAGAATTTGTTGTTTTTGGTTATAAGGTAATTTATAAAATAAATCAAAATAGCGTTTATATAATGGCTATTTATAAATATATTGATTTTGATGAGACAAAAGTTGATATTTAATCAAGGTGAAAATACAAAAAAAAATTATGAAGAGTTTTAAATGAAGAAAATTGATTACTCAATAGTCGTACCAGTGTATAGATCAAAAGAGTCATTAAAAATTTTGACACAAAAGGTAGATGAACTTTTTAATACAAAATTGCAAGGTAAGAGTTTTGAACTTATTTTTGTCAACGACAGCCCTTTTGATGACGCTACATGTAAAGCATTGGAAGAGTTACATACGCAGTATAAGTTTGTAAAAACTATAGAGTTTACTCAAAACTTCGGGCAACAGTCCGCCGTGCTTTGCGGTATCGCAAACTCTTTAGGGGAATATGTCATCACTATGGATGATGATATGCAACACGACCCTTTTGATATCCCAACACTTATACAAGAAGACTCTCATGATATAGTTATAGCAAAATTTAAGAGTAAAAAACACAATGCTTTTAAGAGAATTACAAGCTCTATAAAGGGATATTTTGATCATATTATCTTAGGTAAGCCAAAGCATATCAAGCTTACATCTTTTAGACTTTTTAACAGAGTAATAGCAGATAATATGCTTAAAATCGGTACTTCGTATCCTTTTATCCCTGCACTTTTGTTTTCAGTTTCTAAAGATATTGTCAATGTAGAAGTACCTCATTATGCAAGAGAAGAGGGCAAAAGCAACTACACTTTAGGAAAAATGATACAGCTTTTTACAAACCTACTTATCAACAACTCCTCTTTATTGCTCAAATGGATTGGATACTTAGGACTCTTTTTGGCTTTTGTAAGTCTTGTTTATGCAGGTGTGATTGTGTATCGAAGAGTATTTTTTGATATTGCCTTGCAAGGGTGGAGTTCGATTATGGTTGCCATACTCTTTTTTGGTGGGATGATAATGTTTACTCTTGGTGTCATAGGGGAGTATTTGGTGCGGATTATCCATACTTCTGAAAATAGACCGCATTATTTTGTTAGAAAAATTAGGGGCGGTGAAAATGAATAGAACTTTTATAACAGGAATGGGGCGTTCTGGAACTACACTGCTTGATAAACTTTTATCGAACCATAAAAATATTGAGATATTATCTCAACCTTTTCCTTTGCTATTTACAGAAGCAAAAAAAACTTTTTTAAAGCAAAATGAAATAGAAAAGTACTATGTGTTAAACGATAATGTGTTTGATGGAGATTATAAAATTGAAGATTTCAATTTTTTTCTTCATACCTATGAGATTAACTATCAAACGCTTGAACAGCTATTTGAGAAGATGAAGAGTTATTCAGGGCAAATGACAAAAGTTAGTTTTAATCTACCGAAAAAAGAAACTTATACTTTATTAGAAGTTTTTGACTTGATACTAAAAAATAATCTAGCAAAAAAAGATGTTCATTTCTTTGGTGCAAAAGAGATAATGTGTGAAGAGTTTATACCTTATTTGGTACAAAACGGTACAAGAGTTGTTGCTATAGTAAGAGATCCAAGGGATGTAGTAGCTTCTGTGAACTACCCTCAAAAAGAAAAATATTTAGGAAATAAAAAGCCAACATTATTTGTTTTGAGGGGTTGGAGGCGCACGATTGACTATATCAAAAATTTAAAAAATAGCAAAAATATTATTTATGTAAAATATGAAGACCTAGTAACCGCTCCTTATGAAATATTGGCTAAAGTTACCGACTTTCTGGGTACAGCACCTTTTGAAAAAAATCATTTTAAAAAAGGTATTTACGACAGAGACGGGGAACTTTGGAAAGCTAACACCTCTTTTGACACAAAGACATCGTTTATCTCATCTAAGTCAGTTGGTGGGTATAAAAATGTTTTATCTGATGATGAGATAAACTACATAGAGAGTATTTGTAAAAGTGAAATGGAGCTGATGGGATATAGCTTTGATACACAACCAAACAAAGGAATTATCAAAACTTTTAAAGATTTTGGAGTGGAAGCTTCAGAGCATTTAGATAAAGAGTTCAGTTCTTTAAGTGAGAATATTGAGCAAGAGATAAAGCGATATGATGCAACTGCAAATTAAGAGAGTAGATTTTGTACTTATCGCAATACTATTGCAATCTTTTTCATTTATGACTATAAAATATGCTTCAATTTATGAAACATATAGCTTGATTCTATTAGGAGTTGCTTTTGCATTTATCGTTTCACGAGCGTATATTTGGCAAATAGTTTTAAAACATAACGAACTTTCGAGAGTGTATCCATTTAACTCATTGGTACAAGTACTTATTTTTGTATATGCTGTGGTGCTTTTTGGAGAAGTTGTTAGTTTTTGGCATGTGGTTGGATTGGGATTGATGGTTTATGGTGTTATATTACTAGGAAAAAGTAGATGACAGTTGTTTTAATAATCATAAATATTTTATTTACTACTGTAGGGCAACTATTACTAAAATACGCAGCTATTAAGAACAACAGTAAGCTATTTTTAGCAACTGGATATTTTTTATTTGTGTTAGTTGTTGTAGCATCATATTTTTTAATGAAGTTGATAGACTTGAAATATTTTACAGTCATAATGAGTTTAAATTATGTGACAGTTTTTCTTTTATCGGCCTGGATATTTAAAGAAGAATTAAATAAAGTCAAAATAACAGGTGTTTTTCTTGTTATAATCGGTATAGTTATTTTTAGTTTTGGAGGTCAAGTTTGATGAGTATCCTTAACTGCTTCAACGATAAATTAGATAAAATCTTCAAAAAAATAGTATCAAACGATACAAATGAAAATACTCTTTTTTCTTTATTTAAACTTGCATTGATTGGTATAGCTATAGTTTTTGCTTTTAATCTTCTTTTTAACCGCGAGGGACTCGGTGCTTGGGGAGATTTTTTTGGTGGTGTGCTTAATCCTATTTTGACCTTTCTTACATTTATGGGATTGCTTATTACTATAGTGCTACAACAAAAAGAGCTAAAAGAAGCAAGGGGTGAGTTTGCAAGACAAAGTGAGGCACTCGAAAAACAACAGTATGAGATGACAGTCCAAAGCTTTGACAATAAATTTTTTCAGATGTTAGAACTTTTTAATTTTGTAAAAATAAATGTAAAAAGTGAATTTGATTTTAAAAAACAAAGAGAGAAATTAGAAAGCTTTATTGTAGAAACAATAGAACAAAATCAACAAAATATTGATAAGAATTACTACAGCTTTTTTGAGTCAAACTTTGTAAGATTTAATAATGAATATGACACCTCATTTAAATACTATTTTCTTAACTTGTTTCAACTTTTAAAGTATATCGATGACAATGCAGATAGTTTAGAAGAAGCCAAAGAGTATTCAAATATCATAAGAGCTCAATTATCAAAAGATGAGTTGGTACTGTTGCTTTTAAATTGTATTGGGGTGCAAAAGTTTACAACAGATGATTATCAAAAGTTAGTAGAAAAGTTTGAGTTTTTTGAACATTTGCGATGGAATGATTTGACAATCAATAAAAAGATGAATCCAGTAATAGATGCCTTGGTTGTAAAGTATGACAGAAAAGTTTTTGGAAAAAATGACGGGATGCTACAAGAGTTTGAATATGCTCAAGAAAGAACTAAAAATAAGGATAAAACAAATGATACCATTTAATAAGCCACCATTTACTGGCAATGAAGAAAAATATGTTTTAGGGTCAATATGTTAAAATCACTCACTTTAGTCAAGGATAGGTAAATGGAGCTTTATAGAACTCTAAATCATCATGATGGATGGAGCGGATTGCCTGATTATGAGATACGAGACAATCAAATCTTTAGGACACTTCATCATGCTGATGGTTGGAGTGGATTGCCTGATTATGAGATACGAGACAATCAAATTTTTAGGACACTTCATCATGCTGATGGTTGGAGTGGATTGCCTGATTATGAGATACGAGACAATCAAATCTTTAGGACACTTCATCATGCTGATGGTTGGAGTGGATTGCCTGATTATGAGATACGATAAAGTGAGAAAATTATGTTAAACAATATATATATAGACAACTTTAAACTCTTTAAAGATGTAGAGGTAAAAGAGCTTAAGAGAGTGAATTTAGTAGGTGGAAAAAACAATGTTGGAAAAACATCTTTTTTAGAAGCTTTAAGTCTGAATGTATCGGCTATAGATTTTAATGTTTTGCTTATGAGTATAAAAAATATCATACAAAGGCGAAACAACTTTATAGAGTTTGATATGTTTCATCAAGGTGAAAACAAACTTACTATAAAAAGTGATAAAAAAGAGGTTTTACTTACATACATAGATGATCCATCTGGAGTTATATTGACCTTGAGTATAGATAAAAAAGAAGAGAAGATTTTTTTAACAGATATTTTAACAAGACAAATAACATTTAACAAATATAGACCCACAAAGATTAATTATATAATCTCTGGTTATGTAAGCATGGATCTTTTGATAGATTTTTATGCTTCGCTTGTCAATGAGGGAAAAGATGAACTTCTCAATGAATCTTTGAGATTATTTGATAAAAATATTATTTCTATTATCCAAATCACTCAAGGCAATCCTGTGTTTAAAGTAAAGATGAACAATATGCAAAAGCCTATTATGCTTTCATCGTTGGGTGAAGGGGTCAATCGATTTATGTCTATCATCTGTGCTATTTGGGCTAGTAAAGATGGGTATCTTTTTATAGATGAGATAGAAAATGGAATCCACTATACAAATTATCTTAAGCTTTGGAAGATTATCTTTGAGATATCCAAAGAGGCAAATTGTCAACTTTTTATCTCTACACACTCAAAAGAGTGTATAGAAGCTTTCAATGAGATAAATAGTAATGATGATGGTGTTTACTTTGAGATCTATAAAAACAAAAAAGAAAAAGCAGTAGTCAAACCAAGAGATCATGAGCAGCTTGCGTATTCTCTAACTCACAATGGGAGTTTTAGAGGTGAATAAACTTATAGTAGAAAGTAAAAATGACAAGTACTTTGTTGAAGCTTTGATAAATGCACTCAATCTCAATGAGCTAGAGGTAGATGAACCTTTGTGCAATGTAGATGAATATATCTGTTTAGACGGTATAGATAACCTTAAACATAAACTAAAAGACCTCAAGCTTGATAATATAGATAGATTAGGAATCATTTTAGATGCTGATGAAGTTGGTGTTTTAAAAAGAATAGAACAAATAAATAAAGTACTAAAAGAGTTAAATATAAATATAGAGCTTGAAAAGATAAATGAATTTAGAAAAGATAAAAATCTGGATATAAGCATCGCATGCCATATACTCAACATTGATGGAAAGGGCGAACTAGAAAATATACTCAAACAAATAGCAAAAAATGATACCGTATTTGCTGATTGTTTAGAGAGTTGGAAAAAATGCTTAGAAGATAATGATAAAGGGATGTCTCAAAAAGACTTTTTAAAATTTTGGGTAAACAATTATATACGATTTGATACATGTACCAAAGAGGAGCAAAAACAGATTGGTAAAAAGTGTAGCTTTCAAAGTGCTATGCAAAAAGATATTTGGGATTTTGAGCATAGTGTACTTGACAGTCTAAAAAAGTTTTTACAAAGTATGAAAAATAATGAAATAGGAAATAAACAATGATACCATTTAACAAGCCGCCATTTACGGGAAATGAAGAAAAATATATTTTAGAGTCTATGAAAAGTAGTAAAATTTCAGGAGACGGAGAATTTACAAAGAAGTGCCACAAATGGTTTGAAGAAA
The DNA here is from genome assembly GCF_005217605.1 of Sulfurimonas crateris. NCBI lineage: Bacteria > Pseudomonadati > Campylobacterota > Epsilonproteobacteria > Campylobacterales > Sulfurimonadaceae > Sulfurimonas > Sulfurimonas crateris. Next base: position 121,200 of record NZ_SZPX01000003.1, on the reverse strand, counting down.
AGCTTGATTGTAACAAAGCACTTTTGACTACTTCTTGTACTCATGCACTTGAAATGGCTGCGATTTTACTAGACATACAAGAAGGTGATGAAGTGATCATGCCATCTTATACTTTTGTAAGCACTGCAAATGCTTTTGTACTTCGAGGTGCTAAGATTGTATTTGTCGACATTCGTCCCGATACAATGAATATTGACGAAACAAAGATCGAACAAGCCATTACAGATAAAACAAAAGCGATAGTTCCCGTGCACTATGCAGGTGTGGCATGTGAAATGGAAGCTATCATGGAACTAGCGAACCGCTATAAGCTTTTTGTCGTAGAAGATGCCGCTCAGGGGATGATGAGTAGTTATAAAGGCAAAGCACTTGGGACTATAGGACATCTAGGAGCCTTTAGTTTTCATGAGACCAAAAATTACACAAGTGCAGGAGAAGGCGGACTTCTTATCATCAATGATGAAAAGTTTATTCAACGAGCAGAGATTATCAGAGAAAAAGGGACAAATAGAAGCTTGTTTTTTAGAGGTATGGTAGATAAATACTCTTGGGTAGATCTAGGAAGTAGCTATCTTATGAATGATGTGAGTGCTGCTTACCTTTGGGGAAATCTTGAAAAAGCTGATGAGATAAATCAAGATAGGCTCAATAGTTGGCAAAAGTATTATGATGGTTTAAAAAGTCTTCAAAGCAAAGGTTTTCTAGAGTTGCCTATCATTCCAAATGGGTGCATTCAAAATGCACACATGTTTTACATCAAAGTCAAAGATTTAGATGAACGAACTGCGCTGCTTGAACATTTAAAAGAAAATGGGATTAATGCCGTGTTCCATTATGTACCTCTTCACTCCGCACCGGCAGGGGTCAAGTTTGGACGCTTTGACGGCAAAGATGTTTATACTACAAAAGAGAGTGAAAGGCTGATAAGATTACCTATTTATTATGGGTTGAGCAGTGAGGAGATTACTTTGATAGCCAAAAATATATTTGAATTTTTTAGAGTTTAGTTTGAGCAGTAACATATCCATACTTCTATCTACATATAACGGCTCAAAATATCTAAAGAATCAATTAGATTCGTTATTTGCTCAAACATATAAAGATTTTGAGATACTTGCTCGCGACGATGGCAGTAGTGACGATACGGTGGAAATTCTCAGTTCTTATAATGTAAAAGTTTTAAATACCGGAGAGAACCTGGGAGCAAAGATGAGTTTTGCTGCTCTTTTGGAGTACGCGGTAAATAATAGTGCCTCAGAGTACTTCATGTTTTGTGACCAGGATGATGTATGGAACACAGACAAGATAGAAAAAACACTGGCTAAAATGCAAGAGATGGAAAAAGAGCATGGGGATATTCCACTTTTGGTGCATACGGATTTGGAGGTGGTTGACGAGGGGCTTCATACTTTGGGCAGCTCTTTTATGGCATATCAAAATCTCCCTGCGCAAAAAAGTACGCTAAACTATCTTTTAATGCAAAACAACATTACGGGTTGTACTGTGATGATAAACAAAAGCCTAGCTATAAAAAGCTTGCCTATGCCAAAAGAGTGTATGATGCACGATGGGTGGGTTGGTCTTGTGGCTAGTCGGTTTGGTAAGATCGGCTATGTGGATGAAGCGACCATTAAGTATGTCCAACATTCAAAAAATAGTCTTGGCGCCAAAAAGTTTGACATAGGTTTTGTTCTAAAGCATATATTTAAAAAGTACTCAATAAGCAAAAACACTATGCAGGCAGAGGCATTTTTAAAGCAGTTTGAAGATGAATTAGATAAACAGACAAAAAAAATGCTTCAAGATTTTATAACCTTAGAGCAAAAAACATTTTGGCAAAAGAGAGTTGTTTTATGGCAGCACAGACTCTTAAAATATGGGTTTTTAAGAAATGCAGGACTTTTCTTAAAAATATAAAATGAGATACAATATTTTAGGGCGTTTAATCAGATGAATATAGCAATATTGGGAACAAGAGGTATTCCAAATCATTACGGCGGTTTCGAACAGTTTGCTGAGCATCTGAGCGTAGGTCTGGTGGAGAGAGGTCACAGCGTAACGGTTTATAATAGTAGTTTACACCCATACAAAGAAAAAGAGTTTCACGGCGTTACTATCAAACATATGTATGACCCTGAAAATAAGATAGGTACGGCAGGGCAATTTGTGTATGACTTCTTGTGCATAATGGATAGCAGAAAAAATAATTATGATGTTATTTTACAGCTTGGCTATACAAGCAGTTCTATATTTTTTGATCTACATCCTAAGTCTAGTGCAGTAATTACAAATATGGACGGGCTGGAGTGGAAGAGGAGTAAGTATAGCCCAAAAGTCCAAAGATTTTTAAAATGGGCAGAGTCTCTTGCCGTAAAAAAAAGCGATTTTTTGGTAAGTGATTCCGTAGGAATACAAAACTATATAAGATCAAAATATGCTAAAGAGTCTGTATATATCCCTTACGGGGCAAATGTCATACAGGAGTATGATGAAGTGGTTTGTCTTGAGTATGGAGTGAAAAAATATGAGTATGATATGCTTATAGCAAGACTTGAACCTGAAAATAGCATAGAAGTCATACTAGATGGAGTTAAAAAAAGCAATAAAAAAAGAAAATTTTTAGTTATTGGAAATCATAAAAATAAGTTTGGTGAATATCTCAAATTAAAATTTCAAGATGAGAAAAATATTGTTTTCGTAGGTGGAGTGTATGAACTCTCAAAGATAAATAGTTTGAGATATTTTTCAAATCTTTATTTTCACGGGCATACTGTTGGCGGGACAAATCCTTCATTGTTAGAAGCAATGGGAGCCCAAGCGCTTGTTTGTGCGCACAAAAATGAGTTTAACAGTGCTATTTTAGGTGAAGATGGGCTCTACTTTAAAACAGCTGATGACATAAAGATAACTTTGCAGAGCAAAGATAAAAAAAACTTTGCTACATTTTTAAAAAACAATATTGAAAAAATCAGAAATATTTATGAATGGAAAAAAATAATACAAGATTATGAAAACATTTTTTTAAAATCTATAAAGAGTAATAAGAGTTAAGACAAATTAAAGTAAAATAAAAAAACAAAACAGATATGCAAGGTTAAAAAAATTTGAGATTAGATAAAAATTATATACTTTTTTTGGTTCTCCTTGCTATCGACGTAGCAGTGCTTTTTTTAGCATATGAGATAGCGTGTAAAATAAGAGAGAGCTTGAATGCGGTACTGCCTTTTTTCAAAGACAATCAAGCTTCAAGATATATCTGGATAAAACTTTTGATCATCACGCTGCTTTTTTATGAGGGGATCTACTTCCAAAGATTTGACTTTTGGAGAGAGACCAGACAGATACTAAAAGCGCTTCTCTTTTCCTTTATAGCAGTTTTCATGATTCTATCTTTGGTAAAGGTCTCTTATGATTTTTCCAGATCCTTTTTGGTTATCTATTTTTTAGTTTTAGTTTTCTTGCTCCCTTTTTCAAAGAGGATAGTAAAGAAAGTACTCTTTAGTATTGATACATTGAGACTGCCATGCAAAGTTATAGGCAAAGATGGCCTGCGAGAGGCTTTTTTAAGTGAATTTGAAAATAATTGGTATCTTGGGCTAAAAGCCACCCAAGAGAGCAAAGATATAGTATTTGTAATATCTGAAGGGCTAAAACCTCAAGAGCTTAATGTGATCATAGAAAAAAAGATATATGATACAAAAAGCGTCTATATTGTTCCATATCTTTATCAGTTCGATTTTTCACATACCAAAAATATAGACTACTTTAACCTTAGGCTCTCAGCGTTTCACCTTGAAAATAGGCTACTTTACAGAAAAAATATTTTTATAAAAGGGTTGGCTGAAAAAATTTTGGTTTTTTTAATCTCTCCTTTAGTATTGGCACTACACCTCTTTATCTATATTGCTATAAAAAGTGATTCTAAGGGCAAGGTGCTCTTTAAACAAAAACGTATAGGCAAAGACGGCAAGCTATTTAGTTGCTACAAATATAGAACGATGTATGAAGAACAAGAGAAGCTGCTGAGTGACTACCTTCAAAAAAATCCTGACGAAGTAGAGCACTATGATATGTATCACAAGTATCAAAATGATCCGCGTATAACAAAAGTAGGAGCTTTTTTAAGAAGAAGTTCACTAGATGAGCTACCGCAATTTTTTAATGTTCTAAGAGGAGATATGAGCTTGATAGGACCAAGACCATATATGCCATCAGAAGAGGATGTTATACACGAAAAACATAAAGAAATCATCATAAAAGTAAAACCTGGAGTTACAGGACTTTGGCAGGTGAGTGGCAGAAACAATCTCACTTTTGATCAAAGAGTGGATATGGATGTTTGGTATATACAAAACTGGTCGCTGTGGATGGATTTTGTAATCTTTATGAAGACCATAAAAGTTGTTTTTGGCAAAGTTGGCGCAAAGTGACTATAAGCAGAAATATTGACTTTGAAAAAGTAGTTTACTCTTCCGTACTTCTGTTTGCATTTATTATTCCGCTATCAAGAGGGATGATCAGTTTTTTTATATTTTGGTTTTTTATCCTTTTGCTCTACAAAAGAGAGTATGCCGATACATTTCATACGTTAAAAAGTAATCCGATCTTCGCATATATCTCAGTCTTTTTGCTCTATATGGCACTTACTCTATTTTGGAGCGAAGATATAAAAGAGGGGTTGAATCAGATCAGGCTTTACGGATACTGGGTGCTTGTGCTTCCCGCTATGGCGGTTTTAGTAAAAAAAGAGTGGCTCTGGAGTATGTTGACTGCCTTTTTGCTTGGCATGTTTGTAAGCGAGATATTGGCATACGGTATGTTCTTTGATCTTTGGACTATAAAAGGAAAAGACTCATCATATCCGACGCCGTTTATGACGCATATTCATTACAGTATATTTTTGGCTTTTACTGCCATTTTGCTTCTTAGCAGAGTTCTTTCACAAGGTCTCAGTTTTTACGAAAAGCTTCCGTACGCTTTTTTCTTTCTCATAAGTACTGCAAACCTGATGTTTTCAACTGGCAGAGCAGGGCAGTTGGCTTTTTTTGTCTCTATTGTAGTTTTGATAATTTTAAAATTCAAAATATCCATAAAAAGTATTTTTTTAAGCATATTATCGGTAGTCATGATATTTTTTATAGCTTATAATAGTTTGGATCTATTTAAAAAAAGGGCTGACATGGGAGTGCGCGACATAAAGCATATAATGAATGAAAACTATAACTCATCTTTTGGCATAAGAGTAGCTTACTGGCTTGTTGCAAGCGAAGTTCTAAAAGAAAAGCCTCTCCTTGGCAATGGAGTCGGGGATTTTATAGTTTCTACAAAAGATGTTCTAAGTAGAAAAGATTACGGACTTACCAAAGGAACTGTCGATTTTATGAGAGAGCAGCATTTTCACAATCAGTACCTTATGGTAGCTGTACAAGGCGGTATGATCGGTCTTGCATTGATGTTTTTGCTGTTTTATAAATTTTTTAGACTCAAGATGGAAGACAGAGGGTTAAAGGAAGTGAGTATTTTAGGATTTGTCGTGGTAATAGTGAGTTTTGTGGCAGAACCGATTTGGATGCTGCAGTTTCCTCTGACGCTGTTTTTGTTCATCGCTTCAATATCCATAGTCGCGGCTAAAGAAGAGAGGCTGCAATGAAGCCAACACCGTTAAAAAGAGTGCTGTTTTTTCTTTTTTTTGACATACTTATCTCTTTGGGAACGCTTTTTTTGGCTTATAATCTTAGATTTAACTTTACCATAGAAGATATCTTTATAGAGAATTTTTTGGCGGTATTTGCTCTGCTTGTAAGTGTTAAGGTCACTTTTATGGCGCTCTTTCACATCTACGGCGTAGCATGGAGATTTTTCTCTTTGGGAGAGTTAAAGAAGATATTGTATGTTCATCTGTTTGCATATCCCGTTGTGCTTTTTCTGTACTACCTCTCACCTGAGACATTCAACCCTTTTCCAAGAAGCGTTTTAATGATAGACTTCTTTTTGTCCATTCTTTTTTTGGGTCTATTTAGGGTGCTAAAGAGACTTATTGTAGAGAATGACAAAAATCTAAACTTGACAAAAAGTCTGCTTATCGGCACTACGCCTCTTGCCCAAGCGCTTATAAAAGATAAGACAAACTACTACATAGCTGCCGTTGTGGATGATGAAGAAGAAAACATAGGAACATATTTTTCAAATATGAAGGTTAGCGGCATAAACGAAATAGCCAAAGCAGTTGAGTCGCTTGAGATAAGATCGGTCATAATAGCCAAAGACTTTGAAGCAAACAGGCTTAATGAGATATATGAAAAACTCAAAAAACTTAAAATACATGACATTAAGATTTTATCTCTAAAAAATCAAGAAAAAAAGCTCAAAGATCTGAGCATTGAGGATCTTTTGGCACGACGCCCCAAAGATCTGGACAAAGAGAGCATAAAAAATTTCATAGACTCAAGAGTTATTCTCATTACCGGAGCAGGGGGGAGCATAGGCAGCGAGATAAGCAGACAATGTTTAGAGTATGGTGCAAAACAACTCATACTTTTGGACCATAGTGAGTTTAATCTCTACAGCATCGGTGAGGAGTTAAAAAGCGACAAAATGGTTTTTGTTATGCAGAGTGTTGTTGATAAGGCGTCGATGGAGAAGGTTTTTGAAACTTACAAACCTCAGATAGTCATACATGCGGCCGCATACAAACATGTGCCTCTGGTGGAGCAAAATATAGAACAGGCTATAATTAACAATGTCATAGGTACGAAAAACAGCATAGACCTCTCCATAAAGCACGGCGTAGAAAAATTCGTGCTTATTTCAACGGACAAAGCGGTAAGACCGACAAGCGTGATGGGCGCAACAAAACGTATATGCGAGCTCTACGCCCAGAATGTGCCATGTAAAGAGACGGAGATAGTCTCAGTGCGGTTCGGCAATGTATTGGGAAGCAGCGGAAGCGTTATCCCGTTATTTAAAAAGCAGATACAAGAGGGTGGACCTCTCACTATCACACATCCTGATGTTACAAGATACTTTATGCTTATAGGCGAAGCGTGCGAACTTGTTTTGCAGGCGGCAAGCATAGGCAAAGGCGGTGAAGTCTTTGTGCTTGATATGGGAGAACCCGTAAAGATATTGGATCTGGCAAAAAAGATGATAGAATTAAGTTCTAAAGAAGAAATAGATATAAGTTTTATAGGGCTTCGTCCGGGAGAAAAGCTGTATGAGGAGCTTTTTTTGGATATGCGTGATGCAAAGACACAGTATGACTCTATAGCCGTAGCGCAAAAGACGCATATGGATATAGAAAAATTAAATAACGATATTGCAGAGCTTATAACAGCCAAAGACAAGGTGACAAAATTAAAAGAGATAGTTGTGGAGTTTAAGGCATGACAAAAATATGTATTATCGGCTTGGGGTATGTCGGACTTCCTTTGGCTCACGCATTTAGCAAAAAGTATAGTGTAGTTGGATATGATATAAATAGAGATAGAATAGATGAGCTTTGCGCTGGGTTTGACAGAACGCAAGAGCTTGGTGCAGACGAACTCCAAGAAGCTGCAAAAAACGGCATAAAGTACACTACCGATATAGATAAAATAAAAGAGTGCAATATATACATTGTGACTGTTCCGACTCCTATAAATCATAGTAATGAGCCTGATTTGACCCCGATCATAAAATCAACTCAAACTGTCGGCAGAGTGCTTAAGAGAGACGATATAGTCATATATGAGTCAACGGTATATCCTGGAGTTACTGAAGAGGTGTGCGTTCCGATACTTGAAAAAGAGTCAGGGCTTAAGTTTAATGAGGAGTTTTTTTGCGGATACAGCCCGGAGCGCATAAATCCTGGTGATAAAGAACACACTGTGACGAAAATACTTAAAATTACTTCAGGAAGTACACCTGCTATTGCCAAAAAGATAGATGAGCTTTACGCCTCGATAATAACAGCCGGAACATATAGAGCCTCAAGTATAAAAGTCGCAGAAGCGGCAAAGGTGGTCGAAAATACACAAAGAGATGTAAATATAGCTCTTATAAACGAGCTTGCAATGATATTTGATATGATGAACATAGACACGCGCGAGGTGATAGAGGCAGCAGCCACTAAATGGAACTTTATAAAGCTTTTCCCCGGGCTTGTAGGCGGACACTGTATAGGGGTTGATCCGTACTATCTAACCCATAAAGCGCAGTCTTTGGGCTATATGCCAAACCTTATACTTGGTGCTAGACAGATAAACAACGGCATGAGCAGATATATAGCCAACAAGGCTATAAAGCTGATGATTAAAAGCGATAAAAAACTAAAAGGTGCAAATATGCTCGTGCTTGGGGTTACGTTTAAAGAGAATTGCCCTGACATGAGAAACTCTAAAGTACTTGATATAATAAAAGAGCTCAAAGAGTTTGAGTTAAATGTGGAAGTTTATGATTACTGGGTAGATAAAAGCGACAAGGAGACAAAACCTCTTAAGTTTTTAGATGAGCTACCCTTTGGTTCTGGAAAATATGACGCTATCATCGTAGCCGTTGGACATGATAGATTTAAAGAGATATCAACTGAGGAATACGAGGAGATGTCAAGAGGCGAGATGATAGTCTTGGACGTAAAAGGCATCGTGGAAAAACCCACTTGGAGGCTTTGATATGAAAAACTTTGCACTAATTGGGGCTAGTGGATATATAGCCCCTCGCCATATGAGAGCTATAAAAGAGACAGGGAACGAGCTCTTGGTTGCATTTGACCCTTATGACGGTATAGGGATAATGGATAGCAACTTTCCTCAGGCTCATTTTTTTACGGAGTTTGAACTTTTTGAGAGTTTTGTAGAGAGACGCCAAAGAAATGAAAAAGAGAAGATAGAGTATATCTCCATAGCCTCTCCAAACTACCTGCACTATAGCCATATAAGAGCAGCGCTTCAAAATCAAGCTCATGCTATTTGTGAAAAGCCTCTGGTTCTAGATCCAAAAGAGATCGACGAGCTACTTGTTATGGAAAAACAGAGCGGTAAGAGAGTATATACCGTACTTCAGTTAAGACTTCATGACTCTATCGTCGCTTTGAAGAAAAAAATCGCTGAAGAGTTAAAACAAAATCCGAGCAAGATTTTCGATATAGATTTGACCTACATAACAAGCAGAGGTAGATGGTATTTTGAGAGCTGGAAAGGCAACGAAGCAAAGAGTGGCGGAATCGCTTCAAACATAGGCGTACACTTCTTTGACATGCTATCATGGATATTTGGAGATGTGAAAGAGAGTTTCGTACATGTAAAACAAGCAGATGCAAATGCAGGGTTTATGAGGCTCGAAAATGCAAATGTCAGATGGTTTTTGAGCGTAAACTACGATTATGTGCCAGAGCAGCTCAAAGTCACAGGGCAGAGAACATACAGAAGCATAGTGGTTGACGGCGAAGAGATAGAGTTCAGTGAAGGCTTTGGTGATCTTCATACAAAGTCTTACCAAGATATACTTAGCGGCGGCGGATTTGGTCTAGAGTCAGCTAGAAGCTCTATCAATATTGTCTCAGAGATACGAAAACTTGCTCCATTGGGACTCCAAGGAGAGTATCACCAGTTTTGTGGAAAGGTAGTAAGCTAATGGCTAGTTATTTTGCTCATGAATCTTCTTTTATCGATGATAACATTATTGTCGGAGACGATACAAAAATATGGCATTTCTCACACATCTTAAGCGGTTCAAACATCGGTGCTAATTGCTCTTTTGGGCAAAACTGCGTAGTGGGTCCAAACGTTAAAATAGGCAGCGGCGTTAAAGTGCAGAACAACGTCTCTATATACGAGGGTATTGAGATAGATGATGCAGTTTTTATAGGACCGAGCGCAGTTTTTACAAATGTCCTTAACCCAAGAGCTTTTATAGTCAGAAAAAGCGAGTTCAAAAAAACAGTGCTCAAATATGGCTGTACGATCGGTGCAAATGCTACGGTAATATGTGGCGTGACGATAGGAGAGTATGCACTTGTAGGAAGCGGAGCGGTTATAAGCAGAGATGTGAAACCATACGCACTGATGGTAGGAGTTCCGGCAAAACAGATGGGATGGGTTAGTCGTGCGGGTAATAGACTTGAATTTGATATGAATGGCTTTGCGGTTGATATATATGACAACAGCAAATACAAGCTTGAAGATGATAATATAGTTTTTGTAGAGTAAACGATGAGACTATTCAAGCCAAGGAGTGAATTTAGTCGTAATGTCTTAACTCTAATGACAGGTACAACAATAGCACAAGCCATACCTATAGCTATAAGTCCGATACTCGCGAGGATATATACTCCTGAGGATTTTGGGGTGTTTGCGCTTTTTGTAGCTATTGTTGGCTCTATAGCTGTTATTGCTTCTGGAAGATATGAACAAGCAATAATGCTTCCTGAATATGACAAGTACGCAATAAATATATTTGTATTAAGTTTGATATTGATTTTTTTTACTTCTATCGTTAGTTTTTTAATTATCTTCGTGTTTAAAGATACAATCTTACAGCTGTTAAATAGCAACCTATTGGGAAATTGGATTTATTTAGTACCTGTTACTGTTTTTTTTGTCGCTTTATTTAACTTGCTTACAAACTATAACAATAGAACAAAACATTATAAAGATATAGCAAAAGCAACAGTTATTAAATCACTTGTATTGACTATAGCTCAAGTTTTGATAGGTTTTTTAAAAAATGGATTTGCCGGGTTGATCGCAGGTCAAATTCTGGCTCAATTATTTGCAAATCTTAAATTGGCTAAAAATGTCATAAAAGATAAAACATTATTGGCAACAATTTCATTTAAAAACATATTGTTTTTAGCAAAAAAATATCTCAATTTTCCAAAATACAATATGCCTCATGCTTTACTTGGAAATGTATCATCAAATTTACCTATATACATACTCACTCCATTTTTTGGAAGTGCTATGGTAGGTAAATATTCTTTAGCTATGATGATAGTATTAGCTCCAATGTCAATAATTGCAACCTCGACAGCAAAAGTGTATAATCAAAAGCTATCGGAGCTATATAACAAAAAAGAGGAGACTTATGCCTTCACTCTCAATATTATAAAATCGCTTTTAAAAAAGATATTGGCGCCATTTATTGTTTTTATACTATTTGCACCACAAATTTTTGAAACAGTGTTTGGCGAACAATGGGTTGATTCCGGAAAGTATATACAGATTTTATCCGTATATTTAATTTTAAATCTAATTGTATCTATTATAGCCTATATTCCAAGTCTATTAAACTTACAAAGCAAGGCCCTTAAAATTACGATAATTCATTTTGTTTTATTGTCGTTAGCACTATATTTTGCTTCAGAACATTATGATGTTTATATATCATTGGTTCTAATGTGTGTAATAAACAGTTTGGTTTTGACTTATAATTTTATTTGGATGACAGATGCCCTAAAGGCTGAGAATTGAAGATTCTGATAATTGCAAATTCAAAAATAGTTTTTGGAAAAGAGCTCAAAAGCGAACTTATTAATAAAGGCTTAGATGTAAGTTTACTTGATTTTGAATCTTTGACTTTATATAATAGAAGTGATTTTAAAAATGACAGGTATGGCTCACTATTTAAAAAGTTTAAATCTATACCAAAATTAAGTATGTTTTTTAGAATGTGGTATATAAAAAAAGTTATACAAGAAAATGATTTTGATATAGTGAATATTCATATGTCAAGATGGTTTTATATAATAATTTTACCTTGGCTGGCAAGAGAAAAATTTATAGTCACATTTTACGGAAGTGATTTTTATCGCACATCAGGCTTTATAAAAAAGATTCAAACTAATTTATATAAAAAAGCAGATGCCATAACATTTACAAATCCACTGACAAAAAACAGTTTTTTAAAATATTACAAAGATTTTGAAAGCAAAAGCCATGTGTGCAGGTTTGGACTTAAAACACTTTATTTTATAGACAAAAATAGAAAAATAGATAAAAAAAGCTTAAGAGATTCTCTGGGTTACAATAAAGAAAAGATAGTGATCACATGCGGGCATAACTCTACAAAAGAGCAGCAGCATGACAAAATAATTGATAATATTTTAAAACTTCCAACTGAATTATTAGACAAAATACAGTTTGTTTTTCCTATGACCTATGGCAATGATCTAAATAGACAAAAGGTCAAAAATATTTTAAAACAGAAAAATCTGGATTATATAGTGCTTGAAGAGTTTTTATATGGTGATGATAACGCAAATATAAAATTAGCTTCTGATATTATGATAAATATGCTTGAGACCGATAGCTTCTCCGGCAGTATGCAGGAGTTTTTATATGCGAATAATATTGTCATCACCGGCTCATGGTTGCCTTATGAAGTTTTTGATGACGCGGGCGTTCAATATATAAAAATAGACAATATTGATGAGTTGTCTTTTAAATTGGCAGAGTTGATCAACTCAGATATTAAAACTTATGATACATCGAAAAATCAGAAGATTATTTCAGAGTTATCATTGTGGGATAATACAATACAAAGTTGGGTAGATATATATAAATGAAAACTAAAATAACACACCTAACATCAGCGCATAGTAGATATGATACTCGTATATTTCTAAAGATGTGCTCATCATTAGCTAAAAATGAAAACTATAGTGTAAGTTTAGTCGTAGCAGACGGAAAGGGTGATGAGAGTAAAAATGGTGTTAATATCGTCGATGTTGGGGCAAAAACAGGCGGTCGCATTTCTCGCATGACAACTACGGTTAAAAAAGTTTTTCAAAAGGCTAAGGAATTAAACAGCGATATATACCATCTTCATGATCCTGAGCTTATTTCCATAGGACTGAAGTTAAAAAAACTGGGTTTTAAAGTGATATTTGATGCTCATGAGAATATATCAAAACAAATATTAAATAAAGAATATATAAACAAATTCTTAAGAACAGCGGTGTCAAAAATTTATAGAGCATACGAAAACTATGCATTGAAAAAGTTTGATTATTTAGTGCTAGCAGAAAATTCATATGCAAAAGATTATAAAAAAGTTGCCAATAAATATGAGATAGTTTTGAATATGCCTGATATTAAACCTTTAGAAAAGTTCTATTCCAAGAATAGAACAAAAAATGAATTATTTTATATAGGCGGTATTTCTAACGATAGAGGATTAGATGTAACAATAGAAGCTCTAAACATACTTAAAAATAAATTTCCAGATATCTTTATGCATTATATAGGACCTTTTGGCTCCACACTTCTCGAAAGCTTGAATGTTCAAGAGAATAAAAATATAAAATTTTATGGTTCTATACCTTTATTTGAGGGAATGGAATTGTCAAGAAATGCAAAAGTAGGTTTATCAATTCTAAAGCCTATTGCAAATTACAAAGAATCTTATTCGACTAAAATATTTGAATATATGGCTATCGGGTTACCTGTGATAACTTCAAATTTTCAACTTTATAAAGATGTTATTGAGAATTATAATTGTGGTATCTGCGTCAATCCGCTGGAACCAAAAGAGATAGCTACAGCTATAGAATATATAATTACTCATCCAAAAGAAGCCGAGCAAATGGGGCAAAACGGTAAAAAAGCGGTTATAGAAAAATATAATTGGAGTGTCGAAGAGAAGAAACTATTTGAGGTTTATGAGGAATTGATAAAGTGAATATTTGGATATTTAACCATCATGCCCTAACTCCAGATATGGGTGGAGGGACCAGACACTATGATTTTGCAAAAGAGCTTATAAAAAGAGGGCATAAGGTTACAATAGTCGCATCTGGTTTCCACTATTCTAAATATAAAGAGATGAAGAGCTATGGCGATAAAGAATATCTTTTAGAGAATAGAGACGGCATAGATTTTATTTGGATAAAAACACCTGCTTATATTGGAAACGGCATAGGCAGAGTGAGAAATATGCTGAGTTATACATTTAAAGTTCTTAAGATTATTCCAAAGCTAAATTTATCAAAGCCTGATATTATCATAGGTTCTTCAGTCCATCTTTTTGCTGTTTTGGCTGCCTATAAACTCTCCTGTAGGTATAAAACCCCTTTTGTAATGGAAGTTAGAGACCTTTGGCCTCAAACTTTAATAGATATGGGGATATCAAAATGGCATCCGTTTATATTGCTGCTTGGGTGGATTGAGAGATATCTCTACAAAAAAGCAGACAAGATCATCTCAAATCTTCCCTATGCTTATGATCATATAGGGCAGTTTGTTGAGAAGGAAAAATGTATATGGATATCAAACGGGGTTGATTTGTCGAATATAAAATACACTCCAAAAAAAAGAAATGATAAGTTTATAATAAGCTACACTGGGGCAATCGGTGTTGCAAATAATTTGCAGATTTTTTTAGATGCAGCAAAAAAACTGCAAGATAAAAAAGATATCTATTTCAGAATAGTGGGTGATGGTGTTCAAAAAGAAAAACTTAAAAATTTTGTGAAAGAAAATAGCCTGCAAAATGTAAGCATAGAAAATTCTGTCTCCAAAAGTGAAGTTTCAAAAATATTAGAAAATAGCGATGTCCTCTTTTTGAGTTTAGTTAATGCCCCTTTATATAGATTTGGGATAAGTTTAAATAAACTATTTGACTATATGGCAAGCGGAAGAGTTATAATATTTGCAGGAAACTCAAAAAACAACCCTATAAAAGAAGCAAATGCCGGGTACAGTATAGTTACTGACGATGTGAAGCAGTTGGAAAAAACAATTCTAGAAATCTATGACCTGACAAATGAAGAAAGAGTCTCAATCGGAAAAAAAATAAGAAGCTATTGTGAGGAAAATTACTCAATAGAGATATTAACCGACACTCTAGAAAAAGTTTTAAAAGAAGAGGTAAAAAAATTTAATGCTTAAAACACTTTTTGACAAGGTATTTGCACTGTTTTTTATAATTTTATTATTGCCTATCTATATTATAGTAAGTTTACTTATCTGGTGGAGTATGGGGCGGCCTATATTTTTCATACAAAAAAGACCCGGATATAAAGAGAAGATATTTAGCATATATAAGTTTCGTACCATGACCAATGAGAAAGATATTAACGGAGAGTTGCTTTCTGATGAACAAAGGCTGGTGGGAGTTGGAAAGTTTATAAGAAGTACAAGTTTAGATGAACTTCCGCAGCTTTTCAATGTGCTAAAGGGCGAGATGAGTTTTGTCGGTCCCAGACCTCTTCTTGTGGAGTATCTTGAGTTCTACAGTAACGAACAAAAAAGAAGGCATGATGTAAAACCGGGCATTACAGGCTGGGCTCAAGTAAATGGACGAAATGCAATTTCATGGGAGCAAAAGTTTGAGTTAGACACGTGGTATGTAGATAATCGATCTTTTTTGCTTGACATAAAGATACTTTGGATAACATTTAAAAATGTTATCCAAAGAGTAGATATTAGCTCATCTTCAAGTGCTACAATTGAAAAATTCAAAGGAAATAGTAAATGACAAATCAAAAGCGTTTTGAGAATTGGCAATACCCGGAAATAGAAGAGGGTAAACTTACAAAATACAATTGGGTTGTACAAAATAAAGATGGACTGGAACTAGGCTTTGCAACGGATATAGGTGCTTTTAGCTACATTAACGCAAAGTATGGTGTAACAGTAGAAGATGAAGTACAGATTGGATCTCATTGTTCAATATATTCAGTATCAACTATTGATAACAAGCAAGGGAAAGTAACTTTGAAAAAAAATTGTAAGATCGGCAGCCACTCTACCATATTGCCTGGTGTTACGATAGGAAAGAATTCAATTATCGGAGCGCATAGTCTGGTGACGGATGATATTCCTGATGATGTTGTAGCCTTTGGGGTTCCAGCAAAAGTCATAAGAGAGATCAATGAATAAACGATTTTTTTTAAGTGAACCGCATATGAGCGGCAATGAGCTGAAGTATATTGAAAAGGTTTTCCAGAGCAACTATATAGCTCCGCTTGGTGAGCATGTAAACAAGTTTGAAGAGAGCATAAAAGACTATGCAGGTGCAAAAAATGCTCTTGCGGTAATAAGTGGCACGGCTGCAATCCATTTGGCCCTTAGAGTTCTAGGGATAGGGCAAGATGATGATGTACTTGCTTCAACTTTTACTTTTATAGGTTCGGTTAACGCCATCCTATATCAAGGAGCAAATCCTGTATTTATTGACAGTGACAAAAAGAGCTGGAATTTATCTTCAAAATTACTAAATAAATATCTTTGCGAATGTGATAAAAAACCAAAAGCACTAATAGTGACTCATCTTTACGGGCAGTGCGCAGATATAGAAAAAATTGCGGATATTTGCGCTCTTCACGGAGTTTATCTTATAGAAGATGCGGCAGAGAGTTTGGGTGCTGTTTTTAACGGCAAGCATACCGGAACTTTTGGAGATTTTGGAATCTACTCTTTTAACGGAAATAAAATACTCACAACTTCCGGCGGCGGTATGTTGGTGTCAAGTAACAAAGAGTGGATAGACAAAGCTAAGTTTTATTGCACTCAAGCAAAAGAGCCGTTTGTGCATTATGAACATTTAGAGTACGGATACAACTACCGTATGAGCAATGTGTTGGCTGCAATCGGTGTAGCGCAGATGGAAGTGATAGAAGAGAGAGTCGCAAAAAAAAGAGAGATCTTTGAGTGGTACAGAGAGTTTTTAGGTGACGTGAAAGAGATAACTTTTATGCCGGAACTTGAAAATAGTCGTGGTAATAGATGGCTAACAGCAATGATATTTGCTAAATCTGACTACAACAAAATCATGAAAGCGTTGGAAGAGGTAAATGTAGAGAGCAGGCCGCTTTGGAAACCGATGCACATGCAGCCTCTTTTTAGTGATGCAAAAAGCGTCGTTGACGGTACAAGTGAAGAGCTGTTTAATAAAGGGCTTTGTGTTGCAAGCAGTACCACCATGATGAAAGATGATGTGAAGATGATCTGTGATGTCATTAAAGAAAACATTTGTGGTACCGGCGGGCGGACTTGAACCGCCACATCCTAAGATAACGGATTTTGAATCCGTCGTGTCTACCATTTCACCACGCCGGCTTAGTGACGAAATAATAGTGAGTTATTACTTAAAGATAAGTTATAAGTAAACAAGTTTTTGCCGATATGACTCAAATGGAACTTGTATTGCTTAATATTTTAAATATTTGGACAAAACGGCATAAAAAAGATGGAGGTGCAGCGTGAGAATTACAAGCGGTATGTACTATAAGAGCATATATAGTCAAAATAACGGACAACTAAACGAAGCTCTTTTTGATGTAAACAAACAGATAGCTTCTGGACTTAAAATTCAATACGCTCAAGACGATATCAGAACGTTTACAGAGACTATGAGACTTGATAACGAGATATCTACTCTTGCACAGATAACAAGTAGCACCGAGAGTGCTCTTAAGATGTCGGACCAAACAGATGCCGTGCTGGGTGAATTTGAATCATCTATGAACAGAATGAGAACACTTCTTTTAAATGCCGCAAACGGTACAAATGATGAGACTTCTCTTGATGCAATAGCACAGGAGCTAAGATCAATAGAAGATCATTTTAAAAATCTAGCAAATACCTCTATAAACGGTCAGTATCTTTTTTCAGGCACCGCTGTTGACGTAAGACCGATAGCTGATGATGGTAGCTACATGGGCAACGATGGACTGCTAGAAGCATTTACCGGCTCAAAAACATCTCAGCAGTACAACATAAGCGGTGCAGAGCTTTTTCTCGGTGAGAAGAAGTTGGTGCAAAGAGAAGTGACGACAAATGTCGTTCAAACAAACTTAAGTACAAAATATCCTGATTTTACAGATTCGACTGTTGCTGGAACTTCCGCGCTTATTAAAAGTAGTGATACCATCCGTGATCTTATGGGTGATAGTGACAATGCGGTTGACGCTGGAGTTGACAAGCACTTTTTTTATGTCAGTGGCACAAGAAGCGACGGTGTCTCTTTTAAAGAAAAAATTGCAATGAGCGATGATGAGAAGATCAGTGATCTTTTAAAAGAAATCGGTGATCTATATGGAAATACTCCTGAAGTGGATGTCGTAAATGTCAGCATGAACCAAAATGGGCAGATTGTAGTAGAAGACAAAATCAAAGGCTCTAGTAAGATAGATTTTCATATGGTGGGTGCAACTGATTTAAGCGGCGGCGCAGCGGCTGATGTTACAAATATTGATGACTTGGGAGTAGGAGAGGCAAACTTTGATAGGATAATTCTAGGAACGTCTACTGCTATCAATCCTGATCTTCATGTTAGAGAGTTTATTAAGTCGTCACTCTCATCTGCAGACAGTGTTGCAGCTACAAATCTTATAGAGGGGACCATCTATGACAGAGCAGAGTTTAGCAAAGAGGGTGCAACGCTCTCTTCAGCAACTCCTCAAATCGTAAGAGAGACAAATGCATTTGCGACTGCCAAAACCAAACTCTCTGAAGTTGCAGATATCTCACAGGGAACTGCAGGCACGCTTAACGGGACTTCATTTGTTGTTGAAGGCACAGATGTAAATGGTGTAGCTTATAGTGCACAAGTTGATCTGAGTGCTGCGGGTTCAACTTTTACAGTCGGCGGCAATACCTACAATATTTATGATATGGGAACCCCAAGAGCAGCCGTAAACGGTGATGATATGACATATAAACAGTTTATGGATGTTGTTAATATGCTCACAACAGGTAATCTTCCGGCAACTGTTCCTGGGAGTGATGCAGAGTATGATGCAGCGATCGAGACATCAGACCTAATGGGAAGAACATTTTTAAGTCACGACGGAAAGATACAGTTTGAAGAGATCGGCACGGGTAATACTAAGGCCTCTCTTGCCATTTATGACGCAAACAGCGGTGATTTTACGGTAGGTGCAGATGCATCTGTAATGACGTTCAATACAAACAACGCCATAACTGTGCGTGACCCAAAAACCGACTTTTTTAAGACGATGGATGAGATGATCCGATCTGTTGAAAACTATAAGCTCTATCCTGACAGCAGCTCAGGGGATATTAGAAATGTTGGTATAGAAAATGCAATAGCAATGATGGATGACCTTCAAGACCATGTCTACAGAGCTCACTCTCAGGTCGGTGTGCAGACAAATGCATTAAATACATCTATACAGAGGACAAGTCTTCTAGAGATCAGTGCAAAAAGTCTAAGATCAACCGTTGTTGATACGGATATGGCTGAGGCTTCATTGAATCTGGCAAGATTAAACACCAATTATGAGGCCCTGCTCTCAACTGCGGCAAAAGTATCGAAGTTAAGCCTTGTTAATTACCTATAATCTATATTATGGAATAGTTTTAGCTATAATTTCTTTGATTTAAAAAAAGGAAGTTATAGTTTGAAAGATACTATATTTATTATAAGTTTTGGTCTGTTGATCTATCTTGGATTCTCTACTGTTCTGGGTGACACTGCTCTCATGGGCAGATACGGTGCTGCATTTGCATCATACAACCATAAATACTTCGGTTACATCTCTTACGCATATATCTTTATTTTTATGATACCTCTGTACTTTTTTTATAAAAACAGCAATATAAATATGAGAAAATTTGAGTTGGCAGTTGCATCATTTCTGCTTCTTTTCTCCTCACTTTTAGCACAGGCAATGCTTGTAAATGACAGCCTGCGTGGAGCTATCGGTGCAGGCTTTGCTGACTTTTTATCCCCATATATAGGCTCTTTTGGATTATGGACGTTCTGGTTTATCATAACTCTGCTCTCAGTAGTCATAGTTTTTGACAAAAGTGCCCATGAGATGGTTGACATCTTTTTAAAAAAGAGTAAGAACAGATTCTTCACTCCTAGAGAAAGCACTCAAAAAGAGATAAAAAAAGTTGAGCAAAAAGCTCTAAAAAAAGAGCAGGTGACTAAAGAGATCGTAAAAGATAGTTTTGAAGAGGAGATAGACAAACCTGCCTATCTAAGAAAAGAGAGTACTTCGAAAGCTCAGACTTATCAAGCCCCAGAGAAACCGCTGGATGCAAAAGAGCCAAACAGCGAAAAGACGCAAAATATCGTAGAGCTTGTAAATGAGATAAAAGAGCAGAAAAATGCGATCATTGTCGATGAGCTTGAAGAGAATGCTAAACTTTTGGAGTCTATTGAAAAAGGCGAGGTTGAAAAGCCTAAAAACTTTAAACTCCCCTCTGTAGATTTTTTGCAAAAACCAAACAATAAAGCCCACAGTGTAGATGAGAGCGAGCTTGACGGCAAAATAAAATTTCTTATAGAAAAACTTGCACACTTTAAAATAGATGGCGATGTTGTCAGAACATATGCAGGTCCGGTTGTATCAACATTTGAGTTCAAGCCAGCGGCAAATGTAAAGGTCTCTAGAATCCTCAATCTTCAAGATGACCTTGCTATGGCTCTGAGTGCCGAGACCATACGTATTCAGGCGCCTATTCCTGGTAAGGATGTAGTGGGCATTGAGATACCAAACGAGAAGATCGACACTATCTATCTAAGAGAGCTTCTTGACAGCAAGCTTTTTAAAGAGTCATCTTCGCCGCTAACCATTGTTCTGGGTAAAGATATTGTCGGTAAGCCTTTTATAACTGACCTCAAAAAACTCCCGCATCTTCTTATTGCCGGAACTACGGGAAGCGGAAAGAGTGTCGGCATAAACGCTATGATACTCTCGCTTTTATATAAAAACTCTCCCGATAAGCTTAGACTGCTTATGATCGATCCGAAGATGCTTGAGTTCTCAATATACAACGATATTCCTCATCTGCTTACTCCTGTTATTACTAAGGCAAAGCAGGCTATCGTAGCACTAAACAATATGGTTTATGAGATGGAGAGACGTTACGCTCTTATGAGCGAGAATAGAACAAAAAATATTGAAAGCTATAACGAAAAAGTCACTAAAGAGGGCGGAGAGCATCTGCCGTATATAGTGGTTATAATAGATGAGCTTGCAGACCTGATGATGACAAGCGGCAAAGACGTAGAACACTCCATTGCAAGGCTTGCACAGATGGCAAGAGCCTCGGGAATCCACCTTGTAGTAGCAACGCAAAGACCTTCAGTCGATGTCGTAACAGGGCTTATAAAAGCAAATCTTCCATCTCGTATCTCATATAGAGTAGGGCAGAAAGTTGACTCTAAGATCATCTTGGACCAACAGGGTGCAGAGTCGCTTCTTGGAAAAGGGGATATGCTATTTACTCCTCCGGGCTCAACGGGCTTGGTGCGTCTGCATGCACCTTGGAGCACGGAAGAGGAGATAGAAAAAATTGTCGATTTTATAAAATCTCAAAGAGCGCCTAACTACGATAAAAGCTTTTTAGTAGAGGAGAGCGAAGAGAGCTCCTCATCAAGCGATACTTACGAAGAGCTTGATCCACTCTTTGGTGAGGCTAAAAATGTAATTTTATCTGATAGAAAAACCTCTATATCGTATCTGCAGAGAAAACTTCAGATAGGCTACAATAAATCTGCAAGGCTTATAGAGCAGCTCGAAGGTGAGGGCATACTTTCTGCTCCAAACTCTAAAGGGATCCGTGAGATCCTCTGATGAGTACAAAGCCGCACTTTATTTTTACAAAACTACACAACTCTTTTAGTGTCTATGTAAAAAATTTAGAGCAGCTCAGTGTTGGGCAGATACGCCACATTGAAGCTTTTGCCCTGCAGAGAAAGGGCATTTTTGATTTTAACACTTACACTTTTGTCATCCAAAAAAGATTAGAGTTTGAAGAGTTTGTTCTTCTTTTGCAAAAAAGTGACCTTGACGCTCTGTGTGAGGAGAACTTCCTAAAAACTCAGCAGACTCAAAGAGTGGAGTTTGGAAAATATAAGGGATTGGCATATAGCGATCTGCCTGACTCATACCTTTTGTGGTTAAAAAGTAACTACAGCGGTAAAAATCGAGAAATTATAGATGCGGAGCTAAAATTTAGAAATTTATAGTGTTACTAAAATAAACACTATTTAAATAAAATTTATAGCTTTTGTTTAGTTTCGTAACACCTGTGTTTTACTGTTTACATATTTGGTTATAATCACTCATAAATTTATAAACAGGAATAACAATGGCATTTATAGAAGAGTATAAAGCGCATATAGCAGAGAGAGAGGCACTCGGTGTTCCACCGCTTCCGCTATCTGCTGAACAAACTGCTGCATTAATTGAGATGATCAAAGCCGGACAAGGCGATATGGAACAGAATGTAGATCTAATCACAAACCGTGTTTCACCGGGCGTTGATGATGCTGCATACGTAAAAGCTGCATTTTTAAATGATGTTGCTTCTGAAAAAGTCAGTGTAGATGCTATATCTCCTGCTCATGCCGCAAAAATAATGGGTATGATGCTTGGCGGGTACAATGTAAAACCACTGGTTGACGCTCTTGCTTCAAAAAACTCTGAAGTTGTTGAAGCTGCAAAAGAGGCTCTAAAACATACTCTTCTTGTGTATGATGCATTCAATGATGTTGAAGAGCTGCACAAAGCCGGAAACGCACATGCTACAGAAGTTATGACTTCATGGGCAAATGCTGAGTGGTTTACTCACAAAGCTGAGCTTCCTAAAGAGATCACAGTGACTGTATTTAAAGTTCCTGGTGAGACAAATACTGATGATCTCTCACCTGCTTCTGAAGCGTTTACACGTTCTGACATTCCTCTTCACGCAAACTCTATGCTTGTTGCAAAGATGGATGACCCGATCAATACAATTAAAAAGTTAAAAGAAAAAGGCAATCCTATTGCTTACGTCGGTGACGTTGTAGGAACAGGTTCTAGCCGTAAGTCAGGTGTTAACTCTGTTCAGTGGCACATGGGTGAAGATATTCCCGGTGTTCCAAACAAGCGCACAGGCGGTGTAGTTATCGGCGGTATTATTGCTCCTATTTTCTTTGCTACTTGTGAAGATTCAGGTGCTCTTCCGTTAGAGATGGATGTTACTTCTATGGAGAGCGGTGACGTTGTTACTATCTATCCATACAAAGGCGAAGCTCATAAAGAGGGCAAATGTATCGCTACATTTAAACTAAACCCAAACACTATTACTGATGAAGTACGTGCAGGCGGTCGTATTCCTCTTATCATCGGTCGCGGTCTGACTACTAAAGCTCGTTCTGTTCTAGGAATGGGTGCTACTGATATATTCTTGACTGCAGAGCAGCCTGCTGATAGCGGTAAAGGTTATACTCTTGCTCAAAAAATGGTAGGTAAGGCTTGCGGTATAGAGGGCGTTCGTCCGGGTATGTACGTTGAGCCTGTAACTTCTACAGTTGGAAGCCAAGATACAACAGGACCGATGACACGTGATGAGATCAAAGAGCTTGCGGCACTCGGCTTTAGCGCTGATCTTGTTATGCAGTCTTTCTGTCACACTGCGGCTTATCCAAAGCCTTCAGATGTTGTTATGCACCATACGCTTCCTGATTTTATCTCGAACCGTTCAGGTGTTGCACTTCGTCCTGGTGATGGAGTTATCCACTCGTGGTTAAATCGTTTGACTCTTCCGGATACTGTAGGAACAGGTGCTGACTCTCATACACGTTTCCCGATCGGTATCTCTTTTCCCGGCGGTTCTGGTATCGTTGCATTTGCAGCAGTAACAGGTTCTATGCCTCTTACTATGCCTGAGTCGGTACTTGTTAGATTTAAAGGTGAACTACAGCCTGGTATCACACTTCGTGACCTTGTAAACGCTATTCCTTATTATGCTATCAAGCAGGGTCTTTTGACTGTTGAGAAAAAAGGTAAGAAGAACATTTTCAACGGACGTATTTTAGAGATAGAGGGTCTTCCTGAACTTAAAGCAGAGCAGGCGTTCGAGCTTTCAGATGCATCTGCAGAGAGAAGTGCTGCTGCATGTACGGTACTTTTAAATGAGGCTCCGGTTGTTGAGTATCTAAAGTCAAATGTTGCGCTTATCGAAGCGATGATAAAAGACGGCTACCAAGATGCTCGTACTTTGCAGCGTCGTGCAGATAAGATGAAAGAGTGGTTAAGCAATCCTTCTTTAATGCAGCCTGATACTGATGCAGAGTACGCAGCAGTTATAGAGATCGACCTTAATGAAGTAAAAGAGCCTATCGTAGCTTGTCCGAACGATCCTGACAATGTTAAACTTTTAAGTGAAGTTGCAGGCGAGAAGATAGATGAAGTATTCTTAGGTTCATGTATGACTAACATAGGTCACTATCGTGCTGCTGGTGAAGTTATGCGCGGTGAAGGCAAAGTTGCAGTTGAGAAGTTCTGGATTGTTCCGCCGACTCGTATGGATGAGCAGCAGCTTATCAACGAAGGTTACTATGATGTTTTTGGATCTATTCATGCACAAACTGAAGTACCTGGTTGTTCACTATGTATGGGTAATCAGGCAAGTGCTCGTCCAGACTCGACAGTTTTCTCTACATCTACTCGTAACTTCGACAACCGTCTAGGAAAAGGAACTCAGGTTTACCTAGGTTCTGCTGAACTTGCGGCGGTATGTGCTAAGTTAGGTAAGATTCCTACGGTAGAGGAGTACATGAACATTGTACCTTCAAAACTTTCTGGAAAAGAGGCTGGTGTTTATAGATACCTAAACTTCAATGAGATTAAAGACTACCATCTTGAAGATCGTAGTGTAGCTGAAGATAAATACGGTGTTACAATTAAAGCCATATAAGCTCTAAAATAGCGCAGAAGAGGTCAATGACCTCTTCTGTAAAACTTCCATCAACTCGTTAAATCAATCTTTTATAACATCAAATTCCATAGGATACTTTGGAATAAAAACCGATTTCTCAATAATATGGTTCTGTTTCTGGTTCTCAAATGTGATCTCTACTCTATTTTCAAACTCATCAAGATACGATATAGATTCTATGAGAGCGCCTTTTTTAACTATAGTGAACTTTGAATCTCTGTAGAAAGCGACGTAGGTATTTTGGTCTATTTGTTTTGCATTTGAGATTATTTTAAAGAAGTCAAAATTTGATTCAAGCCTTTTAATTATGACCTGCTCGATCTCAGGTTCTACAATTGTTACCTCAAAGTCATTTATAAATACATCTTTTTTTATCGGCTTAATATAACTCCATCTTGCATTTTGCGGCTTTAGAGCAACTATGCGCCCGTTGTATACCAGCACTTTATCTTTTTCGTCTGTAATGCTCTGTGAAAAATCAGCTTCAAATGAAGTAACCTCTTCAAGTGCAGTTGATGCAAAAAGCTGCACGGTTATTAAAGTAGTAAGAAGAAGTTTTCTCATTTTGACCCTTGTTTTTGAAAAATTATATCCAAGGGACTGTTTACATATTGTTTAATATTAAATGTCTCCGCTATTTTGAAAAAATCATTTTCTTATTTATGCAAAATGTAATTATAAGTATGATAGAATAAAAAGAATTTCAGTGGCGAGCACCCATAAAACGGTACTTGTCTATAATAAGGTTACGGATGCTGCAGGCGTTATTAGGTAAGGTTTTTGGTACGACAAATGATCGTGAATTAAAAAAATATACAAAAATTGTAAATAAGATAAATTCTTTGGAGAGCAAATATCAGACTCTGAGTGATGATGAGTTAAAGAGTGCTTTTTCAGAATTGAAAGAGAGTGTTTTAAACGGAAGCAGAAGTTTAAATGACGTTCTAGCTGACTCTTTTGCAATAACTAGAGAAGCAAGTGTGAGAACGTTGAAAATGAGGCACTTTGATGTTCAGCTGGTTGGTGGAGTCGTTCTTCATGAGGGCAGGATCGCCGAGATGAAAACGGGTGAAGGAAAGACTCTTGTAGCAACTCTTCCTATTGTTTTAAATGCTATTGGGGGCAAGGGTGTGCATCTGGTAACTGTAAATGATTATCTTGCTTCAAGAGACGGTAATGAGATGCGTCCTCTTTATGAGTTCTTAGGCTTTAGCGTAGGCGTAATAGAAGAGAATATGCATGATCCGGCACTAAAGCGTGAAGTTTACAATGCAGATATAACATACGGAACAAATAACGAGTTTGGTTTTGATTACTTAAGAGACAATATGAGCTACTCTAAAGATCATATGGTTCAAAGAGGTCACAACTTCGTTATCGTGGATGAAGTTGACAGTATCTTGATAGATGAGGCTAGAACTCCGCTGATTATTTCAGGTCCTACAAACAGAACGCTTCAAGATTTTGCGGATGCGAATAAGATCGCTATGCAGCTTGTCAAGGATGAGCACTTTAGCGTTGATGAAAAAGATAAAGTAGTTCTTCTGACAGAAGAGGGTATAACAAGAGCGGAAGAGCTCTTTAAAGTAGAGAATCTTTACAGTCCTGAAAATGCTTCTCTTTCACATATTCTCGATCAGGCGCTCAAAGCAAACTACCTCTTTGAGAGAGATGTTGACTATGTCGTAAATAACGGCGAAGTTGTGATAGTAGATGAGTTTACCGGCCGTCTTAGTGAAGGACGCCGTTACTCCGAGGGTCTGCACCAAGCACTTGAAGCAAAAGAGGGTGTTGAGATCAAAGAGGAGACACAGACGTTAGCAGACATTACATTTCAAAACTACTTTAGAATGTATGATAAACTGGCGGGTATGACGGGAACTGCACAGACAGAAGCTACAGAGTTTGCTCAGATATACTCTCTTGATGTTATCTCCATACCTACAAATATTCCGGTTACAAGAAAAGATCTAAATGACCTTATCTATAAAACAGAAAAAGAGAAGTTTGAAGCAGTTATAAATATAATAAAAGAGCTCTCAAAAACGGGTCAACCGGTTCTCATCGGTACCGCTTCTATCGATAAATCCGAAGCTCTGCACGAGATGCTAAAAAAAGAGAAGATAGCACATACGGTACTCAATGCAAAGAATCACGCGCAAGAGGGTGAGATCATTAAAAATGCGGGCGCAAAAGGTGCAGTCACGATCGCTACGAATATGGCGGGTCGTGGTGTCGACATCAAAGTCAATGATGAAGTAAGAGATCTTGGCGGTCTTTATATTGTAGGAACTGAGAGACACGAAAACCGTCGTATAGACAATCAGCTTAGAGGAAGAAGCGGACGTCAGGGTGATCCGGGAACTACGCAGTTTTACCTATCTCTTGAAGATAATCTTCTTAGAATTTTCGGAAGTGACAAGATCAAGAGCATTATGGAGAGACTCGGTGTTGAAGACGGTGAGTATATAGAGTCTAAAATGGTCACTCGTGCGGTTGAAAAAGCGCAGAAAAAAGTTGAAAATATGCACTATGAGGGCAGAAAGCACGTTGTAGAGTATGATGATGTCGCAAATGAGCAGAGAAAGATAGTATATAGATTTAGAAATCAGCTCCTTGATCCTGAATTTGATATCAATACAAAAATCGATGAGCTAAGAACCGAATACGCAGAGCATATACTAAACAGCTCTGATATATTTGACGGTGGAGACAAAGAGGATTTCAATCTAGAGAAAGTCTTTAAGCTTATCCACGAAGAGTTAAATATTGAGCTTGACACAAAAGAGTTCGCTTCTTTAGAGTACGAAGAGCTTTTAGCCAAGATCATAGAGAGCGTTAAAAAAGCATACGATGAGAAGATGGGCGTACTTGATGTCGCTGTACGCAGCGAGATCGAGAGAGAGCTATATCTAAAAGAGCTTGACAGCGCTTGGAGAGAGCATCTTTACGCAATGGACAATATGAAGACAGGTATCAGACTAAGAGCTTATAATCAAAAAGATCCTCTTGTTGAGTACAAAAAAGAGAGTTTTAATCTCTTTACTGAGCTTATATCAGATATTAAATTCAACACTATCAAGACGCTTCACGTTATTCGTTTTAGAGTTGAAGATCCAGAGGAAGAGGCAAAAAGAGTTGCTCAGAAGATGGATATGGAGAGAAAGATAGCTGAGGCTGCAAGACAGTTTAATCTCTACAACGAAGATGAGCAGGGCGGCGAAAAGAAGATATCCAGAAATGATCCTTGTCCATGCGGAAGCGGTAAGAAATATAAGCAGTGCTGCGGTAAGAGCGGTCCTAAAAAAGGTCTGTTCGCCTCTTGAAAACATCAATAGTCCCATATTTGGTAAAGCGCTTTTTGCGCTTTGACAGTGAGCAGCCATTTATATTCTTGTCTGCTCTATTGGCATTTTTAGGCATTACTCTAGGTGTCATGGTTCTAATAATTGCGATGGCTCTTATGAACGGTTTTGACAATGAGTTTAGAAAAAAACTCACTATTATGAACTATCCTCTAACAATCATTCCAAAATTTTACGGCTCAGTTAACGAGAATCTGCTTTTGGATCTGGAGTCAAAGTTTCCTGATCTTAAATTCAGCCCTTACGTACAGTCATCGGTTATGGCAAGAAGCGGTTCAAAGCTTGAAGGCGGTTATATATTCGGGGTTGATTTTAATAGCGAAGCCAACGTAAACAGTGTTCTTAGAGAAGCGATCAAAGAGAACAGCTTTAATAAGTTTGATATTCTGATAGGCAAGTCACTTAAAGAGGAGCTCTCTCTTGATATTGATGAAAAACTTATGTATATATTTACACACGTTGAGCCGGGCGGGATGTCCGTTACTCCTAAGATAAAAAGATTTAACGTCAGCGGCGTATTTGATTCAGGACTATCTGCCTACGACAAGGCGTACAGCTATACGACACTTGCTTCACTTCAGGCGATCATGAATCTGCCAAGCAACCAATATAGCGGAATCCATATCTTCTCAGCCAACCCGCACGAAGATATACTAAGAATAAAAGAGCATCTTCCAAGAAGCGTATCTATTAAAGGGTGGTGGGAAGATAATGTAAACTTTTTTGCGGCACTAGAGCTTGAGAAGGTATCGCTCTTTATAGTTCTTATGCTTATTATACTGATTGCCGCAATTAACATCATCTCTTCGCTTTTGATGACGGTTATGAACAGAAGAAGCGAAATTGCGCTGCTTCTCTCACTTGGTGCTACATCTGCCGAAGTTAAAAAAGTGTTCCTCTATCTGGGTATTGTTATCGGAGTGAGCGGTATTATGGCGGGTATTGTTTTAGGTCTGAGCGGATTGTGGGTGTTAAGTACTTTTGACATCGTAAATCTGCCAAAAGATGTTTATCCTACATCTACTCTGCCGCTAGATCTGAGTCTTAAAGATTTTTTCTCTATAGTCATCGGAGCATTTGTTATCGTCGTGCTCTCCTCTTTTTACCCTGCAAAAAAAGCTAGTGAAGTGGATATCTTGACTGTTCTTAGAAACGAGTAGAGACTATCTCTGCTCCTCTTTATTATCTTTGCTCTTAAAGAGTTCAAACGGGAACATAAAGGTTCTTTTTATTATATTAAAAGGAGCTACTGCTATATCTTTTGCTACCTGAGTCGTAACATTTGGATCATCAAGCTTGCCTGTTACTTTAAGCGTGGTAGAGACACTCTCTTTGCCAAGAAGAATATAACCTACAAGCGGGATTTTAGATACAGAACTGCCAAGGTCCGTTTTTAGGTTTAGGTCTAGATCAATGCTGTTTTTCTCTATGCTTGCTTCCCCGACACCTGTTATTTCTATCTCTTTTGATTTCATATATATATCGCTCATCTTGTATATGTCATCTTTGAATTTAAAGTTTATGTAGGTTCTCTCAGCGGCTATACCGCTCTTGTTATATCCGGGAAGAGAGAAGGTAATCAACGAAGGAACAGTGTTTACAAAAGCAAGAATATTGTTTAATATTTTATAGTCAAGGATGGTCGTATCCTTGATATTAATCATTCCGTCAAACTCTTTTAGAGTGCCGTTTATAAAAAACTCAAAAGAGCCTCCCCTAAACCTAGAGAGGGCAAAGAGTTTGTCCATAAACTCATCGCCGAACTCATCTCCATAAAGATAGATCTTGTCATCAGTAAGTGTAAAGACGGCATGTCCTCTGTTGTGCAGAAGTTCTGCCGAAATAGTTTTGTTAATATATGTAAGATCGATCCTATCAGAGACTATACGTCTGTTTTCTGCCAGATATAAAAAGCAGTTTTGCGTTTGAATATGCAACTCAGTTTTATCATTAAGCCCTTCTGCGGTCTCTCTTTGATCAAAGTAGTTTATGATCTCTTTTATATTTATGCCTATATTTTTAGCATCTATTTTGATATTATCTTTTATTTCGACATTGACACTATTGTTGATCGTAATATCTGTCTCTTTTGTATCCAGATTATATTTACCCTCAGCCGTATAGTTTTCAATCGGCTTCTCAAGAGTCGCTAAAAATTTATATTTATATGCACTCTGCAGTAAAAACTCCAAGTTTCTTTGGTCATCTTTTTTCTCTATCTTAAGGCTTCCATTTGTCAGATCATACTTCTTTAAGAGTTTAGAGTATTGTGAGATCTTCTCAAGTGATTTTGCATCAAATATCCATCCATCTTTAGAGCTTATATACTCAAAAGCATACTTTTTTGAGCCTATCACTGTACTGTTGTCCCTATTTTCCAAGTAAAGTTCTATACTCTTCTCTGTTTTAAACATCTCGTTAAAATCATTGTCGTAAATCGCATTATCTTTTAAACTAAGCACTCCCTTGGAGTTTAAAAGATCGTAATCAAGACCTATTTTTGATTTGATGGTGTCGTTATAGTTTAGAGCTATACTCTCTGCTTTAATCGACTCTTTTGTTATGTTGAACGCTAAATCTTGAAGTGTTGTAGGTTTATTGTCTACTTTCATTGAGATAGCTTTTTTTGAGGAGATGTTAATAGTGCCATTCTCGTAAAGCATCTTAAAGGCCGGTGCAGGTCTGCTTAGTTCAATACCTTTTTTATTTATCTTCATAATATCTACATCCAGATCGGCTATACCTGATTTAAAAGATATATCACCTGAGAGCAGAGCTGAACCAAGCTCAGGAGCAAGGATGGAGGTGACCGGCAGATGGGCTTTTAGCTCCTTTATATGAAAAGGTACTTTTATCGCACTGACGTTTATCATCTTCCCTTTGTATTTCCATGTTGATTTATCAATTGAGATGTAGTCCTCTTTAGGCGATATATTGTATACGGTGAGCAGCTCTTTTTTGTTAAGAAGCGCTAAGGAGCTCTCTTTATGGGCTATCTTGTCAAACTTAAGTGTTAGTTTGCCCTCCGACTCTTTTGCGTCAAGCTCCATACATACATCTGCAGAGGCTATATCTCTGTATTTTGCATACATGTTCTCAATGGTAACATAGCTGTTTTTTAAATATATGTCTGCACTTGGCACATCAATATCGAGTCCAAGATAGTTGATCTGAGAATCTTTTGCATGAAAGCTTCCCTCTGCTTCAACATCCAGTGTTCTTAGCTTTACATCCAGTGTCAAATCGGTCTCAACCTCACCCTTTTTCTGAACAAGCGGCAGTTTTATCTCATACCTATCAAGCAGAGATACTATATCTCTATTGGCTTGAGCGTTAAACAGAAGATGCAGTGTTAAAGTCTCTTCATCTTGTGCAAAATCTATCTTCAGCCAGCTTCTATCCAGATAGAAGCCGTAAGAGTATGCTTCTTTGGGTCTAATATAGAGAACTCCATTTTTAAACTCCAGCTCTGTTTTAGCAGAACTGACAGGGGCAAGCTTTTGATCATACGTATAGTTTAAATCATTTGCAGTAGCTTTTGCATGAAGATTAAGATACGCTTTATCGAGATCTTTGTACTCAAACCATCCTTTAAAGCTCTCAATGGATAGACTTGACATCTCTATGGCGTCATATACCCAATATTTAATCTTTGGACCCAAGTTAAAAATATCTACTATTTTTCTTGTATTTGTTATAGCCTCTTTAGATTCCAGTTCATAAAAGAGTTTTTGAGTGTTGCCGTGAAGATGTAGGTTAAAGTTTATTTCGTCATCTAGTTTTATATTTAAAAGTGCCGTAAAATCAGGCTCTTGTTTAGCTTTTAGGAGTAGGGTACCGTTAATATTCATGGCATCTTTAAAAGCTTTCAACTCCTCTATAGTCACATATAGCAAACCACTGTTTGGCAGAAGAGAGCTCTTTAGAGTAAATATGTTTGATCTAAGATTTAGATATCCTTTCTGGTCATCAATATATTTTACCTCTCCTTCAATGCCGTTTATAGTGACTTTTTTAATTTCAATCTCTTTTAACCAGTTTGTAAATGGGAGTATCTCTTTTAGGGTTTGGATCACTCTCTTGTATTCAACATCAGAGTTCTGATCGTTTTTATCCCTTGAAATAGCAATCTCATTTGCGCTAAGTGTTATTTTTTCGTCCCATTTAATGTATAATTTCTTAACTTTAATATTTTGGAATGATATATCATCTATATAGAGTCCATTTTGCAGAAGTATAAAAGCAGCAAAGAGCAGTATAAATATGAACGATAAGACGCTTATAAGTATAAAATGGATTTTTGAGATAGTGTTGATTATTATGCTGTCGTTCATGTATTACCTAAATAAGCCTATTAAATCCCCTCAGGTAATATATATCCCCACAGGTTCTATTAACAAGATTATAACACATTTGAATGATAAAAATTTTAACGTAGGCAAACTGGATTCACTGATTTTAAGAGTAATCGGCTCTCCTCAAAGCGGCTGGATAAACGTAGGAGCAACACTAAGCACAAGAGGCGATTTTTTATATAAGCTCACAACGGCAAAAGCTGCGCTTCAAAATGTAACTTTAATACCTGGTGAGACAACCTATATTTTTCTAGATCAGTTATCAGAAGAGCTAAATCTTCAAAGAGATATTTTGCAAAAAGAGTATGAACTTCAAACAAAGCACATAGAGGGTGCATTTGTTCCCAATACATACAGTCTGCCGATGGGAATAACGGAGAAGATGGCTATAAAGATACTTTTAAACGAGTCACTCTCACAGATGAAAAGTTTGTCTATGAAGATCTTTGGAACCTATAATGAGAAGAAATGGTTTCATTTTGTAACAATCGCCTCTATTATTCAGAAGGAATCTGCAAATATAAAGGAGATGCCACTAGTGAGTTCCGTTATATACAACAGACTCAAAAAAGGTATGAAACTGCAGATGGACGGTACGCTAAATTATGGACAATATTCACACGTAAGAGTAACTCCAAAGATGATAAAAGAGGATCGCTCGATGTACAATACTTACCTGCACAACGGTATTCCAGCGGCTCCGGTCTGTAACGTAAGTTTCGATGCTATCAAGGCTGCAATATTTCCGGCGCAGAGTGATTTTCTCTATTTTATGAAATCAAAAAGCGGAGAGCACACTTTCTCGCGTAACTATTCTACACATTTGACCAATATAAAGCGTGCTACCAAATGAAACACTTCAGATAAATAACTCAATCTTTGTCTCATCATACCTCATATTATTACATCTTAGTGATATCATTGAACTTGTAAATTTTCATGCACTGTTTATGAAAATAAAAATATAAACTTGAGGAAACACAATGTCAAAAATTATTTGGTCAAAGATTGATGAAGCACCGGCTTTAGCAACTTATTCGTTATTGCCAATCGTAAATGCTTTTACTAAAGCAGCGGGTGTCGAAGTGGTTTTAAGTGATATTTCACTGGCAGGTAGAGTTTTAGCTGCAATGGGTCTTGCAGAAGATGAGCTTTCAAAACTTGGTGAAGTTGTTTTACAAGAAGATGCGAATATTATCAAACTTCCAAATATTTCAGCTTCAGTCGGTCAGCTTAAAGATTGTATTGCTGAACTTCAAGGGCAAGGTTACGATATTCCTAACTATCCTGAAAATCCTGCAAATGATTCTGAGAAAGCTATTCAGGCTAAATACAGCACATGTTTAGGTTCAGCGGTTAACCCTGTTCTACGTGAAGGTAACTCTGACCGCCGTGCTGCAGTGGCAGTTAAAAACTTTGCTAAAAAGAATCCTCATAAATTAAGAGCTTTCTCAGAAAACTCAAAAGCTTATGTTGCGCATATGGAAGGAAATGGTGATTTCTACGGAAATGAGAAATCTGTAACTTCTGACAAAGACCAAAAAGTGACAATCGCACTAAACGGTAAAGAGCTAACAACTATTAAAGCATTGGCTGGTGAAGTTCTTGACGGTACATTTATGTCAGTTGCTGCACTTAAAGCATTCTATAAGAAGACAATTGAAGATGCAAAAGCAAATGATGTATTATGGTCACTTCACCTAAAAGCGACTATGATGAAGATCTCTGATCCAATTATGTTTGGACATGGATTTGTTGCATTTTTTGAAGATGTTTTCGCTAAATATGCGGATACATTTAAAGAGTTAAATGTTAATCCCAACCAAGGTATGTCTGACTTAGAGAAGAAGATCAAAGGTCATGCTAAAGAGGCAGAGATCAAAGCTGCATTTAAAGCTGCACTAGATTCTGATGCACCAAAACTTGCAATGGTTGATTCTGATAAAGGAACAACGAACTTCAATGCTTCAAATGATGTAATTATCGATGCTTCTATGCCGGTAGTTGTACGTGAGGGCGGTAAGCAGTGGGATAGAACAGGAGCAGCTGTAGAGTGTGTTGCAGTTATTCCTGACTCTACATACGGAATGTTCCACGCTGAGATGGTAGCTGATTGTGTTAAAAACGGTCAGTACGATGTAACAACTATGGGTACAATGCAAAATATCGGTCTTATGGCTCAAAAAGCTGAAGAGTACGGTTCTCACCCGACTACGTTCGAGCTTGCAGAAGCTGGTACTGTAACAGTTACTACTGAAGACGGTAAAGTATTGATGAGCTTTGAGTGTGAGGCTGGTGATATCTGGAGAATGTCTCGCGCTAAAGATATTCCGATCAAAGACTGGGTTCGTCTAACTGTTGAGAGAACAAGAATCGAAGGTATCCCTGCAGTATTCTGGTTAGATGAAAACCGTGCTCACGATGCTGAGATGATTAAGAAAGTTAAAAAGTATTTAGCTGATTTCGATACAAACGGCCTAGATATTCAGTTTATGAACGTAACTGATGCTACTAGATTTACAAATGCAAGAATCAGACAAGGGTTAAATACGATCGCTGTAACTGGTAACGTTCTACGTGACCACTTAACGGATATGTACCCGATCTTAGAGCTTGGAACATCTGCAAAGATGCTTTCAATCGTTCCACTTTTAGCTGGCGGCGGATTGTATGAGACAGGTGCGGGCGGATCTGCTCCTAAGCACGTTGAGCAATTCTTAAAAGAGGGTCACTTAAGATGGGATTCTCTTGGTGAGTTCTTAGCACTCGCAGAGTCTCTAAGATTCTTAGGTCACAAGCACTCAGATGCTAAACTTTCAGCTTTAACGGCAGCTTTAGATAAAGCAAATGAAGGTTACCTTGATAACTCAAAAGAGCCTTCAAGAAAAGCGGGAGAGCCTGATAATAAAGCTTCTCACTTCTATTTAGCTCAATACTGGGCAAAAGCACTGGCTGAGGGTGACAACGCTGAGTTAGCTGCTAAGTTTGCTCCGGTTGCTAAAGCTCTTAGTGAAAAAGAAGACCAAATCATCTCTGAGCTTTTAGCTGTTGAAGGCAAAGCTCAAAATATCGGTGGTTACTTCCATCCAAATGATGAGTTGGCACAAAAGGCAATGCGTCCTTCTGCTACACTCAATGCTATAATAGAGAGTATCTAAATTATCTACCATAAAGAAGCCGTTACCGCATAGATAATATGCGGAGGCTTCTACCTTTTATATTTTTCTTTTTTAGTGAAACTTTTTTGGTTTTATTTAAAAGGCAAAAAGTCTTTATATGATAATTTAAAGATACATAAAAAGTATTTGACTAAAATATCGGAATAATTTACTCAAGGAGTGTGTATGAATCAAGGAAAAAGAGTAGGGATAGTAGGCGCTGGAAATGTCGGCGCAACAGTAGCTTACTCTTTAGCAATGCTTGGTTCTTGTCATGAAATAATTCTTCGTGACAACAAGATTGATGTTGCTAAAGGAAAAGCGCTTGATATGAGTCAAGCTGCTGCAGCTGTAAGAAGTCACACTATTGTGACAGTGGCTGAGGATATGTCTGATTTAACTAACTGCGATGTTGTCGTAGTGACAGCAGGAAGCCCTAGGCTTCCGGGTATGAGCCGTGATGACTTGCTTATGATAAATGCGAATATTACAAAAGAGGTTATTCAGGGGATCGCTAAATACTCTCCTGATGCGATAGTTATAATGGTCTCAAATCCTCTTGACGCTATGACTTATGTAGCACTTAGAGAGAGCGGCTTTGAGAGAAGTCGTGTTATAGGTATGGCTGGTATATTAGACAGCGCAAGAATGGCAAGCTTTATTCAGGAAAAACTTGGATACGGCGGAGGACAGATTCGTGCGTCAGTAATGGGCGGTCACGGTGATGATATGGTTCCTCTTCCTAGATACTCTACCGTAGCAGGCGTTCCTCTTGCAGACCTTTTGACATCTGCAGAGATCGAAGAGATAGTGACTCGCACCCGTAACGGCGGTGCAGAGATAGTAAGTCATCTCAAAACCGGTTCTGCATATTATGCGCCTGCAAAATCTACTACAATAATGGTTGAAGCTATTTTAAAAGATACAAAACAGATTCACCCGTGTGCGGTCTATTTAGAGGGTGAATACGGTTACTCGGACGTAGTCTCAGGTGTTCCGGTAATGATCGGAGCAAACGGAGCAGAGAAGATCATCGAGATAACTCTTGATGATTCAGAGAAAGCTATGTTTAAAAACTCATGTGACTCTGTTAAGTCCCTGATCGATACACTAAATAAAAATAATTTTTTTAAAGGAGAATAAATTTGAGCACTCGTATTGAAAAAGACACAATGGGCGAAATAAATGTCCCAAAAGATGCTTATTGGGCAGCACAGACTCAAAGATCGATAGAGAACTTTGCTATCGGTGAAGAGACAATGCCGTATGAGATAACAAGAGCATTTTCATACCTAAAAAAGGCCGTAGCGCTTGTTAACAGAGATCTCGGTAAATTGGATTCAAAAAAAGCTGACGCAATAGCTCAGGCAGCAGATGATATGCTCTCAGGAAAACTTGACGGAAACTATCCTCTTGTAGTTTGGCAGACAGGTTCAGGTACACAATCAAATATGAACAACAATGAGGTTCTCGCAAGCCGTGCTACAGAGATACTTGGCGGCGATTTTAGAGTAGAGAAGCTTGTTCATCCAAACGATGATGTAAACAAGTCTCAAAGCTCAAACGACACATACCCGACAGCGCTCCATATAGCATCTGTTATTGCGGTAGAGACTCGTGTTCTTCCTGCAATTGCAAAACTCAAAGCTACACTAGTTGAAAAGTCTGCAAAGTTTGACTCGATTGTAAAGATCGGTCGTACGCACCTTCAAGATGCAACGCCTTTAACTCTTGGACAGGAGATTAGCGGTTGGGTCGAGATGCTCAACAAGTGTGAAAAGATGGCAAAAGACTCGCTTGAGGCAGTTCGTGAACTGGCACTTGGCGGAACAGCTGTCGGAACAGGGCTTAATGCTCATCCTGAGCTTGGAGAGAGAGTGGCAAAGAAAGTGAGCGAACTTACAGGACACAGTTTTGTAACTGCTCCTAACAAGTTTCACGCACTTACTTCTCATGATGCGCTTGTATACTCTCACGGTGCGCTTAAAGCTCTTGCGGCTGATATGATGAAGATAGCTAACGATGTAAGATGGTTGGCTTCTGGTCCAAGATGCGGAATAGGGGAGATCACTATCCCTGAAAATGAGCCTGGCTCTTCAATTATGCCTGGAAAAGTAAACCCTACGCAGAGCGAAGCAGTAACAATGGTTGCATGTCAGGTTATGGGAAATGATGCGGCTATCGGTTTTGCGGCAAGCCAAGGAAACTTCCAGCTTAACGTTTTCAAACCTGTGATCGCTTACAACTTCTTGCAGTCATGCCGTCTATTGGCAGACTCTATCGTATCGTTTAACGATAACTGTGCTGTAGGTATCGAACCTGTAGAAGATAAAATAGATTTCTATCTTAACAACTCACTTATGCTTGTAACTGCTCTTAACCCTTATATAGGTTATGAAAATGCGGCGAAAATAGCTAAGACTGCGCATAAAAACAATTCGACTCTAAAAGAGACTGCTATAGAGCTTGGTCTACTTAGTGCCGAAGAGTTTGACAAATATGTCGTACCTCAAGATATGATAGCACCAAAAGCTTAAAAGGCTTTCTTTAGAAAAGCTTAGAAAAATTAATTTAAAGAAGGAGATTAGATGAATATACATGAGTATCAGGCAAAACAGATTTTTGCTAAATATGGTGTTCCTACACCAAAGGGTTTAATGGCAGAGAGCGTAAAGCAGGCTGTTATTAATGCAGAAGAGCTTGGCGGACCTATCTGGGTTGTAAAAGCTCAGATACACGCAGGCGGCCGTGGATTAGGGGGCGGTGTAAAACTTGCTAAAAGCATAGATGAAGTTAAGGCTCTAGCAGAAGAGATCCTTGGAATGACTCTTGTGACTCACCAAACAGGACCTGAGGGCAAGTTAGTTCAAAAACTCTACATCGAAGACGGTGCAGATATTAAAGATGAGTTATATCTTGGTGTTGTTCTTGACCGCGCAAAAGAGATGCCTGTAATAATGGCTTCAACAGAGGGCGGTATGGCAATTGAAGATGTTGCACACGATACTCCTGAGAAGATCATCAAAGTTGCTGTTGATCCTGCCATAGGTTTTCAAGGTTTTCACGGGCGTGAGCTAGTGTTTGGTCTTGGTATCACTGATCCTGCAGAGCAGAAAAAGTTTATAAGCTTTGCTTCAAAACTCTATAAGCTCTATATGGAAAACGATGCAGAGATGATTGAGATCAATCCACTTGTAAAGACAGGCAGCGGAGACTTCTTAGCACTTGACGGAAAGATGGGATTTGATGACTCTGCACTTGGGCGTCATCCAGATATCGAAGCTATGAGAGATATTACCGAAGAGGATCCTGATGAGCGTGAAGCAGGTAAATATGGACTGAGCTATGTATCTCTTGACGGTGAGATCGGTTGTATGGTAAACGGAGCAGGTCTTGCGATGGGTACTATGGATACGATCAACTATATGGGCGGAACTCCTGCAAACTTCCTTGATGTCGGCGGTTCTGCAAACGCTGAGACCGTTGCAAAAGGTTTTGAGATCATTCTTAAGAACCCAAATGTAAAAGCTATATTTGTTAACATCTTCGGCG
The DNA here is from genome assembly GCF_005217605.1 of Sulfurimonas crateris. Lineage (NCBI taxonomy): Bacteria > Pseudomonadati > Campylobacterota > Epsilonproteobacteria > Campylobacterales > Sulfurimonadaceae > Sulfurimonas > Sulfurimonas crateris. The sequence continues at coordinate 82,111 of NZ_SZPX01000003.1, read as the reverse complement.
GGATCGTTAGATGTGACCGTATTGCGAACGGTATTTTGGAAGCTACAAAACTTACAGATGTTCATGTTCCTGTTATTGTTAGACTTGACGGTACAAATGCACTTGAGGCTGCAGAAATTCTTAAAAATGCAAATATTTCAAATGTAATAGCTGCAACAGATTTAGCTGATGGTGCCGCAAAAGCAGTAGCAGCTGCAAAACAAGCTAAGTAAGAAGGGGTATCTATATGAGTATATTAGTAAATAAAGAGACAAAAGTAATCGTTCAAGGTTTTACAGGAAAAGAGGGGTCTTTTCATGCTGAGCAGTGTTTGGCATACGGTACAAAGATCGTAGGTGGTGTTACTCCAAATAAGGGTGGTCAAGAGCATTTAGGAAAACCTGTTTTCAATACAGTTAAAGAGGCTGTATCATCTACAGGTGCTACTGTTTCAATGATTTTCGTACCGCCTGCTTTTGTTGCAGATGCTGTAATGGAAGCTGCAGATGCAGGAATTGAACTTGCCGTTGTTATTACAGAGGGTGCTCCTGTTCGTGACATGCAAGCTGCAAAAGCTTACGCTACAAAACACGGTATGAAGACAATTGGGCCAAACTGTCCTGGAATTATAACTGCAGAAGAGTGTAAGATCGGTATTATGCCGGGTATGATATTCAAAAAGGGCAATATCGGTCTTATCTCAAAGTCTGGAACGCTTACTTATGAGGGCGCAAACCAAGTTGTAAAAGAGGGTTTTGGAATCTCTACGGCAGTCGGTATCGGTGGAGACCCTATCATCGGTCTTTCATACAAGCAGCTTCTTGCTATGTTTGAAGCAGACCCAGAAACACATGCGATCGTTATGATCGGTGAGATCGGTGGAGATCTTGAGATTCAAGCAGCTGCATTTATCAAAGAGAATATCAAAAAACCTGTTGTAGCGTTTATCGCAGGACAGACTGCTCCAAAAGGTAAAAGAATGGGTCACGCAGGTGCAATCGTTTCAGGCGGAGCAGGTACTGCGGCTGAAAAGATGGCTGCATTAGAGGCGGCAGGCGTTAAGGTTGTTGTTTCTCCGGCTGACATCGGAAAAGCGGTTGCAGAGGTGCTTTCTAAATAATATTATCTCTTAGTGCGAGCTTCATTCAGTAACATTTCGGTTACAAAGAAGCGCTATTAGCACAATTTTAGAGCTATATTAATTAAAGTAGGTTAACCTAATCTGTAAAAATAAGTAACAGTTCAAAAGTGTGGCGTAGAGATACTTCACATATTGCACTGCACTTCAAAACAAAAGAGGAGAATAAATGGGAACTTTTAGAACTGAAAACCCTGGCAATCAGCCTGTTTGGGTAAACACAAACAACTGCAAAGCTTGCGACATTTGTGTTTCTGTATGCCCTGCGGGCGTTCTTGGAATGGTGTATGAGCCTACATCTACTCTAGGTGCTATGATATCTATCCAGCATCCAGAGTCATGTATAGGGTGTAATGAGTGCGAATTAACTTGTCCTGACTTTGCTATATATGTAGCGGAGAAAAAAGAGTATAAATTTGCAAAACTTACTGATGAGGCAAAAGAGCGTCAAGTAGCTATTGTTGCAAATAATTATATGTCGCTAGATCAAAAAGGAGTTAAGTAATGGCAAAAAGAGAAGTTATTTCAAGCGGAAATGAACTGTCTGCATTAGCTGCAAAAGATGCTGGATGTAGATTTTTTGGAGGTTATCCGATTACTCCGTCAAGCGAAGTAATGCATGAGATGTCAGACTTAATGCCGGAAGTCGGCGGTGTCTGTATTCAAATGGAAGATGAGATCGCAGGTGTAGCAGCTGCAATCGGTGCTGGTATGGCCGGTGTTAGAACTATGACCGCAACATCAGGTCCTGGTATATCGCTAAAAGCTGAGAATCTTGGACTTGCTCAAATGGCAGAAGTTCCTTTAGTTGTTGTAAACGTTATGCGTGGCGGTCCATCAACTGGTCTTCCTACTCGTGTTTCACAAGGTGACGTTGCTCAGGCAAAAAACCCTTCTCACGGTGACTATAAGTCTATCACTCTTTGTGCAGGTTCACTTGCAGAGTGTTATACAGAGACGGTAAGAGCATTTAACTTAGCAGATAGATTTATGCAGCCTGTATTTGTTTTACTAGATGAGACACTTGGACACATGCACGGTAAAGCTGTTCTTCCTACTGAAGAAGAAGTTGCAGCCGGAATCGTTCCTAGAAAAACTTTTGACGGTCCTGCAGAGGAGTATTTCCCGTATGAGTGCGAGCATGATCAGCCGGCAGTTCTAAACCCGATGTTTAAAGGATACCGCTACCACTTTACCGGTCTTCACCACGATAAGAAGGGTTTCCCTACTGAAGAGATAGAGACTTGTAGAAAGCTTATCCAAAGACTTGAAGATAAAGTTGAGCTTCATAAAGATGAGATCGAACTATATGAAGAGTTTCATACTGATGATGCAGAGATACTAATAGTTGCTTACGGTTCAGTTTCCCTTGCGGCAAAAGAGGCGATCAGACACTTAAGAGAAGAGGGCATTAAAGCAGGTCTATTCAGACCTATTACACTTTGGCCAAGCCCGGCAGAGAAGATGAGAGAGCTTGCAGCTAGAATCCCAAAAGTTCTATGCGTTGAGCTAAATATAGGGCAATACAGAGACGAAGTTCAACGTGCTACAGGTAGACTTGATATTGATGGTCTATTTAAAGTAAACGGAAGACCGATCTCTCCTTATGAAATAGTAAATAAAGTAAAGGAGCTCTAAGATGGCATTTAATTATGAGAATTATTTAAGATTAGAGAAAGTACCGACTCTATGGTGTTGGGGTTGTGGTGACGGAGTTATTTTAAAAGCTTTTATTAGAGCTGTTGATAAACTTGGAATAAGTAAAGACGATGTTTGTGTAGTTTCTGGTATTGGATGTTCGGGAAGATTTTCTTCTTACGTAGATTTTAATACTGTTCATACAACTCACGGTAGAACGGTTGCTTTTGCAACAGGTATAAAATTAATGAATCCTGACAAGCATGTTATCTGTGTTGCAGGAGACGGAGATGCACTTGCAATTGGTGGTAACCATACCATTCACGGATGTAGAAGAAATATAGATATAACAATGATAGTTATCAATAACTTCATTTACGGTCTTACAAACTCTCAAACAAGTCCTACTACTCCTCAGGGTATGTGGACTGTGTCTCAAAAAGCGGGTAATATCGACCCTACTTTTAATGCTACTGATCTAGCAATTGCTGCTGGAGCATCTTTTGTAGCTAGAGAGAGTATGATCGACCCTAAAAAACTTGAGAAAATTTTTGTTAAAGCGCTTGAGCACAGAGGTTTTGCATTTTTAGATGTACTCTCAAACTGCCATATCAACCTTGGAAGAAAAAACAAGATGGCTTCAGCAATGGAGAACTTGACTTGGATAGACAACATTACGGTATCTAAGAAAAAATATGACTCTATGAGTGAAGAAGAGAGAAAAAATCTTCTACCTACAGGCATTCTTAAAGAGGATACAGAGGTTAGAGAGTATTGTGATATGTACGCAGAGATACAAAAAGTTCATCAAGGTAAGAGAAAAACACTTACTCAAGATGACTTTGAGAAAAAGATATAAGGAGAGCGCAATGGCTAGAACATTAATGAGATTTACCGGTGTCGGTGGGCAGGGCGTTCTTCTTGCAGGTGAGATCTTTGCTGCGGCAAAGATCACGACTGGCGGACATGGACTTAAAACTGCGACATATACGTCGCAGGTTCGTGGCGGACCAACAGTTGTTGATATCACACTAGATGATGATGAGATATATTATCCGTATGCAAATGATGGCGAAATTAACTTTATGCTTTCGGTTGCACAGGTAAGCTATGATCAATTTAAAAAAGGTGTTCAAGAGGGTGGAACTATAGTTGTAGATCCAAACCTTGTTAAGCCTAGTGATGAAGACAGAAAAAAATGGAATATAGTAGAGATTCCAATTATTACTATTGCAAAAGAAGAAGTAGGTAACGTTATTACTCAATCAGTAGTAGCACTTGCAATTGCAAATACAATGCAGAATGCTATTGACAAGCAAGTTCTTATAGATACTATGCTTTCAAAAGTTCCTGCAAAAGTTCATGATGTAAATAAAGTAGCATACACTCTTGGTGAAAAATATGCACTAGAGGCTATGGCAAAGTAGTCTAAACTTTACAAATAGTTTTGGCAGCCTTTTATGGGGCTGCTTTTTTTAAATATATCTATAATATTAATTAGTATCAACAAGAGCATATTTTGATATTAAGAAATATCATACTCTTATACTCTCCCAAAAGAACTCAACATGCTTTTCAAACTGCGTAGATAGAGCAGTTGTCGGCGTATTATCAAACCTCAGAAGCGTTATCTGCAGTCTAATATAGAATAGGGTGGATACAAATTCATACGCAACCATTATAGGATCAGCAGAACGTACTAACGAGTGCTGCATCATGATAAAAAATGCCTCTGAGAGCATTTTAATGTTCTCATTGTGAAACTCATTCATAAACTGCTCTCTGAGCTCTCTGTTTTGAAACAGCTCTATCATTAAAAGCCTAAACATATTCTCGTTGTTCTTATCAAAAGTAAGAAGCTTGTACTGCATGGCAAATTTCTGTAAAAATGCTTTTCCTCTTAGCGCAGACTCTTTTATATCTGTTTTATCATCAGAGAAGGGGGTGGTAAATATCTCTTTGGCAACACATAGAAAGATCTCCTCTTTGTTTTTAAAGTGATTGTACAAAGCACTCTCTCTTATGCCCACTTCTGAAGCTATTTTTCGCACACTTGTGGCTTTAAAACCATGCTCTGAGAAGAGGGCTGATGAAGCTTTTAGTATCTTCTGTTTTGTATTTGATTTCTTTGGAATAGTCCTGTTTTCTGGCATTTTGTAACCTTTTTCCTGTATATGAACAGTTGTTAATTTAAATAAAATTATATATGAACAGTTGTTAATATATCCTTAGAGTAAATGAACGCTTGTTCATATCTTGAAATATAAAAGTGAACAAATGTTCATACGATATAAAAACCTACTTTAAAGCAATGTTTTTATATAATTTTGCAGGTACAACAGATAGTTACTTGAAATATTTCAAGAGGAAAGTCCGAGCTGCTATAAGAGAGTGTTCCATTTAACCAATGGCCGTAGCAATACGAGGGAAAGTGCAACAGAGAGTAGACTGCCGCATTATGCGGTAAAGGTGAAAGGGTGGTGTAAGAGACCACCAGTCTCTATAGCAATATAGAGAGCTTGTAAACCCAACATGGCAGCAAGAAACAGATGGTCAGCCTCTTATGTAGGGATTTGCGCTCTGCGTAGATCTCTTTGCTACTGTTTCGCTAGAGTTACTATGCAAATAGTAAAGTAGATTAATACTATCAAAACAAAACTCGGCTTATGTTGTGCCTAATTACCGCCTCATACTTTTTAATATTAGGGTTCAAATGCTCCAAATAGAGCAAAATTATTTTCAAGAGAATTTACATTATGTTAACCAAAGTAATATTGTTAATATAATCAAGAGCACAGAATCATTTTTATACACTTCCATATACTATAATACAAAAAACTACAAATAAGAGAACATATATGAGCAGAAAAGATAAGTTAATACAAGATATTCAAAACCTACTTAACAGCTATGAGGGGGTTCATAAAACTTCAATTAATCCTAATTTACTAGAATTTATGGATGAGGATACACTTGTCAACATCATAGATTCTCTTTTAAAACAAAAAGAGTTCTCAAAAGAGTCTGACTTGGAGTGGCTTGAGAAGTTTAAAAAATATGATTAACAGCACCCTACTTTGTGCTTTTTAGTTATGTTTTAATCCAATTTAATGATTAACTGTTTGATTTGTTACCCAAATATCTGCTATAATTCCGCATATTAAAATGAAGGATTTTGTATGTCTAATGTAGATTTGGTTCAATTAACGGAAGAGACAAAAAAGCTAACTGCAATGGTTGTAGAAGATGAAAAAGTTGCCAATGAGCTTCTTAGCTCTACTTTTAAAAACTTTTTCTCTGATGTAAAGTCGTGCTTTAACGGAAAAGAGGCTCTTGAAGCTTACTCAAAATTAGCTCCTGATATCGTTTTTGTAGATATTATAATGGCAGAGATGGACGGAATTGAGCTTTCACGTAAAATTCGTGAAATAGATCCTAACCAGATCATTATCGTTATTTCGGCTAGTAACGACATTGAGAAGATATCTGAATCTATTGAAGTGGGTGTAAATAGCTTTATACAAAAACCTATAGATACTAAAAAGATAATCGAGCTCTTATCAAGCGTTGTATCTATGATAAATAAAAAGAAGAAGATCGAGACTAAAACATTCTCTATCTCACTTCCGTTAGATTTGTACGAAATCGTAAACGAAAATGCAAAAGCTGAGAGCATCTCTAAAAATGCTGTTATCATAAGAGCTTTGCGCAATTTTTACGAGTAAATAACTTTTATTTGCTGAGTTGTGTATATTTTATATTTTATTAAGAAATAAATCTATATAATTTCGGCTCAGCAAATAAGACTGATAAGTGGCCCCGTCGTCTAGCGGTCAGGATCCATGGTTTTCATCCATGTTACAGGAGTTCGATTCTCCTCGGGGTCACCACTTCATTAACTAAAAAACAATCATTATTTTAACTTCTGTGCAACAAGTTCATTTACCACTTTTGGGTTTGCTTTCCCACCCGTAGCTTTTAGAACCTGTCCTACAAAAAAACCAAGCAGATTAGTGTTCCCTGCTCTAAACTTTTCTACATTGTCAGGATTTTTTGCGATTATATCATCGATAATAGGCTCAATTACGGCAGTATCACTTATCTGTACAAGTCCTTTTGCTTCAACTATTCTCTTTGGGTCTTCCCCGCTTTTAGCCATCTCTTCAAAAACCTCTTTAGCTATTTTATTTGAGATGGTGCCATCATCTAGCATTTGCACAAGTTTAGCTACGTCAGATGCATTAAATTGAAGCTCATGCACTTCTTTTTCTTTTAACTCTCTTGCAACCTCATTTGCTACTAGGTTTGCGATAGTTACAGGTGAGTTGTTGGCTGATAATACTTCAGCATAAAAAGAAGATAGTTTTTCATCCCTAGCTAAAATGTCCGCAACCATACTGTTTAGTTTAAGTGTAGTCGTGTATTTGTTAAATAGAGCTTGCTCACTCTCACTCATAGGCTCTGTTTCACCGTCGATCTGTACTTTTTTAACCTGGGATTTAGATTCACTTCTAGGTGTCTCTTTCTTTTTGGCATAAGAGTCTTTGAGACCTACTATTTTGTTAAATACAGGGTTTGCGTCCGTATAGTCTATTGGATCAGCATAAAAGTACCCTTCTCTTTCAAACTGAAATCGCACATCCGGCTTCTCTGCTACAACCGCAGGCTCAATAAGCGCATCTTTTATAATTTTAAGAGAATCAGGATTGAGATCATCTAGTCCATCAGGATTTTCACATGAATAGAGCCTGTCATAGAGTCTTACCTCCACTTTTTTAGCAGATGTGGCATCTACCCATTGGATGGCACTTTTGACTTTTATACCGCTTGTGTCAGATCCGCTTTTAGACTCTGGATTATACTCGGCAATGATCTCAGTTATATTGCCTCTCTCATCTTTTTTAACCTCTTTGCATGTAATGATATAAGCATGCTTAAGACGTACAGGCTGATCAGGCGTAAGACGGAAATAGCCTTTTGGAGGGTTTTGTGAGAAGTCTTCACGCTCAATATATATCTCTTTTGAGAAAGGTATCTTTCTTGATCCTTCTTTAGGAACGTCATCCGGGTAGTATGAGGCGTCAAGTTCTTCGCTGCCCACGAAGTTCTCTATAGTTACTTTTAAAGGGTCAAGAACACACATAACGCGCGGCACTTTTGTGTTGAGATCATCTCTGATACAAAACTCTAATTGTGCTACATCCACGGTTGAGTTTGCTTTTGCTATACCTATTGTGTCACAAAAATTGAGTATTGACTCAGGTGTATATCCGCGTCTTCTAAGCCCTGCAATAGTAGGTAGACGTGGATCATCCCAACCGTTTACATAGTTCTTCTCAACAAGTTCTAAAAGCTTTCTTTTGCTCATAACGGTATAGTTGATACCAAGACGTGCAAACTCATGCTGATAAGGGCGCGGAGGCTCTAAGCCTAGTGTGTCGATAACCCAGTCATAGATATCACGGTTGTTCTCAAACTCTAGCGTACAGATAGAGTGGGTCACACCCTCGATGTAATCAGAGAGACAGTGTCCAAAGTCATACATAGGATAAATTGCCCACTTATCCCCTGCTCTATAGTGATGTGCATGACGTATACGGTATAAAAGTGGGTCACGCATTTTCATATTTGCCGCAGACATATCGATCTTCGCGCGCAGAACATGTTCGCCATCTTTAAACTCGCCGTTTTTCATTCTCTCTAAAAGGTCTAAATTCTCTTCTGCGCTTCTATGGGCATATTTGCTTCTTTTTCCCGCTTCTGTTACTGTACCACGGTACTCACGCATAGTCTCTTCATCTAAGCTGTCAACATAAGCTTTACCCATCTTGACAAGTTCAATTGCCCACGCATAAAGTTTGTCGAAATAATCAGATGTATAACGTACATCACCCTTCCACTCAAAGCCTAGCCACTCAACGGCATCTTTAAGAGCTTCGACATACTTAGTATCTTCTGTAGTAGGGTTTGTGTCGTCCATTCTAAGGTTACAATGCCCATTGTAATCGCGTGCAATACCGAAGTTTATTGCGATAGATTTAGCGTGTCCAATATGAGGAAAGCCGTTTGGCTCCGGAGGAAATCTTGTAATAATATTTTTGTATTTGCCTGTTTTTAGGTCTTTTTCAACTATTGTACGTAAAAAATCTTTGTGTTCACTCATTATCTGCCAAACCTTTTCATTTAAAACTTTTATTAAGTGTATTCTATCAAATCCGAGCTTTAGCTAAAACTTGATAGAATTCCAAAATTACATTATGCAGGAATAGAAATGCTAAGATTTACATCCAGCCCTACTCGCGATATTCACATTGGTGATTTAAGAATTGCCCTGTTTAACTATATTGTCTCTAAGCAGAGAGGTGAAGATTTGATCGTTCGCATAGAAGATATGGATAAAGAGAGAAACATAGAGAAAAAAGATGAAGAGACACTTGGTATTTTGGAACTTTTCGGCATTGGTTACTCTCATGTAGTCCACCAAAGCCAAAATTTTCGTTTTCATGCAGCGATGGCTCTGCAGCTTTTGCACGAGGCTAAGGCGTTTAACTGTTTTTGCTCACCCGAGTGGCTTGAAAAAAAGAGAGAAGAAGCCAAAAATAACAAAGAGGCATACAGATATGATGATGCATGCGCTTCTTTGCCTGCAGAACTTGTCATTGACAATGAAAATCCGTTTACTGTGAGAATAAAAAAGTCGCAAGAACCGATAACCATAAAAGACCATATCAAAGGTGAGATAACTTTCAAGCCTCAAGATATGGAGAGTTTCATCATAATGAACGAAAATAAGATACCCACTTATAACTTTGCTTGCGGTATTGATGATATGTTGAGTGATATATCTTTAATCATCCGTGATGAGGAGCACCTAAGCGATGCACCCAAAGAGGATACGATCCGAACATCGCTTGGCTATGAAAAGAAGATCGAATATGCGCATCTGCCTGCCATAGTAGGTGAGAATGCTGATTTAAGCGTTAAATGGCTTCTTGAAGAGGGTTATCTGCCCTCAGCCATTGCAAATTATCTTATATTGATCGGGAATAAGCCACCAAAAGAGATCTTTAATTTAGAAGACGCCATAGAGTGGTTTGATCTCAAAAATATATCAAAATCTTCTGAGTGTTTTGATATTGAGATATTAAGAGATATAAACAAAGAGCATCTAAGAGCTCTAGATACAAAGGAGCTCTCTAGATATGTCGGTTTTGCAGATGCCGATATTGGCGAACTGGCACGCGTATATCTTGAGGAAGCCTCAACTACAAAAGAGTTAAAATCAAAAATAGGTGCCATTTTTGCAAAAAAAGAGCTACCTATAGAGTTTGCAGAGGACGCAAAAACAGTCTCAGAGGCTGTTGAAGGCGCACCCTACTTTGAAGAGTATGAGGATTTTAAAAACCATATTATGAAAGAGTCGCAACTTGAGGGTGAAAATTTTTCTAAACCTCTAAGAATTATTTTAACAGGAGCCGAAGATGGTCCTGATATTGCTTTGGTATATAAATATATAAAAAATTACATAGGTGAGATAGCAAAATGAGTATTTTAATAGATATAGTTCAAGGTCTTGGAGCGATAGCCCTTACCCTTATAAATATATATATGTGGGTCGTTATCATAACGGCGCTGCTGAGTTTTGTAAACCCTGACCCGTTTAATCCGATTGTTCAGTTTCTATATAGAGTAACTAACCCTGCTTACTCTTTGGTCAGAAGATATATAAGAACAAATTTTAATGGATTAGACTTGGCACCATTGGTAATAATAATAGGATTGCAGGTGATGAGTGTCCTGCTTGGCTCTCTTCTGCGTGCTCTTTAAAGAGCGCTCTCTGTCCTACTCTTTCTTATACTTTATAACTGCTGCTACTGAGTTTGAATCCTCAAAATCTTCAACTATAAGCTCTATTGTCTCTGATGGATTAAAAGCGACCAGATAGTATTGGTTCCACTCGTTTTTAGTATCTACCAGATGAGAGAATCTGTTCTCTGTAGCAAGCCTCTCGACTTTTATAGGAAGCTCAGAGTTTAGTTTTAGTTTCATATCTGACTCTGATGGCTCTTTTGGATCATAAAGCTTCTTTGGCTCTTTTGTAAATATAAAGATGTAGAAGTACCCATGCCCATTAAACGATTTCGGATAGACCTCGTTTAGATATATAACAGAGATCGTACCTTTTACTTCTGCGTTTTTTGAGACTATTTTTGAGCTCTGAAGGCTAGAAGCGCTTAGTTTTTGAGACTGATCCATATCAAACCCAAAAAAAGCATCTTTGCTCGAACAGCCGCTAAAAATCGTTAAAAAAGTTAAAATAGTCAAAAAAGTTTTCATTCAAATTCCTCTAAATAATCGCAGAATTATATCTTATTAAACAAGCTTTTAACGACTATTTTGTATAATCACCTAAATTTTCACAAAGTAATAAGATTGAAAAAAAGATTAGCGGTTGCATTTACCGGTCCGTCAAACAGCGGAAAAACGACACTTATTTTAAAAGTTGCCAGAAAACTTATTCACGACTTTAAAAAAGAGGTTGCTATTATTAAGCATGACCCAAAAGATAAAGCTCGTTTTGATGTTGAAGGAAAAGACAGCTACAAGTTCTCAGACACGGGTGCAGAGGTCATTGTGACATCTCCAAACCGCACGACATACTTTTCACATAGACGCAAAGAGCTTGATGAGATGATAAGGCTCTTTAACGACTTTGACATCTTGCTGGTAGAAGGGCTAAAAAATCTCCCTCTTCCTAGAATAAGTGTGTTTAGAGATGAGCTAGACAGTGACTATTTCCCTTATATGGACGCTTTGGCGACTGACGGAAGTATAAACTTGAGTGATTATGAACTACCAAAAAATGTAGATATTCTAGATATAAACAACTGCGAAGATGTAATATCTTGGATACTTAAAAACGCGAAGGAAGTGTAATATAGATGACTGATATATTTAGTGCCATACAAAGAACGGCAATTAGAATTAAAGATGCGATAGATACGAAAGATATCGGTTATTCACAGCAGGAGAACAGCTCCGGAGAGACTCAGCTTCAACTCGATATAAAGTGCGATATGATCATTGAGGAGGAGTTCTCAAATGTAGCTTCTATCCATACTATCGCAAGTGAAGAGAAAGAAAAAGAGCTCACTCTTCACGAAGATGGCAGATATTTTATTGCCTACGATCCGCTTGACGGCTCATCATTGATAGATGTAAACCTGAGTGTGGGCTCGATTTTCGGCATCTATGAGAACGGTTTTGGGGCGCAAAATATGGTCGCTTCGTGCTATGTCGTTTTCGGACCGCGCGTAGAGATGGTTTTTGCTCACAACAAGACAAAACTTCATCTGCTTCAGGGCAAAGAGTTTGAGTTTGTAAAAGAGATCCGCCTTAATGAAAAAGGAAAGCTAAACGCACCTGGCGGAACACAGCAGAACTGGAAGCCTTACCATAAAGAGCTTGTAGACAGTTTCTTTGCAGAGGGTTATCGTCTGAGATACTCTGGCGGTATGGTGCCTGATTTGCATCAGATCCTTCTAAAGGGTGGTGGACTCTTTAGCTACCCTGGAACTTCCGACAAGCCCGATGGCAAGCTTCGCAAGCTTTTTGAGGTATTTCCTTTTGCGTTTATATTTAAAACAGCCGGCGGCGAGGCGATTGATGGTAAAAAAGATCTGATGGAGCTTGGGCATGCGCATATACATGACACATCTCCATGCTTTTTCGGTTCTAAATATGAGATACAAAGAGTAAAAGAAGTCTATGCAGACAACTAATGCGATAGAGATGGACAAATTTGAGCTTTATCTTGATGAGATGATAGAGAAGCTGCAGAAGTGTCAAAATGAGAGACAACGCTCAAGCTGCAGCAGCTGTGAACTTTATCTGGAGTGTGAGCTTAGAAGCGACTATGTAAAAGCGGTTTACAACAGTATGTCAAAAGGCGATACTGGCGGATTTGAATTTTAAGGAGAAAAAATTGAGTAAATATATAACAACCCCTATCTATTACGTAAACGGCGAGGCGCACATTGGACATGCCTATACAACTTTCATAGCAGACTCTATGGCTAGATATGAGAAGCTAAAAGGTGAAGATACCTACTTTTTAACCGGTACTGATGAGCATGGTCAAAAGATAGAGGAGTCTGCTCAAAAAAACGATAAGCCGACTCAGCAGTTCGCCGATGAGATAAGTGCAGGCTTTAAAAATCTCTGGGATGACTTTGAGATAAGCTACGATAAATTTATCCGCACAACCGATGAAGAGCATAAAATAGGCGTTCAAAAAGCTTTTGAAGTTATGTATAACAAGGGTGATATTTACAAAGATTTTTACGAGGGACACTACTGTGTAAGCTGTGAGACCTTTTTTACCGAGACTCAGCTGGTTGACGGAGAGTTCTGCCCTGACTGCGGAAGAAGCACAAATATAATCAAAGAGGAGAGCTACTTTTTCAGACTCTCAAAATACGAGGACGCGCTTCTAAAGCACTATGCGGACAATCCTGATTTTATTATGCCGCGTTCACGTGCAAACGAGGTTATAAACTTCGTAAAAGGCGGTCTTCGTGACCTCTCCGTGACAAGAACATCTTTTACATGGGGTGTAAAGATGCCTGAGTCGATCAAAGATGACAAGCATGTGATGTATGTTTGGCTTGATGCTCTTTTAAACTATATAACCGCGCTTGGTTACGGGAAAGATGAGGCAAATATGCATTATTGGCCGGCTTCCGTTCAGTTTGTAGGAAAAGATATTCTCCGCTTTCATGCAATATATTGGCCTGCATTTTTAATGAGCTTAGACCTCCCTCTTCCGCAGCATATCGGTGCACATGGATGGTGGACGAGAGACGGCGAGAAGATGAGCAAGTCAAAGGGCAACGTGGTCTCTCCTAGAGAAGTTGCAGATGCTTACGGTGTTGAGAACTTAAGATACTTTATGCTTAGAGAGGTCCCTTTTGGACAGGACGGAGACTTCTCCCAAAGAGCATTTATTGATAGAATAAACTCTGAACTTAGCAATGATCTTGGTAACCTTCTCAACCGTATTATAGGGATGAGCGGCAAATATTCGGACTTCGAGATAGACAGCGTGGATGTTTTAAAGTACCACACAAAAGAGATAGATGCGATGAATACGGTCTTAGACTCTCTGGATGCTTATATGGAGAACCTGCAGACACACAGATATCTTGAGGAGCTTTGGAAGCTATTTTCTATCGGAAATAAAGCTATAGAAGAGCACGCTCCATGGGTTAAGATGAAAGAGGGCAAAAGAGATGAGGCGCTTGCTACGGTTGCTCTTGTTGCAAATATTTTGGCAAAAGCCTCTATTATGCTCTCTCCCGTTATGCCAAAAACTACAAGCACTATCGCTGATGCTCTAAGTTTTAGTATCGATCATGCAGGCTACAGAGAGCTTATTGAGGATAAGAAACTATTGAAATTATTTAATATTAAACCTGTTCCTCCTCTATTTCCTCGTGTTGAAGAGCCTTTAATGGCGGAAGCTCCTCTGGCTCATCCAAATGTCAGCGAAGAGAGTTCAAAAACCGAAGATAATAGCAAAAAAGAGGAAGACAATCTTATTGAGATAGGACAATTTTTTGAGACATCTCTTAAAGTCGGAGTAGTCGTAGAAGCTGAGGAGGTTCCAAAGAGTAAAAAACTTCTAAAGCTTCAAGTCGATCTTGGTGAAGAGAGACCAAGACAGGTCGTTGCAGGCATTAGAGAGTTTTACACGCCTGAATCTCTGCTAAATACACAGGTTTGCGTTGTAGCAAACCTAAAACCTGCAAAACTTATGGGTATGATCTCTGAGGGAATGCTTCTTGCTGCTAAGGATGAAGAGGGTCTATGTTTAGTCAGACCTGAAAAACCTAAAAAAGCAGGCACGCCTATTGGATGAGACTTGAAAATTTTCTAGCACTTACGCAAGCTGCTCTTCTTAATGAACCATGCATATACAGCTTTGAAAATATTGTTTTTGAAGCTTCAAAAGTAAAGAGGGGTGACCTCTTTTTCGCTTTTGAGTATGATGACATCCCTTTGGCTGTACAAAACGGCGCTTACGGAGTCGTGTTTGAAAAAACAACCGATATAATAGATCCTGAAATCGCATGGATAAGAGTCGATTCTCTTGATGCGGCTCTGAAAAAACTGCTTCGATTTAAGATGATCGAAAAAGAGGTTGTAGCTTATGAGTGCAATGAGATCGTACTAAAGCTTTCAATGCAGGTGATTACAGAGACAAATTTTCTGCCGATCAAGGGTGATCTGAGATCACTTTTTAAGAGTCTGTGGGATATACAGAGCAGATGCATCGTGCTGTTCTGCCCTGCTCTAACGGATTCTGCGATATTTACCACAGTAAAAACAATGCCAAAGAGACCTTTTGCTCCCATAGAGATAATGGAGCAGACCCTTTTTGAGACATCCTTTATATATGATGACATATTTTATGAGAGACAGCTGATCTCTCCTTTTTTCATCTCCTACTTAGAGGAGCTGCTCTATTTTTTTAAAACGGCAAAGATAAACTATAAGCTTAAAAAATTCACTCCAATAGAGCATTTTGAAGCTGTCTTTACAAACAAAAAGCTTGAGGTTAAAAATTTCGGAACGAGTGATAAAGTACTTATTTTTGAACCAAATGTCAGCCTGATAGATTCACAGATACTTTTTTTAAAGCGTCACGCTTCATGGGCAAATATTATCTTTATAGTTCCGTCTCACTCCAAAGAAGAGAGAAGCGAAAATATTTTTACCTATAAAAATGAGAAAGATATTATAAACATACTAAAGAGCAACAGTTTTCATTTTGCTCTAGTTGCCGGTGTCGATAAATCCATACTAAACAAGCCGCTTACCAAGCAGACTCAGCTTATAATGGATTTTTAACCTCCCAGCTCTAATTATTGATAGCTTTTAGAGCTTGAAGCTTCATAACTGCAGTGTTGACCTCTCCCGCATATTTTACTTCTGTAGTCGGCATCATTACACCCTCTTGTTTCTCATAGTCTTTGTAAAGTGTTACAAACTCCATGCTTTTAGCACCAAAAGATAGCTTTCCTACTACCTTCTCAATTAAATACTCTCTTTTTGAGACAAAATATTTTGTCTCAAGCTCTCCCTCTTTAAGTGTTAATATATAATTTGCATCGTCGCTGCCAAGTTCTATATTTTCCGCTCTGTTTTTAAGCACCAAAGGATTATAAAGACGCATTAACTGTAGTTTCATCGCATCAAGCATTGGACCTTTCGCTACTACTTTTTTATCGCCAAACTCTTTTACCCCATAGCCATTAATCAGAGTCCTTGTCTCTTTTTTATCAGGATATGTAAGTTCAGTACTTAGCGAGCTTGGGAGCGATACTCTTCTGTGGTCACTCCCATTACTGCTGCCTGCTTTTGCTTCAATAAGCCAAACCTGCTCATAACTGTTCATTTTTATAATATTCTTCTCTCCGCCATATACATCTATCATCTTATTTAGTATCTCATCTGAAACGCTCTCTTTCGCACTTAAAGATGTAAGTAGCAGAAGTGTTGCTAGAGCTGATTTAATAGGGTTTATCATTGTTGTTATTTCCTTTTTTATACACAAACATGTGATTTTTTCGAATTATACTAAAAAGAGTATTATGTTTCTGTTCACACTTTGTGCTAGATAAATTTTTGGTACAATATGCAACTTAGATTAAACTACAAATATTAAGGCAAAATCAATTATGAATCGTAGAGATTTTTTAACAGCGGCTACCGTTTCTACAGGCGTAATAGCGCTTAGCGGATGTAATGAGAGCAACAGAGAAGCTATAGACTACTCTAAACATCCGGATGCAAAAGAGAGCGGTGAAAAAAGAGTAAATATAAACAAAAATAAAAAAACTACTATCAAACTTGCAACAAGCTGGCCGGCGCACTTTCCTATTATGGGTGTGGGCGTAGAGAGAATGGCAACAAGGCTCAATGATATCAGCGGCGGCTCTTTAGATGTCAAGATATACCCTAAAAATGTTCTTATACCTGACTTGGCGGTATTTGACGCTTGTTCTAGCGGTCAGATAGATGCTTTTCACTCTGGACCCTACTACTGGAAGGGAAAAAACAGCGCTTTTTCACTCTACAGCGGCATCCCTTTTGGCTTTACGGCAGAGGAGATAAACTCATGGATGCTTTTTGGCGGCGGAATGGAGCTTTGGAGAGAGCAGTATGCAAGATACAATCTTCACCCGTTTATGGGTGGAAACACCAATATCCAGATGGGCGGATGGTTTAGAAAAGAGATAAATTCACTCGCAGATATGCAGGGTCTTAAGATGAGAATTCCGGGACTTGGCGGAGAGGTCTTTTCAAAAATGGGAGTAAACTCGGTTCTGCTTCCAGCAGGTGAGATATACACCTCTTTGGAGCGTGGAGTAATAGATGCGACTGAATGGGTCGGGCCTGCACTCGACATCAAAATGGGCTTTTATAAAGTTGCTCCTTACTACTACTCAGGATGGCATGAACCGGGCTCAATTTTAGAACTTACGTTTAACAAACAGTTTTATGCTAAACTATCTTATGAGCAGCAGTCTATGATAGAGGTCGCTGCGAGCGAGATGAACTCAAATATGGCTTATGAGTTTCACAGCCAGAACATCAAGGCGCTTAAAAAACTAAAAGAGCTTGATATCTCCATCCATCAATTTCCAAGGGATGTTGTAGATGAGGGCAAAAGAGCTCTAAAAGAGGTTATAGCGGAGCTTGGTGAGAAAAACAGTGATTTTAAAAGAGTCTACGACTCTATAGAGAGCTATTTAGAGCTTTCACGTGAGTGGAGTGACGCAAGTTTGAGGTATTTTTTAAATGAGAGATAAGAATAGAAACACTGTTTTAAGAAAACTACTACTCTCTTTTTTTATGTTTGAGGCTCTTTTATGGGGCTCATTTAGTGGAGTAGTTATCGATAAGACAACATCTAAACCAGTAGCAAATGCGACAATAAACGACTCCTATATCAGTGTAAAAAGTGATGAGAACGGAACTTTTGCGATTCACAGCGCAGAAGATAAAATCTTTGTAAAAGCATACGGGTACAGACCATACACTCTCTCAAAAGAGACAAACAGCACTGTACTAGCACTTGAACCGATCACGGTAAAAGCACTCTATCTAAGCTTCTGGCGAGCAAGCAACAACTCTCCTAGACTCAAAGAGATCTTAGAGATTATAGAGAAAACAGAGATAAACTCTATCGTCGTAGATGTCAAGAGCGAGTATGGTTCGACCTCATATAAGACCTCTTTTGAAAAAGCAAACGTTTATGGCGCGCATAATGATAGAACAAACAGAGACATAGAGCAGTTTATGAAGCTGATGAAGTCTAAAAACATATACACTATTGCTAGGATAGTGACATTTAAAGATGAGCTTCAAGCTTCAAATAATCCTGAGTATGCCATCAAAAAGAGTGATGGAACTCTCTGGAGAAATCACGATGAGATGGCATGGGTCGATCCTTTTGATAAAAGAGCTCATGAGTATACGGTCTCAATTGCCGAAGATGCTGCTAGAGTAGGTTTTGATGAGATAAACTTTGACTATATCCGCTTTCCTGCAAAAGATGGGCTTAGTTTTTCAAAAGAGAGCACGCAAGAGAGTCGTGTTGAAGCAATTAGCGAATTTTTAAAACTGGCGCAAAACAGACTCAGAAAATATGGTGTTTTTATCTCCGTGGACACTTACGGAAATATCTGTTGGGAAGATTATGATATGGGTATAGGGCAGATGATAGAGCCGCTCTCCAAATATGCGGACTATATAGCTCCTATGCTCTACCCTTCGGGATTTGCAAAAGGCTCGTTCGGGCTTGAAAATCCATCAGAGCATCCGCATGCGGTTATCTACAGAAGCCTGAAAAACATAGAGGATCAAATAGAGTCAAAAAGGCTCAGACCTTGGTTGCAATCTTTTAAAGATTATGCTCACAGAAAAATTGAGTATAACTACTTTGAAATAAACGAGCAGATAAGAGCAGCAGCTGATACAAACACTAGCGGATGGATGTTGTGGTCACCTTCAAGCAGATATGAGCTTAGCTATTTTAGAGCCAAAGAGAGAGACGTTTTAACTCTTGATTCAATACGCGAGAATTCGGAGTATATAGACTAACCAGATCATGAAATTTTTTGGAGTGGTTCATATGCACCAGATGAGCCAACTCATGAACAACTACAAAATCAATAAGCCTTTTGTCTATCTTTATAAGCTCTGTGTTGAAGGTTATAACTCTCTTTGAGCTGCAGCTTCCCCATCTACTTCTCATCTTTCTAAACTTAAGAGTGCTGTACTCAAGTCCCATCTCTTTTGAGTAGTGCTCTGCTCTTTGCGTTATATAGCTCTTTGCGTATGAGCTGTAATATCTGTCGTAACACCTAATCACACTCTTTGTATTTGATATATCTATTTTACACAGGCTCTCTCTGAGTTCAAGTGCATCATAGCAGTCAATGCTAAGAACTTCCCCAAACAGAAGTATCTCATCTTGAAGATTGAATGTTTGTGGCGGGTTCTCTTCCGCTACTTTTAACTGCTTTCTTATCCAGCTCTCTTTTTTTAAAAGAAGGTTCTCTATATATGTGCCCGATACTTTTGGGGTTTTAAGCGTAATAGCGCCGTTTTTTTTTACGCTGATATAGCTATTTTTTAGACTTGGTTTGCAGAGATGCAGTATCTCCAGATCGTTAAATCGTATTTTATCGGTACTCAATCGGGTCTTCTGCTCCGGCTTCTTCAAAGCCTCTTAATCTTAAGCGACAGCTGTCACAGACTCCGCATGCCTTATCTTCGCTCTTGTAACAGCTCCAAGTAAGATGAAGCGCAGCTTCAAGCTCTAATGCTTGTTTGACTATCTGAGATTTTTTCAGATGTACCAGAGGCATTTCGATCACAATATTTGTCTCATCTTTTGTGCCTAGATTAATGCTTTGCTGCATACTCTCTATAAAAGATTCTCTGCAGTCAGGATAGCCGCTGCTATCCTCCTCTACTACGCCTATTGCTATTGCCTCAGCACCCTCTTTTTCGGCTATTGCCGCTGCCATACTTAAAAATATGCCGTTTCTAAAAGGCACGTATGTTACAGGTATGCCCTCTTCAAGTCCGCCCGTTGGAACATCTATGTTTGTATCAGTAAGAGCCGAAGCACCGATCTGGGCAAAAAAGTCCAGATCCAAAACATATCTGTTTGAGACTTTTAACTCGTCGCATATTGCATGAAAGCATTCAAGCTCTTTTTTTTGCGTTCTTTGCTCATAATTAAAGTGAAGAGCTACTATCTCATAGCCCCTTTTTTTCATCATATAAGCACTAAGTGTAGAATCCATACCTCCGCTCATAATGCAGAGCGCTATTTTCTTTTTTGTTATCATAAAAAGATTTTAACATAATATTTTAATCTCCATTGAAAGAAATAACCAATATAATAAAAAAATATATACGAATAAAAGGGGACATTATGGATGTTTCATCTTCAGGAGCAACGGCTCCATCTTCGACACATATCGAAGTTATGAAAAAAGCTATGGATACACAAGAACAGCAAGTTTTAAAAATACTAGAGAGTTCTAATGAGCAGTCTCAAAAGGCAGCGGCTCAAAAAAATGGTTTGGGTATTAACCTAAATATTACCGCTTAACCACTTTCACGCAAAAGATGGGTAGATTTTACTTCCCCTCTTGCAAAATCTTCCTTCTTATTTGATATAATCACGCCCATGATTGAACTAGATAACAGAACCACATTAAATATTGATACAAAAACAATAGAGGCTATAGCAGACTCTTTGACAAACAAAGAGATAGAGCTTATTATCACCGACTCAAAAGAGATGAGAGAGATAAATAAAGAGCATCGAAATATAGACAAAGACACGGACGTACTTAGTTTTCCGTATCAAGAGATGCCCCTAAGCCCGCTTGGAAGCATTGTCGTCTCATCATCTTATCTTGAGAAGAACTCAAAAGAGTTCGGACATAGCATAAACGATGAACTTGCACTTCTTTTTATTCATGGAATGCTGCATCTTCTAGGGTATGACCATGAGACAGACAACGGTGAGATGCGAGTAAAAGAGGCAGAGCTTATTGAGAAATTTGATCTGCCAAAAAGTTTAATTATTAGAACAGAAGGATAAAATATATGGATTTTATAATCTTTATAGCTGCTATGACGGCTCTAATATACGGGGCTGACTTTGTAATAAAAGAGTCTGAAAGAATTGCTCTGCATTTTAATATATCACACTATGTCATCGGTGCTACACTTATAGCTTTTGGAACATCTCTTCCTGAGATGGCAGCTTCTATGATGGCATCTTATGCCGGTAAGAGCGATATGGCTGTGGCAAATGTGGTCGGCAGCGTTATATTTAATATAACGCTTGTACTTGGAGTGGTATTTTTTATATCCAAGAAAATGGTTCCAAAAAGAGACCTATTCTCTTTGGACAGCGCTTGGATAGTTATTCCTGTAGTGATCTTTTTTATTATGATACAAGATGGTGAGATAAGCAGAGCTGACGGCATCTTGTATCTGCTTTTGATGCTCTCCTATCTTATATTTTTGTTTGGAAGCTCAAAAGAGACTCTTGAGAGCGATATTGATGAAGAGCTTGTAAAAGAGAAGTTTAATTGGGGTCTGACTATCGCCCTTCTTTTAGTGGGTTTTGTTTTGACTATCGGAGGAGCAAACTTTGTTGTGGAGAGCGGAACAAATATAGCTAGATCTTTTGGTGTAAGCGAGTGGATCATAGGACTCTTCCTTATAGCTCTTGGAACGTCACTGCCTGAACTTGTCGTGTCTCTTGTTGCAATTAAAAAAGGCAATGCAGAGATGAGCATAGGAAACATTATCGGCTCCAACGTAGCCAATTTCTCTATGGTTCTTGGTTCTGCATCGCTTGTAAGTCCACTGATAGTTGATCTTGTTGCAACAAAGTTCGATCTGTTTATAATGGCAGCGGCTTCTATTACACTTGTGTTCATTTTGGCAAACAAGCTCTACAACAGAGCCGGAGCGATATTTTTACTGATAATACTTGCTCTGTTTATACAAAACGCAGTATAAGTTTCTTTAGAAAATTCTTTATGAATTTCTTCAGAAAACGCAGTATAAGTTTCTTTAGAAAATTCTCTCTAAGCTACATCTTTACATGTAGCTTCTACTTTTTAATGTATCCCATCTCTAAAAGTTTATTGTAAATATTTGAGACGATCTTACCTGCTGCCGCACCGCCGTGTCCGCCATGTTCGACCATTACTAAAACCACGTATTTAGGGTCTTCATAAGGTCCGTAAGTTGCGAACCATGCATGTGAACGTGTATAGTACTCCATCTCATGCTCTAGCTCTCTCTCTTCGATGTCCTGAAGAATTCCAACGACCTGTGCTGTTCCTGTCTTGCCTGCGATCTTAACTTTGGAGCTGAGATAGTTTGTAGCGGTTCCGCTTGGATAGTTACATACCTCATACATCGCTTTTTGGATAATAGGGAGCTTTCTCAGCTCATCTTCATCAAGAACTTCTTCGAACTCAGGCTTAACTTCTTCATCTCCTATCATCTTTGCAAAATGTGGTTTTGGAAGTTTTGCAGTAGCCATAAGTGCCGTAAATTGTGCCATCTGCATAGGCGTTGTCAAAAAATCACCCTGCCCGATCGACGTGTTTACGGTTTCTCCTATATACCAAGCTTTGTTGTATTTTTTTCTCTTCCACTCTCTTGATGGAACGGTGCCTATAAACTCATTAGGCAGGTCAACGCCTGTTTTTCTGCCAAGACCGTATCTGATAAGCCCATCACTCATCTTTTTTATGCCAAGCTGAATACTGCCTTTATAGAAGTAGTCATCACAACTCTCTCTTATGGCTTTTGTTATACCGGTGTTACCGTGTCCGTCCTTTTTCCAGCATCTAAACACCCTTTTGCCAAGAGGCATAGATGCCGTACAGTACACTCCCCAGTTGGGACCTATCTCAGGTGCTGTTATGTAGATAAGTCCAAGCCCTGTTTTTATGACAGAGCCTGGAGGATATAGCCCATGGACAAGTTTGTTTGTAAAAGGTTTTTCCAAGCTGTTTGAGAGTCTGTCCCACTCTTCATGGCTAATACCTGCAACAAATGTGTTTAGGTCATACTCAGGAAAACTGCTTGCAGACAATATAGCGCCATCTAGACCCATAACAACAACAGCACCGGACTTTTTCACAAAGAGCGAAGAGATATATTTCTGAAGCTCAATATCTATGTTTAGTTTCAGCTTTCTGTTTTCTACTGCCGGCTCACTTGATAGCTCTTCTATCTCCTGGTTGTTCGCATTTACCTTTATCTCTCTTTTTCCTGCCTCTCCCTGCAGATATGTGTTGTAATACTTCTCAATGCCTGATTTACCAGTGTAGCCTATAAGCTCTTGAAGTTTGTCATCTTTGATGTCGCTTTTATTGGCACGCGCCACATATCCGATAGAGTGTGCAGCTACTTCGTTGTAGGGATAAAATCTTTTTGGAGATGATACGATGTTTATCTTTTCTCTAAGATTTAGGATAGAGTAGACAGGCATGATCTCTTCGTATGAGACAAAATCTACGATGTCTATAAAGTTGTGATTGTAGTAGGAGTCAGCTTTCTTGTAGTTTTTTATCATCTTCTCTTTGTCTAAATTTGGCAGAAGCTTAAGAAGATTGTTTATCTCCTCATCAAAAATATGTTGATTCTTTTTAAGAGTAAGATGCGGGGCAAGCTGCACTTTAAAACCGAGTTCATTTATTGCTACGGGCTTGTTGTTAATATCTAGTATCTCACCTCTTACCGGCGGTATCTGTTCGGTTTTTATAGTATTGTCGTAAGATAGCTTTTCATAGTAGGTATTGGATTCGACCGAGAGCATAAAAACTCTTACCAAAAGTGCCAGCCATGTTGCAATAAATATAAAAAGAATAAACTTTATTTTCATATCAAGCTCAAAATTATAAATTCTATTGCCATATAGTAGAGTACGTAGTAATTAATGCTTGGCATAGGAAGCAGAAATATATTTGACAGAAGAGAACAGAAGAGAAAAAATCCAATATATACTAAGATGACTATTGAGAGATTAACACATAGGTTACAGTTGAAATTTTGCTTTATTTTTGGAATGACATATCTGTGAATGAGCGCAAAATATATAATAGCACTAAAGAGCATATAGCTGTTTTGTGCTTCAAAAAAAAGCAGACATACCGCTACTAGCGATAGTAAAACTACATCTTCTTGCTTAAGTGCTTTTGAAAAAAGAAGATACAAAATTGCAAAAAGAGGCGGTAACAATAGATATATACCGCTTATTGCGGTATATATGACAAACAGCGCAGCATAAAGAAGCGGTGTTAAAGAGTTTTGATGAGAGATACTTCGTTGCATACAGGAAAGTGTTTACACTTAATGCAGTCAGCCCAGATCTTATGTTCTGGGAGTGACTCTTTTGGAATTTCGACAAACCCGAGGTTCTCAAAAAACTTCTGTCTGTAGGTCAAGCTTAATACTTTTTGCAGACCGAGAGTTCTAGCCTCCTCTATTGCTCTGAGTACTAAACCCTCTCCAATACGGCGCCCTCTTTTGCTCTCTTTGACCACAAGTGATCTAATCTCGGCAAGTGCGGGCGTATGAATATGCAAAGCACAGAAGCCGACGATCTCGCCATCCTCTTTTGCAAGGATATACGACCTTATATTTGTTGCTATCTCATCTGAACTTCTAGCTAAGATGAGACCTGATTCAACTTCGGGTATAACGAGTGTTTGCATATTTTGGATGTCTGATAATTTTGCTTTACAAAACTGGGCTTCACTCATCTGCCGCTCCCTTTAAAATATCGTAAATTATTGTCACGATCTTCTGCAGACCTCTCTTCTTTGAGCTTGAAACCATCAAGGCCTGAGGGAACTCTTTTTTAAGAGCATTTTGCTCTTTCTGGTTCAATTTATCTATTTTTGTAAAAATCTGCATTATCTGCTGTGTTTCATCAGCATGTTCAAGTAAAAAATCGCTTACAGATTTGTCAATATCCAAGTGCGGATGTCTACAGTCAATTAGATGAATAAAAAGTTTTATCTGTTTTCTTTGGGAGATATAGTCAGTTAGATTCTTCTCCCAATCATACTTTATTGATTTTGACACTTTTGCATATCCAAAACCTGGCAAATCTACAAACTTTACTACGGTTTTTGATGAATCATCTCTATCCATAAAGGTTACGTCAAAATAGTTTATAAGTCTTGTTTTTCCAGGTGTAGAAGAGACTTTAGCCAAACCTTTGTGGTTACTAAGGGCGTTAAGCAGTGAGCTTTTGCCGACGTTTGAGCGCGCCATAAAAACAACTTCATTTTGCTCTTCACTTGTCGGCGCACCATTTATATCTGCTGCCGATGTGACAAATTTTGCATCAACAATATCAATCATTTTTGCTCTTATTGCTATCTTGTGCCATGTTAAATATCATAATAACAGGCTCTTTTTCCGCACCTTTTGCGTAAGCTTTGCCCTCTATGGTTTTAAGAATGACCTCTTCTCCTATGATCTCTTTTTTTTCATTGATCTGTTTTAGGTGAACCTCTTTAAAAAAGTGGTACTCTTTTTCTATAGGAAGATATACAACTTTTTGAGCTTTTCCTTCATAGCGCGCACCCTCTTCTGTCTTTATCTTAAAAGAGGCGTCTCCCTCGGCAACAAACTTTGTAGGCTCTTGCTTCTCGTTGGTGTATATAGTGACCATTGATGCGTTTAGTTCATCACTGCCTCTTATTATATTAACATCACCCTCAAAAACAGACACCCCCGTTTTTTGATCCGCATTAAAAAGCTTGGCTTTTACCTTCAGCTCCTGTGAAAACAGCGATGACGCTAAAAAAATTGTTAAAAAAATTGTTTTTTTCATCTTTTTCTCTCTTCTAATTTATATATTGCATATACATTTTTTGCTTCTACTCTCTCTAAGGAGTCATTATACTTTAACTTCACTCCAGTTACTCTGTTAGCATCTCTATATAGCACAAATTTACCATTTGCGGTTGCAATGGCTGTTTTTTTATTGTATAGTGCTTTTTGCGTCTCAAAGGTTAAGCCGTCCTCTCTAACATAAAGAATATCTCCCACCAGATCCACTATCTCATTTTTATATACTCCGCTGTTTGCTTTCATATTTGCCATATACTCTTTTGAGTTGTCAGTATAGTCCATATCTTTGACCGTATATCTGTTTGTAAACCTTGAGGCTTCACTTCCGTTCATCAACGTTACAAGCCCGTTTTTATCAAGTTCATGCATGGTAAAAGTAGAGATCGTAAAGAGAGGCACCTCTTTGTATGCGTGCTGTTTTATCTCCATCGGCTTAAATAAAAACAGGATCATTAATAGACAGAGTGAAAAAAATATAAAAAAGTAGTTTATATTCATAACCTAAATCCACACGGACAAAAACTCATCTTTTGTGTCGTTCTCATCTACTAAAATATCTATCATCTCTCTAACCGCAGCGTCTCCGCCTTTACGTGACAATACTGTATCAACAAGCTCTTGTATCTCTTTTACGCCATCTTTTGGAGTAAAGCTTCTGCCAACGTAATTAAGCATCTTGTAGTCGTTTAGATCATCGCCAATTGCCGCTACCTCGTAGCTTTTGAGTCCAAGACTCTCTATGAGCTCTTTTAGCTTCTGTTCTTTATCTTTAATATGCTGAAAAAGGTGCTTTATACCAAGCTCATTTGCTCTTTTCTCAACAATTTTAGACTCTCTGCCCGTTATGATCGCAGCGTGAAAGCCCATCTTTATCCAAGAGCTTATAGCCAAGCCATCTTTTACGTTAAAGTGCTTGATCTCATTGCCATCAGCCGTATATATAACATCTCCGTTCGTCAAGCAGCCGTCAACATCTAAAACTATCAGCTTTATCACAGCATATCTTTCGTGCTTGGAATACCGACTCTCTCATTGGTTTGCATCGCACGGCGAAGGGCGACGGCAAGCGATTTAAAAGCAGCTTCGATTATATGATGTTTGTTTTTACCTCTAAGAGCCACTATGTGAGTACTAATTCTTGCATTTAGGACAAAGGCTCTAAAAAACTCTTCAACAAGCTCCGTGTCAAACTGTCCTACTTTGCCGGTAACACTCACTTCATAAACCAGATACGGACGGTTGCTCAGATCAAGGTCACAGCTTACACAAGCTTCATCCATTACTATATTTGCACTTCCGAAGCGTTCCATATTTTTAACCGGATATATCGCTTCTGCCAAAAGAGAGCCAAGAACGATTCCGACATCCTCTACACTGTGGTGGTCATCTATATGTGTATCGCCTTTGCATGATATATCCAGATCGATCAGCGAGTGCTTAGAGAAGCTCTCAAGCATATGATCCAAGAAACCTACGCCTGTGTTTATCTTGCTTTTTCCCTCTCCGTTAAGAGAGAGTAAAATTGTTATATCCGTCTCTTTTGTTTTTCTACTTTTGGTAATCATATTTCTAGTCCTCTCTAACAATAAATGAATCTTTAAAATGGCCAAGTGATTTATAGTCTCTTGCTTCCTGCTCGCTTCTAAAGCCTTTTAGCCACACTTTGAACATCCTGCCGTTTTGCGTCTGCATATCTTTTATGATGGTCTTGTAGCCGTCCGTATCATCATATTTTTTTTGTGTTAAAAGCGCACCCTCGAATCTTGAAAAAGATGCTATCTGAAGAGCAAATCCATCTGACTGCTGATCTTGAGGAGCATCTTTTAACTGCTCTTGCAACGGAACTTTTCTCTGCCCTTTTGAGTGAAAACCTAACACTTCAACGGTAACCGGTGCAGTTCCGTCATTTATCATATCTATCTTTTTTGCCGCAGTATTTGAGAGATCTATGATCCTAGTTGCGATAAAGGGACCCCTGTCGTTGATTCTAACTACGGTGCTTAAGCCGTTCTTCTTATTGGTAACTTTTACAATGGTGTTCATAGGAAGAGTCTTATGTGCAGCCGTCATATCGTACATATTGTAGGTCTCGCCGTTTGATGTCAGTTTGCCGTGAAAATCAGGACCGTACCAGCTTGCATTGCCGCTAAACTTGTCACCTACATTTACGACCGTTGGATAGTACTTCTTCCCTCTTATGACATAAGGTCTCATCGTAGGATGCTTGTAGTCTTTTTGATTGATAACAGGGCTGTGAGATCTGCTGTCTGAAGAGTATGTTTTTGTCTCACCTGCATTTGTGTATGTTCTAGTGCCTCTTGTACTACATCCAGTAGCTAGAAGAAGAACTAAAATAAGTGTAGTAAAAAAAGATATCTTACTCATAGAGCTTTAACCTCTCACCCTCTCTGATAAGAGTACTTTTTAGGTTGTTTTTAAGCTGAATGCTTCTGACGCTTATTTTATATGCCTGAGAAATAGACTCCAGAGTGTCGCCTTTTTTAACCAAGTAGTAGATCTCTTTGTTTATCTTTTCGACATTTGCTTTGTTGTCGATTGGAACAATAAGCTTTTGATTTAAGCTGAGAACATTGCTCTTGAGGTTGTTAAAGTCTACTATCATCTTGTACGAAACTTTATATTTCTTTCCCATTTCGTAAAGAGTGTCACCTTTTTTTACAACATGGACTTTATAGATATTTTGGATCTTCTCTTCAAAATATTTCTGCTTGAAGTCTGAGAGTTTAATGTAGGGGATATATATGTCATAGCCTCCCAGATAGGGAGGAACGAAATCATATTTGAGGTGTCTATTGAGCTTTTGAAGTTCTGAAAGCGGTATACCGACAAGTTTTGAGACTCTCTTTAGAGACTCTCCTCTTGGAACTCTTACCGTAGATATGGAGTAGGCATTTGCTCTGTTTAGAAGGTGCTCATACTCGCTCTTTAGCAAAAACTGCTCGTCATTGCCCAACAATGCAAGCGCTACGATTTTTCTGATGTAGAGTCTGCTCTCTCTTGGTATATACTTTTTTTTTGGGTCTAGCAATATATTAAGATCATCGCTTTTTGCCGCTTCTATTGCCCTGCCAAGTCTTCCGCCGCCGCAGTTATAAGCTATTGCTGCTAAGTACCACTTACCGAATTTTGCATAAAGCTCGCTAAGATGCTGAGCAGCTGCTTCTGTAGATTTTATAAGATCTCTTCTCTCATCGACATACTCGTCTATCTTAAGACCGTATATTTTGCCTGTTGCAGGCATAAACTGCCAGAGTCCAGAGGCTTTTTTTACAGAGAATGCTTTTGCGGAAAAGTGAGACTCCGCCATAGCCAGAAATAGAAATTCGGCAGGTATGCCGTGCTTAGCCAAAATGCTCTTTATCGCCGGAATGAAGAGATAAGCATCATTCATCGCCTGAAAAAAGCGTTTCTCTTTGTAGATAGTCATGTTCTTGTTTTTCATATCGTTCATGATCGGGTCATACAAGAATGAAGCTTCAATGTCAAAAGACTCTAAGACAGCTATCTCTTTTGTGTGATTTGAAGTGAAAGTAAGACTAGCACTCAACATAAGCGGCAGTAGAAGTAGTAAAAAATATTTCAAAACGGCAACTCTTATTTTAAATTTTAAGAAGTAGATTTTATCTAAATCAAAATTAAATATAGTTAACAGTTATTCATATTAAGAAATATTAAAGAGTTTCAGGGCGTTTTGAGTCGTTATTTTCTCTATGTTTTCTAGTGGGATCTCCAGAAGTTCAGAGATCTTTTTTGCGACAAAAGTAGTATATAGAGGCTCATTTCTCTCACCTCTGTGAGGTGTCGGTGTCAGATATGGACCATCTGTTTCAATCAGAAGTTTATCTTGAGGTATCTTTGGCAGTGCATGAAGTAGTTTTTTTGCATTTTTAAAGGTCAAAACTCCGCCTATTCCGAAGTAAAACCCCTCTTTTGCAAGACTTAAAAGCTCCTCATCCGCATTGTAGCAGTGCAGAACTCCCCCGACATCTTTTGCACCGTGTGTAAGAAGTATCTCTTTTGAGTCTCTTGAAGCGTCTCTGATATGTACAATAAGCGGTTTTTTGTACTTTTTTGCTATCTCGATCTGTGCAATAAAGACCTCTTTTTGTCTCTCTTTTTCTCTTAGTTTCTCTTCGTCGCTTCCCTCAAGTCTAAAGTAATCAAGCCCGCATTCGCCTACTGCAACGCACTTTGGATGATTAATATACTCTTCAAACACAGCAGCATCAAATGCCTCCATATCGTAAGGATGTACACCGATGGCAAAATAGACATCACTGTTGCTTTTGGCTATCTCTATCGCTCTTTTTAAGTTTTTCGGATCTGCTCCTGGAATTATGAAACGCTCCACCCCGCCCTCTCTGGCTCTCTTTAGTACTATATCCAGATCATCTCTATATCTGTCGTCGTCTAGGTGCACATGTGTGTCTATAATCATACTCTACTCTCTCTATTTCTGCAGGCTGAGCAGCTCTTTTGCGAACTCTCTAGCCTCTTGCGTAATGTTGGCACCGCTTATGATCCTTGCTATCTCATCAACCCTCTCATCAAAGCCAAGCTCTTTTACGTGGGATTCATCGCCCTTTTTATGAACCAAAAAGTGCTGGTCTCCCATAGATGTCAGCTGCGGCTGATGCGATATTACAAATATTTGAAAATGCTCAGAGAGCTCTTTTAGAACCTTGGCAACGCTCATAGACTCCTCTCCGCTAAGATTCGCATCTATCTCATCAAGCATCAATACTCCGCCGTTTTGGTTCATAAACTCTGATTTTAGAGCCAACACTGCAAGGCGGAGCCTGTTGAACTCGCCTGTACTTATCTTTTGAAGATCGGTGTTGTTTAGCTTTAACAGAATCTCATCTTTGCCCAGAACCCCATACTCTGCGCTATTTATTGCAACATCTGCATCTCTGAGGTAGAGCTGCTTTAAATATCTGTTCAGATCCTCTTTGAAATGCTTCAGCTCATCTGTGCGAAGAGCGCTGATCTTTTGCGCCAGATCTTCTACTTTTCTCCTAAGCAGCGACTCTCTTGACTCCAGATCTCCTTTGGCTATCTCTATATTTTCATACTTTTGCAGCTCTAAAACCTTCTGCTCTTTGTACTCAAGAGCCTCTTTTATGCCGCCGTATCTTCTTTTTAGCTCACTTAGCTCCTCCAGACGGTTAAGAACCTCTTCAATATCCACTTCATCAAGTGCATTGAACTTCTCTTCGGCACTCTCCATAACGGCTCTTAGCTCATTCATAGCGTCGTTAAAAAAAGAGTTGTCCACATTTAGCGTATCAAGTGCGCTAAAGACGCTGTGCTCATGCTCAAAAATCGCGTTTGCTTTGGCTATCGCCTCCAGTGCCTTCTCTTTTTTGGAGAGCTCTTTTTTAATCTCCAAAAGCTCTTCATCTTCTGATACTTTCGGATTGACATCTTCTATCTTTTTGATCTCAAAGGCAGCAAACTCTTTTAGCTCTGTAACTCTTTTTTGCTCATCTTCGATACTTAGGAGCTCTTTTTTGACTCTTCTGTGCTCTAAAAAAGCCTCCTTGTACTCATCTTTGAGCAGATCAATATTAGGGTTCTGTTTGCTTATTCTTCCATCTAGGATCAAAAGAAGGTTTTCGTTTTCAAAATCGCTAAAATCTCTTAAAGAGAGATGTCTTAAGTAGTTAGAAGAGAGGCTTGACATTGCCTTTTTAGGCAGGCTTTGATTGTTTATAAAGTATCTTGATTTCTCTTTTTTAATATGTTTGAAAATATATACGTCATCATTTTCTATACCGTGTTCATCGGTTTCCAGCTCCCAAGAGACGGTAGCTTCGCAGAGTGATGCATCGGAAGTACCGCTGCCAAACGATGATAAGATCGAGCTCATTAAAATCGACTTCCCGCTTCCGCTTGGACCCGTAAATACAACAAGCCCCGATTTTAGATCAAGTTCAATCTCTTTAAAACTGAGGTACTCTTTTAAGTAGAATCTCTCTATCATTTATATGCACCTTGTAAAATATTTAATGGAAACTCTTCAAGCATCTCAGAGACGGTTTCATTGAAGTATTCGGCACGCTCCTGCGGCGTTTCAAAACTCTCGATCTTTTTGGTGAGCTTTGCATACCAGAATATCTTCTGTGTTGCAGGATCCAGCATATTTATAAAAAGAGTTCCCTCATCGTTTGAAAAACCTCTTACGGTGCCAAGTGAAAGTCCAAGTCCGCTTGAAAAAGTACCCAGACCAAAGCCCAAACCGACGTTAGATGGGACATCTTCTCTTATTATGCTCTCAAAGGTTATATGAAAATCTGCCTCATCTTCTGGTGCAGTTACATACCCTTTTGATCGCATCTCACTGGTGATAGATTCAGCAATGCGCTCACTGTTTAAAGCGCTAAAATCGTCATTTTTATCATAAACCACGGCAAATGTAGATAGCGCTGTCATATCAAAAGACGGGTCAAAATCAATATCCGCTTTTTTAGTAGAACATCCTGCAAGTAGGATCAGCAGAAGAGGAAGTATAAATTTAAACATTTGAACTCCTTTGGCTTATTCGCCCCATCTTAGTTTCTCTTTTAGCACATCGAAGTAGTTATACTCCTCTTTGTGTATCAGCTTCACCGTCTTAGTTGCGAGTTTTATATGTACGCTCTCTCCAAGTTCGAGCTCATGCACATCCTGTCCGTCTATAATTATAAGAGCTCTCTCTTCTGATGTTTTCATCTCTATGGCATATCTCCCCGGAAGCACGACCGGTCTTTGCGTCAGTGAGTGCGGGCAGATGGGCGTTAATGCAAAGACGTTTGACATAGGAAAAAGCACTGGTCCGCCTGCAGAGAGGTTGTAAGCCGTAGAACCTGTAGGAGTTGAGACTATCACCCCGTCACCGTAGTATGTATTAAACGATTGTGAGTCAACAAGTGTCTCTATGTGTATCATATTTGAGACACGTGTGCGTGTGAGTACAATGTCGTTAAAAGCGTAGTACTTCACCTCTTTGGTGTTTTTTATAACCGTTGCTTCAAGAACCGCTCTCTCATCTACTCTGTATCTGTTATGGATAATTTTTTCTACGAACGTATCAAGCTCATCAAGTGAGAGATCCGCCAAAAAACCGAGATTGCCGGCATGAACGCCTAGTATGGGGATATCAAAGTCAAATGATTTTCTCACCGTAGATATAAGTGTGCCGTCCCCGCCGAAGCTTACAATAAAGTCACACTCCATGCAGATGCTTTTAAAACTCTCGCCGCTCATATCTATCATCTTAGCACTCTTGCTCTCTAGCAAAACATCGATGCCGTGGCTTCTGAAGATCTTCTCCAGTTTTAGATAACCCTCTTTTATTTCAGGGGATGATGGTCTTAAAACTACGCCTATTTTTTTGATCTCTTTGTTTTTCAAAATATCTCTTTATAAAATTGTTTCGTAAATTATACATAAAAAACAAAAAAATCTCTCTAATTATGTGATAAGCCAAATTTGGGTACAATCGCGAAAATTATTTACTAGGGACTCTATTTTTATGAGAAGTCATTATTGTGCGTATTTAAGTGAAGCAAACGTTGGACAAGAGGTTGTTCTGACAGGTTGGGCAAACAGTTACCGTGACCATGGCGGGATTATTTTTATTGATTTAAGAGACAAGAGCGGACTTATTCAGCTTACTTGTGATCCTGAAGACAATGCAGCAGCACATAAGGTTGCAGACGGTGTTCGCGACGAGTATGTTCTTATAGCAAAAGGTACTGTTCGCCATCGTGGAGAGGGTCTTGTAAATCCTCGCTTAAAAACCGGTGCTATCGAGGTTATAGTAAAAGAGCTCATTATTGAGAACAAATCGGCTCCAATCCCTTTTATGATAGGTGATAAGAACGTAGGTGAAGAGACTAAACTTAAATACCGCTACCTAGAGCTTAGAGATCCTGCGATGTATGAGGCGTTTCGTCTTCGCTCAAAAGCTGCTATAGCTGCAAGAAATATACTTGATGAAAACGGCTTTTTGGAGGTTGAGACTCCGATTTTAACAAAATCTACTCCTGAGGGTGCAAGGGATTATTTGGTTCCGTCTCGTGTACACAGCGGTGAGTTCTACGCACTTCCGCAATCTCCACAGCTTTTCAAGCAGCTTTTAATGGTAGGCGGATTTGACAGATATTTTCAGATAGCAAAATGTTTCCGCGACGAAGACCTAAGAGCAGACCGCCAGCCAGAGTTTACTCAGATAGACGTCGAGATGAGCTTTTGTGACCAAGAGGATGTTATAAAAGTAGCAGAGGATCTTCTTGAAGCTATGTTTAGCGCTTGCGGCATCAATGTAAAACCTCCGTTTAACCGCATTTCACACATGAACGCTATGGAGTGGTACGGCTCCGACAAGCCTGATCTGAGATATGACCTTAAGATGGTTGACGTTATCGACATCTTTGAGAGATGTGATAATGAGATATTTACAAATATCGCTAAAAAACCTCATACAAACCGCATCAAGGCTCTAAAAGTTCCTGGTGCAGACCTTGTCTTCTCAAAGAGAGAGATGAAGAGCTTTGAGGATTATGTACGTAAGTTCGGAGCTCAGGGACTTGGTTACTTCCAGATGAAAGAGGATGGCTTAAAAGGTCCGCTGATCAAGTTCTTTAGCGATGCCGACATTGCACTTTTAATAGAGAGACTGGGCATGGAAGTGGGCGACGTTGTCTTCTTCGGTGCCGGAGATAAGAAAACTGTATGGGACTATATGGGACGTCTGAGAATCTTTATTGCAGAACATGAGAAGATGAACCTTGTAGACAAAGATGCTTTTGAGTTCGTATGGGTTGTTGACTTCCCTATGTTTGAGATCGAAGATGGAAGAGTAAAAGCGCTTCACCATCCGTTCACGCAGCCAAAAAATACCGATAAAGATGACGTAGAAGAGATAGAGTCTATCGCATATGACATTGTACTAAACGGTACGGAGCTAGGCGGCGGAAGTATCCGTATACATAAACCTGAAGTCCAAGAGGAAGTCTTCAAGCTTCTTGGAATAGACGAAGAAGAGGCTCAGGAGAAGTTTGGGTTCCTGCTTGATGCTCTAAAATTCGGTGCTCCTCCGCACGGCGGTTTTGCGATCGGATTTGACAGACTTATGATGCTTATTACTAAAAAATCAAGCATCCGTGATGTTATAGCATTCCCTAAAACGCAAAAAGCTTCTTGTATACTTACAAAAGCACCGAGTGAAGTTGATGCAACGCAACTAAGAGATCTTCATATTCGTCTTCGTGAGCAGATAAAAGCATAATGAAAAAACTCTTTCTTATTATCGGAGCGCCCGGCTCCGGCAAAACCACAGATGCAGAGTTGATCGCAGAGCAAAACAGCGAAATAACACACTACTCCACAGGCGATATGCTTCGCGCAGAAGCCGCAAGCGGCTCTGAACTTGGCTCTGAGATAAACAACTATATATCAAAAGGTCTTATCGTTCCTATAAAAATAGCAATAGAGACCATTGTAAACGCAATTAAAAATGCTCCGACGGATGTTATCATCATTGACGGATATCCAAGAAGCATGGAGCAGTTAGAGGCTTTAGACAACTATCTTGAGAGCGACTCATCTTTAGAGCTTTGCAGTGTTATCGAGGTTGAAGTAAGTCAAGAGACGGCAAGAGACAGAGTTTTAGGACGTTCTCGCGGCGAAGATGACAAAGTTGAAGTTTTTAACAACCGTATGAAGGTCTATACGGAGCCACTGGATGATATAAAAGAGTTTTATATAGAGAAAGATCTGCTTCACACAATTAACGGAGAGAGAACTATCGAAGAGATAGTCTCAGAGATGCACTCTTTTATAAGATCAAAAATTTAATTGAACCCTATAATGGGCTCAATTAACCTAGCTTAGAAACTATAGCCGCTTCAACCTCAGATATATCGGCAGTTCCATCAACAGTAATGTACGTCAAAGAAGCTATTTTCTCCGCTTGCTCTTTATAGTAGCCGATCAGAGGTTTTGTCTGCTCGTGATAAACTTTTAATCTATCGAGTACTACCTCCTCTTTATCGTCATCTCTTTGAACGAGCTCTTCACCAGTCACATCATCTTTGCCATCTACTTTTGGCGGATTGAAAACAACATGGTAAGTTCTACCGCTTGCTAAGTGCGCACGACGTCCTGACATACGTTTTACGATCTCGGTATCTGGAACATCTATCTCAATGACGGCATCAATATCTACACCCGCACTTTTAAGAGCGTCTGCTTGAGCAATGGTACGAGGAAAACCATCCAATAAAAAACCGTTTTTACAATCATCTTCTTTAATTCTATCTTTTACAAGACCGATAATTATCTCATCAGTTACCAGCTGACCGGCATCCATAGCCGCTTTAGCCATTTTACCCAACTCTGTACCTGCTTTAATAGCCCCACGGAGCATATCTCCCGTAGAGATTTGAGGAATGTTATATCTTTTCGTTAAAAATCCCGCTTGAGTCCCTTTTCCGGCACCCGGAGCTCCAAGTAATATTATTCTCATATTTATCCTATCTATTTTGTATTTGAAATTATATATAAATGTAGTTAAAACTAGCTATAAATAAACCTTCTCTGAAGCGTAACTTTCATAAAATACACTCAATTAACTATAGGAAGTCAAATGCCATTTTCCAAACTGGGTCTCTCACCGCAAATCCAAAGCGCGCTTAAAAAAAGCGGCTTTATAACGCCTACTCCTATTCAAGAAGAGGTTATTCCTCTTGTGCTAAATCATCATGATGTTATGGCAATGGCGCAGACCGGAAGCGGTAAAAGTGCCGCTTTTGTACTGCCGATACTTGAACTATGGTCTAAGAGTGTCAGCGAAGGAAAGCCTAAGATAAAAGCGCTTGTTGTAACCCCTACTCGTGAACTCACACTTCAAGTTGCCGATGCTTTTAACACTTTTGGCGCAGATCTGAAAAGAGAACCAAAGGTTGTCTCTATTATAGGCGGAGAGAGTATCGGTGATCAAATCTATGCCATTCAGCAGGGATGCGATATCTTGGTAGCGACATCAGGACGACTTCTTGACGTGCTTACAAAAAAGCAGACAAACCTATCTCATCTTGAATTTTTAGTTCTTGATGAAGCAGACAAGATGCTAAACCTTGGTTTTTCGCAGGAGCTTGATGCCATCCTTGAAGCAATTCCGCAAAAGCGCCAAAATCTTCTCTTCTCTGCAACCTACCCTCAAAAAATCTTAGATATTGCCTCGAAAATTACACAAAATCCTATAAGAGTAAATATTGAGCAAGATGTGCCTACTGTAGAGAGTGTGGTGCAGCGCGCCATAGAAGTAAATCGTGAAAATCGCGGTCCGCTTCTAAGACACCTGCTAGATACTGAAAAGTTAGAGCAAGTTCTTGTGTTTATGGCAAACAAAAGAGCTACGGACAACATTGCGGCTAAGTTTAAAAAGTACGGCTACAAGGCGGAGTCGTTTCACGGAGATCTGTTTCAAGATGAGCGCACTCTTACGCTGGATGAATTTAAAGCCAAAA
This sequence comes from Sulfurimonas crateris, assembly GCF_005217605.1. Lineage (NCBI taxonomy): Bacteria > Pseudomonadati > Campylobacterota > Epsilonproteobacteria > Campylobacterales > Sulfurimonadaceae > Sulfurimonas > Sulfurimonas crateris. The sequence goes on along the minus strand of NZ_SZPX01000003.1, from coordinate 44,830 downwards.
AGATACGCATACTCTTTGCAACCGATATAGCCGCTAGAGGACTCGACATAGAGAATGTCTCATGCGTTATAAACTTTGATCTTCCTCGCTCGCCTACCGACTATGTCCACCGCATTGGACGTACGGCAAGAGCCGGCAGGTCGGGAATGGCTATTTCGTTTATATCTCACGAGGATAGAGCGCATTTTGGTATTATCCAAAAGAGATGCAAGGTGAATATAGCAATGGAGCAGATAGAGGGGTTTGAACTAAAAGGCGAAGCTGCCATAAAAGGAAAAGGTCCACAGCCGATTAAAGGCAAGGGCAAAAGCAAAAAAGACAAAGCAAGAGAAAAAAGAGTTTAATTTTGATGAGATACTCAAAGAATACAAGAACGGAAAAAGACTTACAGGCTAAGATGAACTTTTAGCTCCGCTTATCAAGCAACTTACAGAAACTGCACTTGAAACAGAGATAGATTCATGTATTGCAAATCATATTTTAGGCGGCAACCGCAACAGAAAAAACGGTGTCAATAAAAAAACCGTCAAAGAAACAAGCGACGGTTCCTTTGAGCTTGAGACTCCTCGGGATAGAAACGGCACCTTTGAACCTCAAATAGTTAACAATAAAGGGGTCAGGCGATAACAATAACATTTCAAATTATTTCTATTTTGTTATCGTTATCACCTGACCCCCGTTGTTCATAAAAAATGACGAAGTAATTATCTAGCCTATTTTAATATTTTTGCCAACTCTTTCTTGTAAGCTTTTATATCAAAATCCTTCATAACAGAAGCTCCGCTATCTACAGCGGCCTGTGCCACTGCACTTGATATTTCAACTATAAGTCTTTTATCAAACGGCTTAGGAATCAAATAGTCTTTACCAAATTTTATCTTTTTCCCATATAGTTCACTCAGATATTTCGGTACTTCACTACGTGCCAAATCTGCTAATGCATAGGCTGCTGCTATTTTCATTTCATCATTTATCTTTCGAGCACGAACATCCATCGCTCCTCTAAAAATAAACGGAAACCCCAAAACGTTGTTTACTTGGTTGTCAAAATCACTGCGCCCTGTTGCTACTACTGCATCTGGTCTTGCTTTTAAGATTTCTTGCGGAAATATCTCAGGTGTCGGATTTGCCAAAGTAAATACTATAGGCTCATTTGCCATAGTTTTAATATCTTCTACGCTAAATGTTCCAGGACGAGATAAGCCCACGACTACGTCAGCACACTCAAACACTTCTGAGTGAGTCATATATCCTCCTGCACAAAATTCTCTCTTATAAGCATTTAAATCACTTCTCCCATTGTGAATAACACCCTTTGAGTCAAGCATATATATCTCTCTTACTCCAAGCTTTCTGTAAAGTCTCGCACAAGATATTGCGGCAGCACCTGCACCGACAACAACGATTTTCAAATCTTCTATTTTTCTGTGTGTGACTATACAAGCATTGATAATTCCTGCGGCAGAAATAACTGCTGTTCCATGCTGATCATCATGCATTACGGGGATATTTAACTCTTCTACTAAACGTCTCTCTATCTCAAAACATTCCGGTGATTTTATATCTTCTAAGTTTATCCCGCCAAAAGTTGGAGCAATAGCAGTTACAACTGAACAAAACCTATCTATACTCTGGGTATCTACTTCTATGTCAAAACAATCAAGTCCCGAGAAGTTTTTAAACAATACGCTCTTACCTTCCATAACAGGCTTAGATGCTAATGCTCCGATATTTCCAAGTCCAAGAACTGCCGTTCCGTTTGAGATAACTGCAACAAGATTCTTTTTAGCTGTATATCTGTAAGCATCCTCAGGATTCTTCTGTATTGCTAAACATGGGATCGCAACACCTGGAGTATATGCCAACGATAAGTCTTTTTGAGTCTCTACAGCTTTTGTAGCCTCAACCGATATTTTTCCGGGTCTTGGAAATTCATGATAATCCAAAGCTTCTTGATCAGTAGTTGATTTTTTAGACATTATTTATCCTAAGTATATTTTTAAAAGTATATCTTAACACAACTCAAAACAAATATATCAGCTTTCTCAGAGACTAAAGAACTTTTAACCAAATAAAGGGGTCAAATAAAGGGGTCAGACGATAACAATAGCATTTCAAATTATTTCTATTTTGTTATCGTTATCACCTGACTCCCGTTGTGCGAGTTTAAAATCATTACTGTATCATTTCACTAAAAAAGGGTTTTATGAAACTGTTGCTGCCATTTTTGCTATCACTCTCTCCAACAAGCACTGCATGTGCAAATGAGAACTGGATTCCCATAACACCTGTAGATAAGCCTCGAACTTCAAAACAAGTTGGTTTTACATGTCAAATCGACATGCAAAACCACAGAGAATCAATCCTCTTCAAATCCAAAATCATCATCTTGAGACTCTTTTTGAGCATTTAAAATATCATCTATCAGCTCTTTGCACTCATCCTCTTCAATGTCACCGCTTTTTATATCTTCTAGTACATCCTGCAGATCAGCCTTAAATTCGCGAAGCTCCTCTATCTCATCTTTCGCTTCTTCACCTGCCTCTTTGCTATCGGCGATCTCCTCAAATATCTCATCCAATCTGTCATCTATATCAGGTATGACGCTCTTTGTTATTAACTCTTCTAATTGTTGTGCGTAAGACATACGGTTTCCTCATAAGTTTTCAGTATAATACATAAAAAAGATATAACGGTAGATAAAAATGAACTTTTATGCATGCATTATCGGCAGTGAGATATTAAACGGCCGCAGAGTTGACAAACATTTTGAATTTGTAAAAAATGAGTTGCAAAAGTATGGGCATGAGCTCTTCGCCTCTTTTATTATTAAAGATGATGAGAAGCTTATCAAAAATATATATAAGCTTGTAAAAGATGATGACAAAAGCGTAATGTTCTCTTTTGGCGGCATAGGCGCTACCCCTGATGATCTTACAAGAGCTATAGCTGCGGAGGTCTTTACTTCCAAACCGCTAAAAAGACATAAACAGTTTGAGAAGGACATTATAGAGAGGTTTGGCGATGAGGCATACCCTCACAGAGTTCATATGTCCGATCTGCCGCAAGATGCAGACCTTCTTCAAAATCCCATCAACAATATGTCAGGTTTTTCTCTGCAAGATAGATTCTTTTTTACTCCTGGATTTCCACAGATGTCGCACCCGATGATCGCCTCGGTTATCGAGCGTTTATTTGGCACCTCAGTGCAAAAATACAGAGCCACCCTGCTCGCAAACACAAGCGAAAATACGCTTATAAATATTATGAAAATCATTCCGCCTGAAATAGAGCTCTCATCTCTGCCGATACTTGGCAGTGAGGGCGCATCTGTTGAGATATCTTTATGCGCTTCAAACAAAGGACTTGTAGATAAAAACTTTAAGCTGTTTAAAGATTTTTTGGAAGATTCAGGAATATCATATAATATAATTTAATATTACTGTTATATTGTCGATTTACTCTCAATAAGTAAAAATCAAGGAATCCTACTATGATAATTTGGTTATTGGCACTGTTATTGCTTTGTTTGTCCATATATGTTGCTTATCGCTTGTTATTTCTTAACAAAAAAGAGAGAATTCAAAGAGGAGAGCATCATTACACTTTCAAAATATAAGAGGCAGTAATGGCTATCATGCGTAATAATCATGTCTTCAAAGGGCATAAAACACTTTTGGGTGCAAAGTATGTAACATACGGTGAACTCGAACTTCCACTTAGATACGATATCTTTTCTTCATCAAAAAACGGCTTTGACTGGGGTCATACAGGAAGCGCCGCACAGCAACTCTCATTTTCTATACTTTATCAACTAAGCAACGAAGAGTTTGCCAGAGAGAACACGCTGCTCTTTACAACAGAGATAGTTTCAAAATTTAGCGGAAGAGATTGGATAATATCAGCTTCAGAGGTCTCAAAATGGATAGAGAAACATACAATAAAAGATGATATCCAAACCATCTCTAAAGAGAAAAAAGATGAACAACCTGCAAATGTATTAATTTTAAAGACGCCAAAGGCCTCTAAAAAACCAAGAGCGAAGAGCAATGTTGTAAAAAAGATATGCAGTGAACTTCAGATCACACAAAAAGATCTTGCAAATATTTTAGAGATCCCAGAGGGAACGGTTAGCAGCTGGGCTGTAAAGGATGAGATCCCAAGACTGGGAAAAAAAGCTATAGAGTTTTATATGCAGAGCCAGAAAAATGAGCAGATAGTCGAGAGTTACAAAAACTTTGTAAAGATGCTTGAAGTATCATAAATACCAATAGAGCGCCTATCTGGCATAGTTTGTGTTTTTAGGCGCACTCTCGTCATAATCCAAAAGAAGTAAAATGCTTTTTTTGTTTGTTTTTCTTGCAAAATCCGTGACGCTGATCCCCTTTGCATCAACGGCATTTTTATCTGCGCCACTCTCTAAAAGAAGTTTCGCTATCTCAAGACGACCGTAGCAAGCAGCCGCCATCAAAGGAGTAAATCTGCTTCTTCTTGTAGTAGCATTAACATCTATGCCTTTTGATATCAAGTACTTTACCATCTCAATGTTGTTATAGGTAACAGCCATATCAAAAATGCTTACACCCTCTTCGTCAAAATCATATATGTCTGCGCCGCTATCAACCAGTAACATAATGAGTTCAAAATCACATCCGTGTCTTAATGATGAGGCAAGAACAGACTCTCCTGTATCGTTGGCTTCATTTACGTCTGCGCCCTCTTTTAGGTACTTTTTTATACCTATAATGTCGTTATTTTTTAAAAGTTCAATCCATTTGTTCATAGCAGAAGTATATACTAAATTGCTATTAGTAATGTTTAAGTATAATTCTTTTAACAAATTATTTAAGCGAGAATTCATGGAAATCATTCAGACTACAGATGCTTTTAAGGCACTTATTCAAAATATTAAATCATCAACAAAGGGTTATAAAGATCCTTTGGCATTTGGTATATGCAGAGTAGATATGGGGCAGTTAAATCTTACGAAAACACTTCAAGCTACCTATCCTGTTATTAACTGGAATGAAAACTTCGGGAGTGCAGCTATTTTTATTCAAGCGCTGCAAGAGCAAGGCATTGAGATAGATTTCAACGAGAGTGAAGTTGTATGCAACATAAACGCTTTGTTCTTAGAAAGTTGTTTGAACGCGTTCACACCTTATGCAGATGAAGCTTACGGAGATGCTCACAAAAATATTCAGGTCGTCTCCGCTCTATATAACCAAATAATGAACAGCGGCTCTTTAGAGGGTGAGTTTAAAGTAACGTTTATCTTTGCAGATGAGCCGCTTCAAAGCGTTGAAGCTACTTACTTAAAGCTATACGCACTCTCACAGGCAAAAGTTGAACTAAGAAGCATAAACCTAAACGGTGCGTTTGGTGCACTGCCAAATGTTGCTTGGTCAAACGGACAGCCTATAGAGCTTGATTATCTTCGTGAATTTGAGATCGAGCTAAAACTATCAAACGAATATCCGCATATTGACTTTATAGATAAATTTCCAAGATTCCTGCAGCATATTATCCCTGCAGACAATACGCGTATACTCGATACTTCAAAAGTAAGATTCGGCGCACAGCTTGCAGCAGGTACAACTGTAATGCCTGGAGCATCATACATTAACTTCAATGCAGGAACAACAGGTCCTGTAATGGTAGAGGGAAGAATCTCAAGCTCTGCAATAGTCGGAGCAGGAAGCGATGTCGGAGGTGGAGCTTCTATACTTGGTGTTCTTAGCGGAACAGACGGCAACCCGATAACTATAGGTAAAAATACGCTTTTAGGAGCAAATTCTACTTGCGGTATTCCGCTTGGTGATGGCTGTATTATTGATGGCGGACTGGCTATTTTTGCCGGAACTAAAGTTCATCTAAATGATGAAGAGATAAAAGAGCTTCAAGAGGTTAATCCTGGTGCGGCATTTTCAAATATTATGAAAGGGTCAGAACTTGCAGGGTTTAACGGAGTCCATTTTAGACAAAACTCTCTAAATGGTCAGTATGTAGCCCAAAGAAGTACAAGAGAGATTAAATTAAACGCTGAGCTGCACTAAAATTTAATTTTTTAAAGTAATCGTTTTTTCAGTCTGATAAGACTAAAATGAACAAAAACATAAGGAGTTCTCATGAATATTTCTAGCAACATATCATCTCTGCAGGCTCATCAGACAATGATGAACAGCAGTGCCAACAACGTAGCAAATGTCAATAGCGAGAGGTACGTGCCAACTGATGTAAGGATGCAGAGCAGTGAGAACACCGTTACGCCAAATGTGCGCAAAGCAGATGACAACGGATCTGCAAACAGCCAGACCGATCTCTCAAAAGAGCTTACCGATCAGATAATAGTTGAAGATGTAACAGCTGCAAATGTAGCCGCTATAAGAACGCAAGATGAGATGTTAGGCTCTCTTTTAGACACAAAAGCCTAACAACAAACTACAAAATTATCTTGTCAATATATTCATACTTGTCAGATTTTTGAGGATCTCTGCCTCTTCATCATAATTTTCTTGATATTGCCCAAGTCTTAAAGAGCTAAAAATAGGCTTTCCTATTATTACCCTGCCCTCATCTTTGTCATTTTTTGTCTTTATGCCCCATGTATTATGAAAAACCACTATCTCATCATCATAAGTTCCTACATATAGGACAACGTGTCCTCTTTTATATAGAAGCGTCTCGAATGGTATAGCATTCTCTTTAATTGTATCTATCTTCTCATCATCCGAGAGGTTTTCAAGAGATATCACCTTGCCTATTTTGCTCTGCTGGTAAGAGTTTCTTGGAAGCCATATACCAAAGGGCGTAAACATATCTCTAAGCATAGATGAGCAATCTCTTTGTTCATACATTCCGCCCCAACCGTAGTTTGTTTTTGAAACCTCGTTTATAATAGATGTTAGACTACTCTTATTAAGCGAGAGTAGATCTTTTGTCGCTTTATCTTTGTATATTTTAGATTTTAAAAAGAGCGGTTTTGAATTTTTAAATGATGAGACGGCAAGTATCGTATATGTATCTTTTTCTTCAGATATTAGCGGGAATACCATGCCGACTTTTGATTTAAATAAAAAGTTTCCTTTGGTATCGTATATCGGGCTATCTTCAACGGTAATGGAGACTTTTTTTGCTTTTTGCCACTTATCAGTATGCTCATCTTTTAAAACTACAAACTCGTTAGACTTTAGCCACCCAGAAGCGTATCCTGTAAATATAAACGCCCACTCTCTATCTTTTGAATAGTGAGATATAAAAAGCGGTTCATTTGCATGTATTGAGCTGTTTTGCAGGTAATCAAAAGGGAAACCCTCTCCCGCTGCAGTAGGGTCTTTTAAAAGCGGTCTTATTGTAGGAAAGGCTCTCATGTTGCTATGTTTAAGCGTTAGAGCCTTTTTATTGATCGTGCCATATGCTTTAAAGTTTGCATTCTCTATCATTTGTTGAAAGAAGCTCTCCTCTAAAAGACGCAGGTTCTCCCCGTAACTTTTATTGACTTTAAACGATGCAAAAGGCCACATTACAGACTTTAGGTCCTCTTGAGGCTTCTCAATATTCCAGACACTAAAATAGTTCTTATCATACTTTTTTTGAATATCATAAATGGTTTTATTGTTCTCTATACTCTCTGCGTAGTAGCTTGCATCCTGAGGTATATTGAGCAGGTCATGTATCTCTACCTCTTTGATCTCTATCTTTTTGAGATCTTTTTGAACTTCCTGCAGATATACAACATCTTCAACGGCTTCAACTTCAGCCGTATCCTCTACTCTGCTCTCACTCTTTGGCTGACTCTCTTTTGGTGCACAGCCGACAAATATAGTTATAGATAAAAGTAAAAAAATATATCTCAAAACAGAACCTTTTTAATCAATACTTCCAAATCTGCTCACAACCCTTCCGATCACCTCTATTTCTGACGGATCAAGGGTCTGTGTCGAGTAGACTTGATTGTCGGATATTATATCAATTTTCCCGTCAATTCTCTTCTGAATTCTCTTTATAAAGAGGCCGCCATCAGTTCTTATGGTAAAAACCCCTCCTCTTTGAAGGTCAGTTTTACTTCTGTTTATAAAGACTATATCGTTATAACTAAAAGTAGGCTCCATTGAGTCTCCTGAAACATTTATTGCTTCAATGTTCTTAAGCTCTCTCTCTCCGTCAAGCATCATAACAAATTCTTGAGGGATCTCTATGCCCTGTGCTTCTCCCTCGTCTGTATCTGCCCCACCGCCTGCAGACGCATTGACATCGCCAAAGTATTTGACCATAAAAAATCTGTTTGTAGCCTCTACCAGACTCTCAGGCGACTGCCCATAAAGGATCCAGTTTATAGATATAGACTTTGTTGCGCAAAAATCTAAAAGTTCACCGAATGGGATCTTGTTTCTTTTTTTCATAGTTGCAAAATTCATTTGCGATATGCCAAGTATGTCAGCTACATCTTTGTCGTAAATCTTTCTGCCGTTAAACTCTGTAGAGACAATGCTTTTTATCTCTTCAACAATTTCAAGAAAATTTTTCATATCGTTTCCTTTTTGTCAAATATTGAACCATTATATTTGAATTTTGCAATTTAGTCAAAGAAATATATGACAAAATGCAATGTTTTTTAGATAAAGATAAAAAAATGTGTAATATATTCAAAAATCAAAAGGATTTAATATGACAGTTGTAGTAAAAAATGTACAGAGCTTATTTGATAAATTTGAAGAAAACCTAGAGAGATGGGCAGAAAAGTTTTTTTAAAGAGTATTCTCTTTATCTTTTAACTTTTTCTCTTCGGCCTCTCTTTGCTCGGATTTGCTCTTATGATAGCCTCCGAATATAAAGACCATAAAAAGTATAAAAAGAAGCATCATCACTATATCTATAAAAGTGCTCATAGGAGTCCTTTAAAAGCGGTGTAGTTCTGTCTTATTGCATCATATAAAACTATGCCTGTGCTTATCGCCAGGTTTAGGCTTCTGCCATCTTTGGTCATAGGTATAGTTATATTTTGCTCTTTGTAGGCATCTAAAATAGCCTCTGGTATTCCCGCAGTTTCGCTTCCAAAAAATATGTAATCGCCCTCTTTAAATGCCGCTTCAAAGTATGGTTTGTCTGTTTTAGTGGTGGCAAAGTAAGCATTGTCTGTTATTTTATTATTTTGAAAAAAATCATCTATGCTCTCCCAGACATGAAGGTCCAGCTTATGCCAATAGTCAAGTCCTGCACGTCTGACCGCTTTTTCGTCTATATCAAAAGCAATGGGCTTTATTATGTGCAAAGATGCACCGGCATTAACGCACAGACGACCTATTGCTCCGGTATTGTTTGGTATCTGCGGATTTACTAGAACAAGGTTAAACATTCTCTATCCCTGAAAAATAACGGTTTTATTTTCATATACAAATATTCTATCTTCAAGTGCCAGCTTTAAAGCTCTGGATAAAACTACTTTTTCAACATCCTTGCCTGAGCGCTGCATATCTCTCCAGCCGTAAGCGTGATCGACGTGTATGACCTCTTGGGCAATGATCGGACCCTCATCAAGATTGTTGTTAACAAAGTGAGATGTGGCCCCTATGATCTTAACGCCTCTCTCATAAGCCTGTTTATAAGGATTTGCACCTATAAAAGCAGGCAAAAAAGAGTGATGAATGTTTATGATCCTGTTCTCATAAACCTCCACAAACTTAGGAGTTAAAATCCTCATATATTTTGCCAGAACAATATAGTCTATCTCTTCAAACTCTGTCAAACACTTAAGAATCTTATTTTCATGCTCTTCTCTGTTTAAACCTTCATGAGAGATGCAGATGAATGGAATATTAAACTTGCTTACAAGAGACTCCAAGTCGCTGTAGTTTGATATAACAGCCAATATATTTGCCTCTAACTCCCCTGCTTCGTGTCTTATGAGAATATCGCCAAGAGCATGCATCTCTTTTGTCGCCATGATGATTATATTTTTATTTTTAGGGGCTATCACATCTACGTTAGCATTTTGCGGCAGAACATCACACAGGGATTGGTAGAGCTTGTCTAAAACGATATCGCCGTCAACAACGCTTCTCATAAAAAATTTATTATTCTCTTTATCTACAAACTCATTGTTTGAGAGGATGTTTAAGTCGTTTTGAAAAAAGACGCTTGATATTTTATGCACCAAGCCTTTTTCATCATTTGCATCTATGAGGACTCTGTATTGACTCATTTTCGCTTACCTCTTTCAATCTCTTCAACTCTTGAATCTATGGTAACTAGAACATACTCCAAAAAATTGAGCGTCATATCTATCTTAGCCTCTATATTTGTGTTATTTGGAGCTTGAAAGCCTTCAAAAAGCACAAGCAGTCTCTCTCTCATAGATTTTAAGAAGAAGAGCTCATTGTTTGGGGTCTGCTCATCTTCAAGATCAGACTCCTCTTCAACTCTAATCTCTTCTTTTTCTTCTTCTTGTTGCTCTTCTTGGATTTTCTCTTTAACTTCCTTAAGAGGTTTTGGGTTACTGATTATATTTTTTTGGGGCTTATCACTCTCCATCTCCGCCAAAGTAGAGAGGATTACATCTTTTAGTTCCATAGTTTCAATAACCACCTTTCAAATTCATTAAACTCAATGTCTGCTTCCATCTTTACAAAATACTCTTTCATCTGGGTATTTACGTTTAAAAACTTCTTTCTCATGCCTGAGAGTCTTCGTATCGCGATCTTAGCGTCACTATTTGAGGGATCTTTTTTAAGTATCTCTTTATATATCTCAAGAGCCTCTTCTTTTAGCCCTTGAAGTTCATAGATATTTGCTAAGGTAAGTGTTTTCATTTTGCCGCATAATTAGCGATAATAGAGCCCATTTCGCTTGTAGAACAGACCTCTTTAGCATCAAACTGAGCCAAGTCTTTTGTTCTGTAACCCTCTTTTAAAGCTCTTTTAATAGCTGCATCTATCTTGTCAGCCGCATCATTTTCGCCCAAAGCATAACGAAGCATCATTGAAGCAGATGAGATAGTAGCAATTGGGTTTGCGATTCCCTGCCCTGCAATATCAGGAGCAGAGCCGTGTATCGGCTCATAAACACCGATCTTTGCTCCTACTGAAGCTGAAGGCAAGAGTCCAATTGAGCCTGATAGCATACTAGCTTCATCACTCAAAATATCGCCGAAAATATTTCCTGTCAGCATTACGTCAAACTGCTTAGGATCGCGGATAAGCTGCATTGCGGCATTATCAACGTACATATGAGAGAGCTCAACCTCAGGATACTCCTCTGCAACCTCGGTCACTACGTCTCTCCAAAGCTGTGAGACATCCAAAACATTCGCTTTGTCTACCGAACAGACTCTTTTGCTTCTTGTCATAGCTATTTTAAACGCCTGATGAGCAATTCTTACGATCTCTTCACGAGTGTAGACCATAGTGTTCCACCCTCTGTTCTCGTCACGCCCTTTTGGTTCACCGAAGTAGATGCCGCCGATCAGTTCGCGAACGACCATAAGATCAACGCCTTTTACTATCTCAGGCTTTAGTGATGAAGCATTTACAAGTTCATCATAAACGACTGCAGGACGCAGGTTCGCATAGACGCCAAGCTCTTTACGAAATCTTAAAAGTCCGCTCTCAGGTCTCTTCTCACGAGGCAGATTATCCCATTTTTGACCGCCGATCGCACCAAAAAGTACAGCATCACTGTTTAGTGAGATGTTGATCGTCTCTTGAGGAAGCGGATCACCGGTAATATCATAAGCACAGCCGCCCATTAGAGCCTCTTCATAAGAGAACTCTATATCACAGCATGAAGCTACGGCATCTAAAACCTTTACTGCTTCATCTATAATCTCAGGGCCGATTCCGTCACCCTTGATAAGTGCGATTTTATATGTTTTCATTATTTACCTTTAATCTCATTTTGTGCAAAATTCATAAGTCCGCCTGCATCGATCAGCTCTTGCATAAACGCAGGGATCGGCGTGAAGTTATAAACTTTTCCTGATGTTTTATTGGTAATCGTTCCATTGTTCATATCTACGCTTATCTCATCACCCTCGGCAATCTCACTGCTCTCTTTTAGTTCAAATATAGGAAGTCCCATATTAAAAGCGTTACGATAAAAGATTCTTGCGAACGTAGGAGCTATAACTGCTGCAACACCTGCCGCTTTAAGAGCTATTGGAGCGTGTTCACGGGAACTTCCGCAGCCGAAATTCTCATCTGCGACTATTACGTCTCCTCTGCTCATCTTATTGACGAACTCAGGGTCTGCATCTTCCATAACGTGTTTTGCCAACTCTTCGGGTACTGACGTGTTCAAATAACGAGCTGCTATGATCAAATCTGTATCAATATCTTTTCCAAATCTCCAAACTTTGCCGTTAATATTTGCTTTTTGCATATAAATTCCTAATTAAGTACTAAATTAATTTTGCGATTATACCCAAAATGAAATTTTAGTTTTATAAAGAGTTTTTGTCGTAAGTTTAAATTTAAATTTAAAATAAATATTATTAAATTTTTTCTAATATTCTGGATGGGATGTTTTTATTTGTATTCATAAAACTAACATCAAGTTCATAGACTATACCTTCATCTACGTGTTTTTTTACAGCTTTAAAACCAAGTTTTTCAGCCACACTTTTTCCTTCTTCAGAGTAGACATTAGTTAATATAGATTTAATTGATTTGTGTTTTTCATTAAATTGTTTAATTAATTTAAAAAAATTTATAATTATATTTTTTAATACAAATGGATTTCTAAAATTATACTCAATGACAATAGTTGGGATATATAAATATTTAACTATATTTATATCTGAAGTTCCATGGGAAAATTCATTTTCATGTAATACACCTTCTTTCATTAAATTATATTCAGTTTTATTAATCACTATAGCACCAATATGACCGATTATCTTCCCACAAAACAAAAGAGCAAGAAAAAGTTCTTTGTTTTTACTTCTCATATGAACCCAGTATTTGATTTCTTTATCACTACTATGATAATTAAAAATATTATCACCAGATAATCTCACAGAATCAGAAACTATATCATTCATACTCCATTTATATCTTACAAGATCCTCTATTTTTAAGATTTCAATAAAATTTTTATTGTTTTGATAAAAATCTATTAAATTTTTATTTAACCAACTATTATTTTTATTTTCAAATATACGGTAGTACCATAAACAAATTTCAAAATAGTACTTTTTGTTTAATTTGTTATATTTATAATTATAAATAATATTTTTTATAAAAAAAATTCTTTTATACTTGTATAATTTTATATCTGAATGACAATTGTCAACAATTTCATCAATTAATGATATGGCAGATGTTTTACTTAAATTTATCAAGTAAAACTCCTCAAATAAATTGACTAATTTTCTATGCATTTCATCCATCATTTAATTTCCTATTTTTATTAACCCAGTAAATTAAAAAAATTAAAATTAAAGATGTTGAAAAAAATAAAGAAGTACTTTTGCCAATAAACTCAGAACCTAATTTATAAACTTCAAAAATAAAAAGAACAATAGCAATAGTAAATAAAATTTTACTTTCATGTTCTTGCGCAATTGCTTGTTTTATATTGATTTTGTGCTGAAGAAAGTTTTGATTTTTTTCATAATTTTCATATCTTTCGTTTAGCCCAAAAGATGACTCAATTTTGTTTGCTAGATTTTGAGCAGCTATATATTTAAACACTTTTATATCCCAAAAAGGAATTGTTTGACTAAACTCTCTATTAAGTTTATCAAGTATTTTTAAATCTATATCTTTTTTAGAATTTAAGTAATTAATTATTTTTTTATTACTTCTCTCAATAGCAGTTTCTTTAAACATCAATATTTCAATAATAAATAAAAAAATAATATCACTTTCGATTCTAGATTTATTTTGTTTTTTATAATCTCTTTTATCAATTCTTATTATTGTATTTTTTCCTGAATAAATATCGCTACTGTTATATTGAGCAAGATTTTCAAGTAATTTTTTTCCGTATATTTCATCTTTTAAGGTTGCTGACATAACCGATGAATCAAAAGTTTCATTTGCTATATAATATGGGTATATTTCATCGTTTATCGAGTTATTTGTAGTTAAACAAGCCTTTGCGCTACCATGGTATTCTAGACAATACATATTTTGTAAATAATCGCTTAATAGCATTTTTTTATCGTCTTTAAAAATCTGAATATTATTTTGAGAAAGCCTATCAAGTATATGAGAAATAGGAATACTTGTTTCAAAAAAAGCAACTGTTACGACCACTAAATTAGTAATAGTATCAAATGTTGCGAATAATTTTCCTGTTTCAGTTTTGTTAGATTCAATACTTTCATTTTCATCCAAATAAAAAAAATTTAATTCATCAACATATTTTCTCTTAATCAAACTGCTTGTTGTGGAAGTGATTTCTAGATTAATCTGTGATTCAAATTTATCTAAATAATCACTAATTTTTGTACATTTGTCGTTATTTATTTCTAATATTTTTGAAATATCAGATGCACTATAGGAAAAGAATAAATATAAATTACCGAAAAATTCTTCTTTCATCTTGAGCCTTATTTTATATTAATGCAGCTTGATATCAATTAGTATTAGGCTGCTTTTAGGAGTTTATTATCTTTTTAGATTATTTGTGGTTTGGAGCATTTCATCACTTGTCGTGATTACCTTTGAGTTAGAATCATACGCACGCTGACCTGTAATAAGGTCTGTAAGTTCAACGACAAGCTCAACATTGCTTAGCTCAACAAAACCCTGTCTAAGAACTCCAAGACCATCAAGCCCGGGGGTTCCCTCAACAGGCTGTCCTGAACTGTCGGTCTCAATGTAGAGGTTGTCTCCCATAGAGTGAAGACCCGCAGGATTTATGAAGTTCGTGAGCGTAATCTGCCCTATCTGAGTTGCCTGAGTCTGCCCCGGTTGTACAACACTTACAGTTCCGTCGGTTCCTATGCTTACATTTGTTGCATCAGGCGGAATAACGACTTCTGGGACCATTCTGTAGCCATCACTGTTTACGATAGTTCCATTCTCGTCTATCTTAAAAGCACCGTTTCTTGAATAAACCTCTGTTCCATCAGGAAGTTCAAGTCTAAAAAAACCTTTTCCGGTTACCGCTACGTCAAGTTCATTGTCAGTCTGCTTCAGACTACCTTCTGAAAATATCTTGTTTATTGCCGTAGGTCTGACACCAAGACCAACTTCAATTCCCGTAGGGCTTTTTGTAACATCACTTGTGGATGTTCCTGCGTACTCCATGACTTTGTACATCAAGTCTGCAAACTCAGCGCGCGACTTTTTAAAACCGATAGTGTTTACGTTTGCAATATTGTTTGCCGTCGTATCTATTTGTGTCTGCATTCCCAACATTCCTGTTGAAGCAGTATAAAGTGATTGCATCATGTTCTAAACTCCTTAAGATTTTCTGGCAATTTTTTCAATTGCATCGCGGTTCATATCGTTCATCTGTGTGTCCATCGCTTTTTGATACATCCCTACCAAACGGTTTGTCTCTATAAGCTGTGTCATCATCTTTACGGCATTTACATTGCTCTTCTCTACAAAACCCTGCATAACGGCTCCGCTCTCTTCAAGGCTTTTTAACTCCTCTTCGCCGTCATAGCGGTAGAGATTGTCACCCTCTTTTTTCAAAAAAGCTATATTGTCAGGATGTGCTACAAATAGTTTTGCATTTGGAGCAAAATTGGCACTGTTAGGCACATTTGCATAGATCTGTCCATTTTTATCTATCTCGATTATGCTATCTTCCTGATTTAATACTATTGGCTGTTTTGATTCAAAATAGTCGCTTGGAAGCACTTCGTAGCCGCTTTTTGTTATAAGTCTTCCCTGATCGTCTCTTGTAAAGGATCCGTCTCTTGTAAATCTGACTCCGTCAGGTGTTTTTACCAAAAAGAAAAGCCCCTCCCTTGATAAAGCCATATCTAAAGGGTTGTTACTCTTTTGCATATCACCTAAAGAGTGGTCTGTATATGCATCAACAACTTGAGGAGCTTTGTTCATTGCTCTATTTAAAAACTGTGCTGCCTCTTTAGTGTGGTTTGCATTGGGGAGTTCATCTCTTGCTTCTTTGTATAGGCGCATAAAGTCACCAACAATGAGATTGTCCTCTTTAAAACCTACAGTATTTACGTTGGCAAGGTTGTTTGCTATAGTATCTAAACGGTTAAACTGGGTAACCATACCTGCTGCTGCTGAGTAATATCCGCTCTGCATAAAGTACCTTTGAGTAATATTTTCAAGTTTAAAGCAAAGTGTGTTCCAATATAAAAACAAGGAGAGATTAAGAGTGTTTGGGTATAATCCACCTTTGAAAAATCTTATAGACCAACAAGGTGTATTTTATATGACAGCTAAAGAACTCAACAAAGCTATCGAATCATTCTTTACCAATCAAAAACCAAAAGAGTGTCTAACCTACGAATCTTTAATAGAACTTTTTGACAAGCAGCCCACAAATGCACAAGCCGCAAATATATTTAAACTTATACAAAAGCACAAAGCTTGTATTTATACGGCATCAGAGCATGCAAAGCTTCTAAACGACAAAGAGGCAGAGGCTAGAAGAAGCGCTCAAAGAAAGATGATCGAGAACAATGAAACGGACAGCTTCGACATCTTAAAAGAGCATGAACTCCTAGAGTGGTCACGCTCAGACTCTCCCGTTCGTATGTATCTACGTGAAATGGGGCAAATTCCGCTTTTAACAAAGGAGGAAGAGATAGAGATCTCTAAAAAGATAGAGGGCGGAGAGAGTATCATTATTGACGCTATCTGTTCGGTTCCATACCTAATAGAGTTTATTTTAGATTACAAAGAGCCTCTTATAAACCGTGAGAGAAGAGTCAAAGAGCTATTTAAAAGCTTTGAAGATGAAAAAGATGACGACAGTGACGATAACGACGACTCAGACAACGACAATGACGACATCGATGATGAAGATGCGGAAAAGCCACTGACGGTAAAAGACAAAAGCAGGGTTGAAAAAGTCACAACAAGCTTTAAAGCTTTGGAAAAAGCGAAAAAAGAGTGGGTAAAACTGACTGAAAAGGCACCTGAGAACCTTGATGGTGAAGTTACTCCGGATATTATCCACTACTTTTTATCGGTTACTTTCAAAAAAAGCATCCTAAAAGAGAAGCTGCTAGACCTTGGTCCTACATCTAAGCTTATAAATGAACTTGTAAAAGCTATGGAGACCGCACTTAAGAGTGATGAGGGTTACGACAAAGAGCTTAAGAGATTAGAGTATAAACTTCCACTCTTTAACTCTACGCTAAAAGCAAATCATAAGATCTTGGTAGAAAAAATTTGTGATCTAAACAAAGAAGATATTGCTGCTATGGTTCCTGAAGCTACTATGGTAAGTACATATATGGAGATCAAAAAGCTTGTACAGACCAAAGAGGCTTCAAAAAACAGCTTTGATATGGAACCTGAAAAACTAGCAGATATTCTAGAGCAGATAAAACGCGGTAAAAACATCTCTGAAATATCAAAAACAAAGATGGCAAAATCTAACTTAAGACTTGTCGTCTCTATTGCAAAGAGATATACAAACCGTGGACTTCCGTTCCTCGACTTGATACAAGAGGGAAATATAGGTCTTATGAAAGCAGTTGACAAGTTTGAGTACCAAAAAGGGTATAAATTCTCAACTTATGCAACATGGTGGATCCGTCAGGCTATTTCGCGTGCAATTGCAGATCAGGCAAGAACAATCCGTATCCCTATCCATATGATCGAGACTATAAACCGCATAAACAAGATCATGCGTAAACATCTTCAAGAGCACGGAAGAGAGCCGGATGTCGAGATCATCGCTCAAGAGGTCGGTCTCTCTGTTGAGAAGGTTAAAAACGTCATAAAGATCACAAAAGAGCCTATCAGTCTTGAAGCACCTATCGGAAGTGAAGATGATGGACGTTTTGGTGACTTCATAGAAGATAAATCATCACTCTCGCCTTCTGACTCTATACTAAAAGATGATCTTAGAGTTCAGATCGAGAATGTTTTAGAGCAGCTTAACGAAAGAGAAAAAGCGGTTATAAAACTCCGTTTTGGAATTATGGATGATGAGTCTGACAGAACACTTGAAGAGATAGGAAAAGAGCTAAGTGTAACACGCGAAAGAGTCCGCCAGATCGAGTCGAGTGCTATTAAAAAGCTCAAGCACCCTAAAGTCGGACGAAAACTTAAAAACTACATAGAAGAGTAATACCAAATGACATTTGAGCAGCAGTGGATAGAGTATGATTATAATCCATTTATACTCTTTAGCTCAAATGGGAAAATTATTTCACTAAACGCAGAAGCTCAGTTTCTACTAGGTGCTATAACCACCGAAGAGCTTTTTAACCTTGCTACGACCTATGCAAATGTCTCATTTGGATTTAAAACAACTTTTGTTGAACTTGAATTCGGGCGTTATAGATTCTTTGCACTGACCGTAGGCTATGAAAATGATGATGTAATAGGCATAAAGCTCTATCAGGCACCATCTTTTAAGATAAATGCACAAATGCCAATAGGTGAATTGACAAATATATATACACTTGTTGATCTCTGTATGCTCACTAACTCCATAAACTCAAAAATAGTCTTTGAAAAGGATTTTGACCCTACTATTCCGGAGATCATTCTCGACTCAAACAACTTCATTAAGATATTAAATAAAATATACTCATGCTATGAAAAAAATGAGAAGATAACAACAAAAATATTTTACAGAGTCGGAGAGCATATTAAGTTTGAGAAGAACAAGTACAGTATTTTTTCTATCGAAGTGAGCGCAAAGAAAATTGATGAAGAGAGAGTCGGTGAACTAAAGTCGCTAGCTGCAAATACAAACTTCTATATAGATATTCAAAAAAAGATAACCATAAATATACCTATGATCACCTCATAGCTCTTTTGCAAAAAAATATCCGGCAACAATTCCAACCAAGAGTGATGGAAGGTAGATATATATATCCAATAGTTCGTTATTTCTTAGGGCTATAAAGCCTAAAACCAAAAAGAGATAGGGAACCAGCCTGAAGAGAGAAACCCCTGCTCTTGAGCCCTTTTTTATATCTTTTATATTTAGTATCTTAATCTTTTTCTTCTCTTCTTTGACGATGGCTTTAATATCTAGCTCATCTGCCAGTCTCTCATCTACCTCAAAATTTTCATAAAGCTCATATGGATCTTCGATCTCATCAAGCGTATCTCTTTTTTCATCTATATTCTCAAGCTTGATCTGCTCTTTTACCATTTTTTTGTAGGCATAAGCAGAGCCTGCAATTATAAAGAAGCTGCTTAAAGCGGCTATCTGAAGATTTATGTAAAACTCAAAGAAGATTATGTTTGTCAGAAGAATAAGAGACTCAACTACAGCTAAAAACTTAATAGTTTTTTTCACTCTCATCCTCATCTTCATCATCTTTGAGCTTTTTCTTTACGGCATAGCGAGGCTGTTTTGCAAGCTCTTCATACTCTTTATACTGTTTTGAGTAGGCTTTATAGACATTTAGCACCGCTGCTGCTATACCTATAAAAACACCTATCCAAAGAGTCCATGCTGCACCGGTTAAATTTTTAAGTAAAATACCTATACCGACACCCATAAGTACGGCCACAACCATAGATATGCCTAAAGAGAGGCTGTCCGCCGCTTCGATTATCGGCTTTATTCTAGGGGCTTTTTGCTCCTCTTTATCACTATTTTGCATTGTTAGTTATCTCTTTAAATACTTTCGCACTTGCTTTAATGGTATCTTCGATCATCTCGTCCGTAATAGCAGTTGAGATGAATCCCGTCTCATAAAGAGAACATGCGAAGTAGAAGCCCTCTTGAAGCATTTTAGAGTGAAATTTGGCAAAGAGCTGGGCATCAGAGTTGCATGCATCTGCAAAGTTCTTAACAGGTTTCTCATTAAAGAAGAAGCCAAACATACTCCCTCTGGTATCTATCTGCATAGGTATGCCGCAAGACTCAGCCTCTTTGCGCATTCCCTCAACCAATCTTTTTGCTCTTTCGTTTAAAACAGAGATGACCTGTGCATTTTTCTTCAATTTTGAGATCGCCGCAAGTCCCGCTGCCATTGCAACAGGATTTCCGCTTAGTGTTCCTGCCTGATATACAGGTCCCTCAGGCGAGAGCTTCGCCATAATATCTGCACGTCCGCCGAATGCGCCCACAGGCATCCCGCCGCCTATAACCTTGCCTAGAGTCACGATATCAGGTCTTACACCGGTAATAGACTCTGCACCGTTTATAGTAGCACGAAAACCGCTCATAACTTCATCAAAGATCAAAAGAGTTCCGCTTGCATCACAAAGCGCTCTTAGCTCATGCAAGAACTCTTTATCTGCAGGAACAAGACCCATATTGCCGGCAATTGGCTCTATGATAACGCACGCAATATCGCTAGAGTCGGCAAAACACTTCTTTACGCTCTCAATATTGTTATATTCTGCTAAGAGCGTATGTTTTGTAAAATCCGCAGGTACGCCCGGTGAGCTTGGATTTCCAAATGTTGCCGCACCGCTTCCCGCTTGGACTAAAAGAGAGTCGCTGTGTCCATGATAGCACCCCGTAAACTTTACTATATCATCACGCCCTGTATATCCGCGGGCAAGACGTATAGCGCTCATTACAGCCTCTGTTCCGCTGCTTACAAATCTGATCTTATCTATTGAATCAAACATAGAGATGACCAGCTGTGCCAAATCACTCTCTGCCTGAGTCGGAGCCCCAAAACTAAGCCCATGTTTTACGGCATCTATAACTGCGCTCTCTATTGCCTCATCTCTATGACCAAAAATAAGAGGCCCCCAGCTCTGAACAAAATCAACATATCTGTTTCCGTCAATATCCGTCAAGTAAGCACCGCTTCCCTCTGCTATGAACAGAGGTGTCCCCCCGACACTGCTAAATGCTCTTACAGGCGAATTAACGCCCCCCGGAATTAAATCTTGCGCTTGTTTAAAAGCTTTTAGTGAACCATCTACACTCATTAAACACCCTTAATATTTTTTTGTCATTATAGCAAAGTAGTATTAATCTATATTAGTTATAATATTTCAAATTTTAACGACTGGATATTATGCTTTGAATCGCTCCTCTTTTGCCCTGTTTGTTGCACTTTTAATTCACTTTATACTGCTACTGCTATTCTGGCTTTTGGGTACTATCGCCCCAGAGATAAAAAAAGAGCAAAAAGAGCCGGAAAATAAAATTAAGGTCTCGCTAAAAGAGATGCCAAAGATATCAAAAGATGCGGGGGATAAAAAAGAAGTTATCAAAAAGCCCACCCCAGAAGCGCCACCTATGCCAAAGGGAAGTCAGTTAAAAGAGATGGTGACTCCCATAAACGAAAAGCCTCCCATTAAATATGAACCGAAAAAAATTCAAGAACAAAAAGAGTTTAAGCCGCAAGAAAGAAGAGAAGAGAAGCCGGTACAAAAACCTAAAATAGAGCCTGTTCCACCATCAAAGCCATATATTGAGCTCTCTAAGCCTCAAGAAGAGAAAAAAGAGCAAAAAACAAAAGAGGCTTACAGCTGGCTCTATGAAGACAAGTCTAAAGAGGAGAAAGATGAGAAAAAGGCTAAGCAGAGCTCGGGGAGCAGCATAGGAAGTTCAACTCTAAAAGAGCTATACGGAGATATGTTCGGGAAACTTACTCCCGGTCAGCAGAAATATCTTATAGACAATCAAGAGATTATGAGAAGGATCACGCAAGAGGTGCTAAACAGAGTTGCGCAGGTGAATCTAACAAGAGATATAAACGTCAACAGAACTAATGTCGTAGAGTTTTATCTCCATCCAAACGGGGACATAAGCGACTTTAAGTTTCTTAAAAAAAGCGGTTACTATGTACTTGACGATACGACAAAAGAGACGATCGAGTACGCCTACAGCAGATACCCAAGACCGGACGAGAAGATACTTGTGCGCTATAACGTCTACTATAATTTAGCCAGATATTAATTTAGCTGTTTTTATTTAATATAGCCAAAGCACCTTTGTATATAGGCTCATCAATAAATCCAAACTCTTCATCTTCAAAGCCTGTAATGCCCTCTTCTCTTTTTAATTCAAAAAGCTTTATAATGGTTTTTGCTCTTACTATCTCCCTCTCTTCGTCTGCTAAGACCTCATTTACGATCGAGACTTGATCTGGAGAGATGCACCCTTTTGCATCATAGCCCATATTTTTTTCTAAGTACAACCACTCTCGAAATTCATCCAAGTTCTTAAACTCCTGATAAACGAATGAGACAGGTCTTACGCCTATTATTCTGCATGTGACCAAAAAATGGGACAAAATATAGAGTACGGTCGGATTATCACTTCTTATTAGGCTTTGCGGAAGTTTCATATCTGCAAAAAGATCGAGTATTCCAAGATAAAATGTGGTGATCCTTTTGTCAACTTTAAGTAAAGAGAGGTTCTTCCAAGCATCACTTGTCTCTATGGAGAGATGAAGCTCCGTTTTTTCATCTAGCAGTTCATAAACAGACTCTACCTCTTTTACCTCTCTTATCTTTGGCACCCTGATAGCATCTGGCATAAACTGGTTTAAGTATGCTATCTCTTCAAATCCGCCCTCTTTAAGAGCATTTACTCTTACGACAAGTTTTTTATCGCAATGTTTGTGATGTGAAAGAAATATGGCACAGAGAACAAGCCCGAACGGCTTATCTTCTCTGCTTACACCATCCTCTAAATTTAGGATTATACAATCAGCCTCAACAGAATCTATCTTCATAAGGTGATCCAGATTGTTGCATGAGAGCATCAAGACGGAACGGAAATCTTTTCTTCTGTTTAGCTTCCTATAGGTAGGAACTGCCAACTCATCGAGCTTTACCAGATCTCTGCTCTCATAAGCAGCTTTTACCTCTTCAAAATTACTTAACATCCGCGCCATCCTCTCTCTTTTTCTCTTGCAGATAAAAATAGAGCGCCTTGATCTCTTTTTGAGTTAAAAAATACCTGGGCATTCCATTTTTTCTGACGTTTAACGAGATGAAAAAATCGTTAAAGCTTACGCTGTTTATAGGTGGTCCGGCAAAACTTTTTTTCTCATTTTTATGCTCATACTTTGCAACGACTCTGCCCTCTCCACTCTCACCGTGACATTTATGACACCCTATTCCTCTAGGATTTTTATATAGTGAGGTGGCGTACTCCATAGGCGTAATAAAACTGCTTTTTGCTAACAATGAAAACGGCAGCAATACGAACAATATTCCCCTCATAAAGCCATCCTTTAATATATAAAGGTATAATAACAAAAAAATAATATTATGAGGTTTAAATGCAACTTCTTGATGGAAAAGCGCTCTCGGCAAAGATAGAAAAAACCGTAGCGGATGAAGTAAAAATTTTAAAGAGCAAAACAGGCTCAGTTCCGGGTCTTGCCGTAATACTGGTCGGGCAGGATCCTGCAAGTGCAGCTTATGTAAGCATGAAGAAAAAAGCGTGTGACAGAGTAGGCTTTTACTCTGTAACTCATGAGATGCCAGAGGATATATCTCAAGATGCGATCGAGAAAACCATTACTATGATGAACGACAATCCAAATATCGACGGAATTTTGATTCAACTCCCCCTGCCTTCGCAAATCGATACCACTAAAATACTTGAACTTGTCAATCCAAGCAAAGATGTTGACGGTTTTCACCCATACAATGTAGGAAGACTCACAACAGGACTTGAGGGTTTTGTTCCATGTACGCCGCTTGGAGTAATGGAGCTCTTAGATGAGTACAATATTGATGTAAAAGGTAAGAACTGTGTTGTTGTAGGTGCTTCAAATATAGTTGGAAAACCTATGGCATCACTGCTCTTAAACGCCAATGCGACAGTCGAAATCTGCCACATCTTTACAGATGATCTGAAAAGACATACACTAAACGCAGATATGATCTTTGTAGGTGCAGGTGTTATAAACCTGATAAAAGATGATATGGTAAAAGACGGTGCGGTAATTATCGACATAGGTATCAATCGTGCGGACAACGGCAAACTTGTCGGAGATGTCGACTTTGAAAAAGTGAGCAAAAAGTGCTCATACATTACGCCTGTTCCCGGAGGTGTCGGTCCGATGACCATAGCGATGCTTCTTAGCAACACATTAAAAGCCGCACAAGCGCATGCAGATGAAAGAGAGTAGATGAAAGAGATCTTACACAAAACATACAAATTTTCAAACTCGTGGACAGGAACGATCATCATCGTTCTTTTTGTTATATTTTTTATCGCTCAAGCTTTTAAGATACCAAGCGGCTCAATGAAGGACTCTCTTCTTATAGGGGACCATCTTTTTGCAAAGAAGTTTGCCTACGGTGTCTCTATGCCTCATATTCCTTTTTTAGAAGTCTCGATCATGCCGTGGAGCGACAAGCTTCGTCTAATTGACGGCGACACGCCGCAAAGGGGCGATATAGTTATATTTAGACCGCCTCACAACACAAAACAGCACTTTGTTAAGAGATGCTTCGCTATTGGTGGGGATGAAGTTATATTTTCAGATAAAACATTATACTTAAGACCGAATGAAGGTGATGACTATATTCATAAACACTTTCCAAAAGAAAAAATAGTAAAAATTTTAAATAAACTATGGATTAAAAATCCAATGATTGATAAACACAGTGGTATTCACTATGATGCTAATCATGATATTTTTAACGATATGATAAGTCATATGTTATCACCAAACTATACAATAGATATGGAGCCTAAATTAATTGAGGGCCTCCCAGTTATAGACTATAGATTACCATTTAATGCTTTTTATAAAAAAGTGGAACAAGGCAAATATTATATGATTGGTGATAATCGAGACCACTCAAATGACAGCCGTTTTTGGGGTGCCGTGCCTTATGAAAATATTGAGGGAACACCATGGTTTGTATATTTCAGCATTGACGAAAATTGGGAAATCAGATGGGATAGAATTGGTAAAACACCAACTAACCTAGAAGAGAATGAATATCTTGAACGCGCAAGAAACGAACGCCTCACAAATGATAAAGCAGATCATGGAATCTATTGAAATATATTTTACAACTCTGAATTAAATTTAGAGTTGTAATTTAATTACTAACAATAGTGCAATCAGAATTATATATAACAAAAAAATCTTCGTTTTCGAAAATTAAGCCTTTGCCTCAATTATTTTTTTTGTCTTGAAATAAATTTTAAAATTTAACGTCTATTAATTGCTTGGCAAAAATATAGTGTGAATTCTCAGAAAGAACTTTATATATATTACTTTTTACATATTTTTGTTTTTTTAAACTTTTATATCTTAAATTAAAAAAACATGTTAGACTACTAAAAAAAGGAAGCACAATTGAGTTTAATTGGAAATATTTTATGGTTTATTCTTGGTGGATTTTTAATGGGAATGATTTGGTGGGTTTTGGGATTGTTGTGTTTTGTTTCCATTGTTGGTATTCCATGGGGTAGAGCATGTTTTGTGATAGGACAGTTTATATTTTTTCCTTTTGGTAAAGAAGCTATTAGCAGGGAAGAATTGTCTTTAACTAAAGACTTGGGAACTAGTATTTTTGGTACTATTGGGAATATCATTTGGCTTGTGCTTTTTGGGTTGTGGCTTGCGATTTTTCATGTTGTGAATGCACTAATACTTGCTACAACTATTGTGGGAATTCCATTTGCAATTCAGCATTTAAAATTAGCCAGTATTGCACTTTTTCCTATAGGTAAAACAATTGTATCTAAGGAAATGGCAGCTGAAGCAAGAAGATTAAACGCAGAAGAAAGAATTAAAAGAATTAGAATTTAACTATTAAAGCTATCTGTTCTTTCAAAGAAAATTATAAATTTGTAAATAAAATATAATAAAGAAAAATAGTAGGGACCGTTCAGAATTCTGTGTCAATCGGGTAAAATAACAAATACCAAGACGCGGGGGATTGTTTAGAATTTTAATTTTGCATGTTAATCATTTGAATTCATAAAAAACTTTGGCAATAGGGATTTTTGTTCCATCTATTAACTCACCTATGTTAGTAATCTTCACTGTAGCTTTTTTCAGAAACCTAGGAGCAATATCTTCAAATACAAGCCCAATATAAACTTGTACAGGTAGATTTAGTAAAGTTAACTGATATACTCCAGTATTTTTACCTATAACTTGCGTCATTAAAGCATCTGCTACTATTAAACATTTATTTTCTAATAGATAAGGGTTATTTGATATATAAGTTATGACATTATATTCTACTGGGTCATTTAAGCACATTTTTTTATATAAATTTCTAACTTCTTTTTCTTTTTCAATTTGTTGTTTTTCTTTTGCAATTTGCTGTTTTTGAATATTTATAATTTCCTCTACGGATAATTTTTTAGCAATTCCATCTTTTATAATTTCTTTACGAATCTTAGCTTTAATAAGTATATCAACCTTATAAACATCATTGATATCGGTACTAAAAAAGTACTCTTTTGCCTTTTCAGGTGAAAAATTTAAATTTAAATATACTTTAATTAAATCAGGGTAATTTAATATATTAAATGTTTGATTTAAAGAATAGATAGAATCAATTTCATAATTGTTTAAATCTTTAAAAGTCGAATACCATTCAGTAATTTTATTGTCATTTAGTATTTTCTTGATTTCTTTTAAGTTTATAATGAAGTTTTCGACTTCCATAGTATCAGCGTTATCAGCTATAGCATATTTTTTTAATTCAGACACCGTAATACCTTCTTCTTTCAAATATTTGGAAAGTTTTGCAGATTGAAAATAGTATTTACTAAAATCATCATAACTGAAGTTATATTTATTTTTTAGTTTAGATACTTCATCATAAGAAAATTTTCTATTTAAAAATACTGATTCAAGTGTTACAGTATCCGTAAGAGTTAAGGAATATTTTTTTGATATATTTATTTTTTCTATAATAATTTTCATATAATCATACGTACCATAATAAGACTTGTGATTTTTTTCGATTATTGTACGTATATTTTTTTCCTCTTTAATAACATATTTAATATAAATTCTATTCTCACTTAAAATTGACGCTACGCTGTCTAATCGCCATCCATTCTTTAAACTACTATCAAAAAGTTTTTTAAAAACTTGATAATTTTGATTATTATTTGTATAGCGAACTACCTCTAAAATTCTCGTATTCATATCATTAGACTCTTTATGCTCATCAGATATTAATTTTAATAATATATGATTCTTATAAGGAATCAAATTATTTGGGGTTATGTTCTCGTTAAATAAATTATATGAAAAACGAGCTATAGGTTGTGTATTTTCAAAAATATTTCGGTAGTCTTGATATATTTTAATCCATTGTTCTTCAGTATATTTCTTACTGCATTCACTACAATTGTTATATCTTTGGTGCCATTCAATCGAATCTTCAATATTGTATCCCATCCTATTCATTTTTATATACATTGGTGCACAACCAGTTATCATGATTAAAAAAACAAATAATGAAAAAAAATAGCTTATTTTTCGCAACATCATTTATCCTTTCCAAACCAATTTGAAGTTTTGTATCCATATCCACTAATTCCAGCTACCGCAACTATAAGTAGTGCTATATTAAAATTGTCAAATTCTTGTTTTGCTACATTTGCAAACAAGATATATAAACTAAACCATCCAAGAATAGAACTCAAAAAACCTGAAACAAAATAATTGGCTTTAGTTTTAAAATTATTTTTTTCTTTGTCTATATAATCAATATCCACAAATCCCCAAAAAAAACTAATTACTATTGCAATAATCCAAAACCAAACTGAGTCAAAAAATGGCAAAAATTTCACCAATAAATCATTATTCATTTAATTCCCCTTCATATATTGTATAATCACCTTGTAAGTTTCTAAATACACATCCCAATCAAGTTTTATTTGGAAGTTTAAAAAAACTCGTTGAAGCTAAATTTTCAAATCTTTTCAATAAAATTATTTTACAATTAACGAAATATATAAAACTCTAATAACAAGAAGTGTACCCTAATTTTTAAAAAATATAAAATTTGTGACTTATATCATAAATAATTCTAGCTCCAAAACTCATTGTTCATTCTTGCGAAGTAAACACAAGTGTTGATATTATAAAAAAGCTTGCAATATTTCAGCTTTCATTTCTGCATAATTACAATAGACTTAAAAATCAGCAAAATATTTTTAAGCATAATTGGATACAATTCACTATATTAAGTCATGCATATGGAAAGTAAATAAATTTTATGAAAAGAAACAAATTTTTAGCTGCTTTTTTATCTTTTTTATTCCCTGGATTGGGGTTTATGTATTGTGGAAAATTGGGAAAAGCAATATTTTTTTTTATTAGTTTTTTTTTAATTTATATCTTTACTTTTTATCTAAGTTATTATTTTGGTAATGTTTTTTATCTAAGCTTTTTATTTTTATTGTTCTCTATATACGCCGCAAATATAATTCTTTCTTTTAAAGAAGCAAATAATATTTTCAATTACAAACTGGAAAGTTACAATAAATGGTATTTTTATTTACTATTTATTCTTCTTAATGTAACTTCAACATTTTTGATTAAAACTTATGTGATTGAAAATTTCAATCTAACTTCTAATCACATGAATTATAATATTTTATCTGGAGATTGTGTTTCATTAAATAAAATTTCATCAAAAAAAATTCAACGTGGCGACATTGTAATATTCAGACCGCCTCACAACACAAAACAGCACTTTGTAAAAAGATGTGTAGCACTTCCTGGTGATGAGCTCTTCGTAGCTGATAAAAATCTCTATCTACACCACAGAGAAGGCGATGAGTGGATAAAGAACAACTTTAATGAAGAGGATATCGTAGTTTTTGCCCAGAAGCTCTGGGTCAAGAATCCATATATGAAAGAACATCCCGGGATACACCACGATGATAAGATCTCTCTTAACGGTCAATATCCTATGCCTATTTTTAACTTTGCTCCGATAAGAGTCGATGAAGATCACTACTTTATGATGGGCGACAACCGAGACCACTCGAACGACAGCCGTTTTTGGGGAGCTGTTCCATATGAGAATATCGAAGGGACTCCTTGGTTTATCTACTTTAGCATAGATGAAGATTGGGAGATAAGATGGGACCGTTTAGGGAAAACTCCTACCGATCTAGAAGCTCCGGAGCATCTGGATAGAGCCGTTGTTGAGAGAATAAAAAAAGATAAAGATGACTATGGAATCTATTGATCTTCTAAAAATCGCCGCTGCCGTTTTTGCCTTAACTCTGGCAATCGTAGGACATGAGATAATGCACGGATGGGTTGCATACATGTACGGCGACAATACGGCAAAAAATGCAGGAAGGCTCTCTATTAATCCTATTTCACATATAGACTTGGTAGGAACTATTCTTGTTCCTGCGGCTTTGTATTTTGTGCCTATACTTCTTGGAAGTGAGAGCGGATTTTTGTTTGGCTGGGCAAAGCCTGTTCCTATAAATATGAGAACTGTAGTTGACAGAGCAGGATATAACGGAGCTATGCAAGTTGACCTGGCGGGTATAGTCTACAACTTTACATTAGCCGCGATAGCATCTATTGTTCTTATAAATCTTAGCAGACCTACCGATGCAGATTCGCTGCTTTATATTTTTGCATATCTATTTATACTTCAGAGTGTTATCATAAATGTTGTACTTGGAGTCTTCAATCTGCTCCCTATACCGCAATTTGACGGGGCGCACTTTCTAATGCACCTTTCGCTAAAATACAGGATAAATTCCGTTGCGGAGTTCTTTTATAAAAATGAAAGATATGGAATAATTATAGTTTTAATAGTTCTTATGACGCCGCTAAAAGATTATCTGCTTCTAATGCCTGTGCAGACAATTTTAAAGTTACTACTATCATAAAAGAGGAGAGAATAAAGTGAAGTTTTATATTGCAACAGACCATGCCGGCTTGGATCTTAAAGATTACACGGTTGAACTGCTAAAAGAGAAGGGTCACGAGGTTATAGACCTTGGACCTTTCTCAAGAGATAGAGTTGATTATCCAGATTATGCACTAAGTGTTTGCAAAGCAGTTTTAGCTGATAATACAGCGCACGGTATTTTAATATGCGGCTCTGGAATCGGCATGAGCATGGCAGCGAACAGACACAGCGGGATCCGCGCAGCACTCTGTCATGATGCTTACACAGCAACAGTTGCCAGAGGACACAATGATGCAAATGTACTATGCTTTGGCGAGAGAATCATAGGCAAAGGCGTATGTGAGTCCATACTCGATGCATGGATCGGCGGGAGCTTTGAGGGCGGTCGTCACACTGGGCGCGTAGAAAAAATAGAGGCTATTCATTAATCTACATGCTTGTGAAGAGCTATAATTTTAAAAAGGAAAACTGATGTTTTTAGAATGGTCACTTTTAACGATACTCTCTATCTTATCTGTCTATCTCTTTGTTAAAATGTTTTACTTTAAAAGTATTACAAGCAAAGAGCAGCGAAACAACGACTTGATGAAACTTACGCTTCAAGAAGCGGAGATACTTATTAGAAAGTATCAGATCCAGCTTCAGCGTGCTCTTGGAAACGTTGATATCTTAAGTGATGAGTTGACAAAACAGAAAAATGAACTAAAAGTTCTAAAACAGAGAAATACCAAATACAGACAAGAGACCGACCGTCTTAACAACAAGATCAAAGCTCTAGAGGGTCGCATAGACGCTCTAATATAATAAAGGAACAGAGATGACACTTAGCAACACAGAGAGAAGAATTGTAGAAAATTCCATAAGAGATATAAAAGATTTTCCAAAACCCGGCATTGTATTTAAAGATATAACGACCCTCTTAAATGACAGAGAAGCTTTCGGGGTTACTATGAACCACCTTTACCAAAAATATAAAGAGTACAACCTTGATTATATAGCAGGCATTGATGCAAGAGGCTTTATCTTCGCCGCTACACTTGCGCAGATGCTGGGCATCGGGTTTGTTCCAATCCGCAAAAAAGGGAAGCTTCCATATACGACTATAAGCGAAAAGTACTCTTTGGAGTATGGTGTTGATGAGATAGAGGTTCACATAGACGCTTTTAGCAATATCCCAAATGCAAGAGTTCTTCTTATGGATGACCTCATAGCTACAGGGGGAACTGC
Source organism: Sulfurimonas crateris (assembly GCF_005217605.1). NCBI lineage: Bacteria > Pseudomonadati > Campylobacterota > Epsilonproteobacteria > Campylobacterales > Sulfurimonadaceae > Sulfurimonas > Sulfurimonas crateris. The sequence continues at coordinate 13,673 of NZ_SZPX01000003.1, read as the reverse complement.
AAACGCTGCCGCAAGACTTATAAACCAAGCAGGCGCATCTTGTGTGGAGGCTTGTTTTATCATAGCTCTTGACTTTTTAGATGGACAAAAAGAGCTTAAAAAGAGCACTGAAGTCTACTCACTGGTCGAGGTAAAATAATGTATATACCATCCCCTTCAAAATTTGACCCCGATGAGAACGGTCATTTCGGAAAGTTTGACAACGAGAGCGTAGCTTTTGGCGGCAGATATGTTCCTGAAACTCTTATGCCTGCTCTTCTAAAACTCGAAGAGGAGTACAAAAGCATACGTTTCAACAAAGAGTTTTGGAGCGAAGTCGATTACTATCTAAAAGATTATGTAGGGCGCCCTTCTCCGCTCTACTTTGCTAAAAACATCTCCGACGAGCTCGGCGCAAAGATCTATCTAAAAAGAGAGGATCTCAACCACACGGGAGCGCATAAAGTAAACAATGTTATCGCGCAAGGGCTTATGGCAAAAAGACTTGGCTACAAAAAGATAATCGCTGAGACCGGTGCAGGTCAGCACGGAGTCGCAACTGCGACCATCTGCGCACTTCTAGATTTAGAGTGTGAAATATTTATGGGTGCAAAAGATGTCGCAAGACAGGAGCTTAACGTATTTCGTATGAAACTTCTTGGTGCAAAAGTAAACTCTGTGCAGAGCGGGAGCAAGACCCTAAAAGATGCTATGAATGACGCGATCCGTCACTGGGTAACAAATACAAGAGACACTTTTTACATCATAGGAACAGTTGCAGGACCCCACCCGTACCCAATGATGGTAAGAGACTTTCAGGCTATTATCGGGTACGAAGCAAGGGCACAGATCCTACAAAAAGAAGGTCGTCTGCCTGATCACGTCATAGCGTGTATCGGCGGCGGCAGTAACGCCATAGGCACATTTCACCACTTTTTGGAAGATGAAGATGTTGAGTGCATCGGTATCGAAGCAGGCGGTCACGGCATAGGCAGCGGTCAGCACGGATGTTCACTTAATCAAGGTCGCCCCGGAGTACTGCACGGACAGATGAGCTATCTTCTTCAGGATGATGACGGTCAGATAATGGAGGCTCACTCAATAAGCGCAGGGCTTGACTACCCAGGCATCGGACCAGAGCACTCGTTTCACCACGACAACAAATCTGTTAGTTATGATTATATAACAGATGAAGAGGCTCTTGACGCATTTGTATGGCTCTCTCAGAAAGAGGGAATAATTCCTGCGTTTGAGAGCGCTCACGCTATAGCGTATCTTAAAAAGATGCCAAATATTAAAGACAAACTAATTATCGTAAACTTATCCGGTCGCGGAGATAAAGATATGGTACAGGCAAAAGAGCTATTAAGCTTCGATAACTAAATGAAATAGGAAAATTTGTGAATATTAAATTAGTAGAAAAAAAGATATCTGATATAGATGCAGAGATAAAAATAGAGTTTATAAGCAAAGATGAACTGAGCGAGCATGAAGAGTCTGAGATACTTGGCAGTGCAGGTTTTAAAGCCGAGCAGGACACAACATGCTTCTTATATGAAAAAAGAGCTATATTTTGCGGGGTCGATAGCAAAAAGAGCGACGACATAAGAAGTGCGGCAGCAGTAATGATAAAAGCGCTAAAGAGTTCAAACTACAAATCGGCAAAAGTAAGCGCTATTAGCAAATCTTCTCTTGGAGCATTAGTTGAAGGAGTAGTTTTAGGCGGATATGAGTTTAACGAGTACAAATCAGATGCTAAAAAAGCGGCACTGGAGAAGATTTTTATAGCAGCTGAGGATATGGAGCTTGCTACGCTTGAGCCTATCTTCAATGAAGCGCTTATTATCTCAAACGCTACATCTTTTACGCGTGATATCGTAAACAGAGCTCCACAAGAGCTAAACCCTCAGACTATGTGCTCACTTGCTCAAAAGCTTGCAGATGACAACTCTTTGGAGTGCGAGATACTTCAAGAGGATGATCTTGCAAAAGAGAATATGAACGCTATGCTTGCAGTCGGGCGTGCATCTGTTCACGGAAGCGCTCTGATCCATCTATCGTACAAACCCGAAAACCCTAAAAAAGTCGTCTCACTTGTAGGAAAAGGCCTTACATACGACAGCGGAGGATTAAGCCTTAAGCCTGCGACTTCAATGGTTACAATGAAGATGGATAAAGCGGGAGCTTGCGCGGTTCTTGGGATGATAAAAGCTATAAGCGAGATGAAGCTTGATATTGAAGTCCATGCGTTTATCGGCGCAGTTGAAAATATGGTAGGCGGAGATGCTTACAAGCCAGATGATGTGCTTGTTTCAAGAAGCAAGACCACTATCGAGGTCAGAAATACTGACGCAGAAGGTCGTTTGGTCTTAGCGGATGTTTTAGATTATGCTCAAGATGCGGTAAATGCGGACTATATCTTTGACTTTGCAACGCTAACAGGTGCATGTATGATCGCTCTTGGACAGTACACGACAGGGCTTATGGGACACTCTCACAAGCTAAAACATGATATTTCACGTGCAGGAAGCGATACAGGAGAGATGATAAGCTCTCTTCCGTTTAACAAGCATCTTAAAAAGCTTCTAAAAAGCGAGATCGCAGACATCAGCAATACGGCATCAAAACCTTACGGCGGAGCTATAACTGCAGGTCTGTTTTTAGATAAATTTATCCGTGAAGAGAACAAAAAGAAGTGGATGCACTTTGATATAGCGGGCACGGCTTATACAGAGACTCCATGGGATTGTAATGTCTACGGTGCAACCGGTTCGGGAGTGCGTCTAATGTGTGGATATTTAAAAAACTTATAATTTCTTAGCTATATATTTCAGTTTGTATTAATTTTTATTTAAATATTATTACTAATATTATAAATATATAAATATATTTAATTAATAAATTTTACAAAGCTATATTACAGAAGCATTAACAGCCTACGCTCTTACAAGTTATCTGCAATATAGCGCAAAAGAGATAGCTTGAACTTTACATTTTTAGAAGTACATGACAAAGAGTTGCTTGAAAAAGTATTTGAGTTTAGATATAAGGTAATTACGCAAACTGAAATATTTAAAGAGTATGTTGTAGATAATAATTTTGTCAATAACAAAGAGAGCGATATTTATGATCCTTACTCTGTTCATTTTGTAGTACTTGATGATATACAAAATATTTGTGCAACGGTAAGGTTGATTTACAACTGCCCACACGGTTACCCAACGGAGAACTGTATGGTATTTGACAATAGCATATTTGAAAGAGATAAACTAGGAGAGATGTCGAGGATTTTTGTTGGTGCTAAATATAGAAATATAAAAACTACAATGGATATCATGAATGGACTTAAAAAACTTATGTATCACAAAATGATAAAACTCGGTATAGAGTATACTTATGGAGCATTGGAACCGAGTTTTATAAGGCTTCTTAAAATGTATAAAATACAGTATGAAGTGCTAGCCTCAATGCAGCTCCATGGAAAAATGGGTTTAAGACATCCATCTGTCTTATATACAAGCCAACTAGGAAAAGATAATCCTGAATTTATTCAGGCATAGAAAGAAAATTATGCAAAACAAACTGTTTAATATAGCTCTTTTACTGTCCTCTTTAACATATTCTTGTGTTGCAGATGGAGGTGTAGACAATGCAGTAGAGTCCCTAGCAAACCAAATGAAACATTTCAGCGAAGTTGCAACTACTACAAAACAAAACGAACATTATCAACCCTATATCATATCTACTTTTAACGGTAAAGAGCTTGAAAAACTTGGTATATCAAACCTGAAAGAGGCTCTGTTTTTGGTTCCAGGTGTTGATATGGCAACAGATAACTCAAATAATCAAACACCTATATTCAGGGGGTCAAACTCTCTGGCATACGGGCAGTCAAAGCTCTTTATCGACGGCGTACCCGTTAACAACCTTTTTCTAGATGCCTACTCTGAATATCTCTCTTTTCCCGTTGAGATGATCAAGCGTATAGAAGTCGTAAGAGGCCCCGGAAGTAAAACGGATGGGTTTAATGCTTATGCCGGTTCAATAAATGTTATTACATATGCTGAAGATTTTGAAGGCTTTAACTCTAGCGACAAAATAGTTTTTAAATACGGCTCATACGACTACAAAATGGGCGGTTTTTTTAAGAACTACAAGGTGGATGATCTAAGAGTTTCTGTTGACTTTTTCTACCAAGAGGATAATAAAAAATTGCCATCTGGTCCTGATGGCTTGTCTCAGGGTGTTATGAGCATGACGGGCTATGATAACAGAGCACTTTCTCAGTCTGGAGATGCTCCCCTGTGGCTAGAGGAGTACTCTCTCGGACTGAGTCTTGAGTATAAAGATTTTTCTCTCAAAGCTAGGATGCTTGAGCATAAAAAAGGGAGTGCTTACGGCATTAACTATTCGCTCCCTCAAGAGAACGATAGGGTAAAACTGCCAAGCTACTATCTAGATTTGGGCTATAACAAAAAAATCAACGATTATGAGCTAAATATAGATGCAGGTATAAAATATGATACATTTGATTCCAAATCCAAACTGCTTCCGGATGGTTTAAACTTTATTGACATGTACCAATTTGACACTTATGGTACAGTCTCTCCTCCTGTTTCATTTGCAGATGGATTATACGGAGAGCATTTAGCAACACAAAGAACACTTTATCAATCTTCTTATCTCAAGTACAGAGGAGTAGAGAGACATCTTTTTACCTTTGGGTACCGTCTTACAAGAGAAGAGACCATAGATATGATCTCAAAGCTATCAAATTGGTCAACAGGCTTACCTGAACTATATGACTATACGCAAACATATCCGTTTTTTGATGCAAATGCCAAACGCAATACTCTTATCATATCACTACAAGACGAGTTTGAACTAAACAATAATCTCAGCTTCATCTACGGCTTTAATTATGAAGAGACCTCATACGAAGATGCAGGTCTGGAACCTAGAGTATCTATGGTCTATCAGCTAGATGCAGAAAATATTTTTAAAGCAATATACAGCCGCTCACACAGAAATGCCTCGTGGCAGGAGATGTTTACGATGAACAACCGTGCCAGAGTAGGCAGCAGTGATCTAAAACCTGAAATAGTAGATGCTTTTGAGGCAGCATATATCAAAAAATTCTCCAATGACTCATATATTCAGACAAATCTTTTTTATCTTCTAAATAAAGACCAGATATATAACTCATCTACATCTCCGGAATATGAGAATGTAATGGATACCGATATCTACGGCTTTGAACTCGAGTATAAGGGAAATATAACATCTCTTGATCAGCTCTACCTGAACTACTCCTACGTGACAGGAAAATCTTATATAAACGATGAAGCAAGAAGTGAATCGCTATCAAATGTTGCGAATCATCTGGCAAAAGGGTACTACATCTATAACATTGACAGAACTTTGTCTATTAGTACCACAGCTAAATTTGTCGGCTCAAAAAACAGAGTATTCGGAGATACACGCGAAAAGGTAAAGGCATACTCTACTTTTGACACTGCTATGCAGTACAAAAACAAAGAACATGACTTTGCTTTGACGTTTAGCGTAAAAAATATCTTTAACTCTACCGTTAAATTTCCGTCTGCCGTTAGCACCTATCCTGAAGATTACGAGCAAGAGCGCAGAACTTTTTTAATAACGCTCAAAAAAGAGTTTTAAATGAAAAAAACAGCTCTTTTACTTTTTATGCTTGTCAACTATTCTTATGGGTATACATACAACAAACTTCTCTTAAAGGCACAAGCATCTATCTTTCCTAAAATAATTATGCTTGATAAACAACTCGAAAACAAACTTGTAGACGGCAAGATAGTATATACCATCGTTTATGAAAAAGAGGACTACCATACCGCCTTGGAGATAGGAGAGTTTATAGAGGCTAACAATAGAAAAGACAAAAGTAAATATAGTTGCAAAGTGGATCTGGTAGAGTTTTCCAATTTCTCTGATGAGACTCAAGCAACTGCAGTTTACGTCTTGAACTCTGAAGAAAATATTGAAAAAGTAGCACAAGGTGCAATTAAACAGGGCATTATCTCATTCACTTACAGCATAAACAATTTAAAGCAGGGAATACTTTTTTCTTTAATGCTTGAAAAATCAACTGTACTTTATCTCAACAAAGAGAACCTCAATACTAAAAAGATCGATTTTGTCGATTCACTTTACCAGATCGTCAACTTTGTTGATAAAAGCGGCAGTTAAAAAGAGTAGATTATTTTATATGTATGATAAAATATACTCAAAGTATGTGTATCGGCACTCTAAGGCATCTATATGAAAAGAAAAAGTTTCAACTCTCTATCTACAAAAATAGTGCTCTCGATCGCATTTGTTTCTATTTTTATGACTTTGGTTATTTTTGTAGTTTCCAACAAAATAAACAAGGAAGCTTTTCATCACATAGAGATAGAAAAAGCACATATTATCGCCCAAACTATCGAGCCGCTTATCTCACTGAATATATATCTTGATATGGAAGATAAAATAAACCAGATCACCATGCAGCTTATAGAAAATCCAAATATTCTTGCCGTAAAAGTACTCAAAAACAACAATCTTATCAACTATGTAGAATCAAAAGAGCACAAAGCCGAAATAGATGAATCTTTTGTGGTAAAGAGGACTCTTACTCAACCAAACTCATCAAAAGCGATAGGTGAACTTGTACTTATATACTCAAACAAAGGGTATAAAGAGCTTATATCAAAGTACACCGATCTAACTGCTCTACTTGTTTTATCTCTGGTGATTCTTCTTGCGCTATTTGGTCTTTATGTAAAAAAACTTCTCTCTCCGCTGAGACAGATATCAAAACTGCTAAAGAACTACTCTCCTAACAAAAATATAGAGATTCCATTTATATCGCAGAACAATGAGATCGGACTTATCTCAAATGCTCTAACCAATATGCAGAAAAAAATAGTGCAGTATTCAAAAAAGCAGGAGAACATAAACCACTATCTGGAGGAGAAAGTAAATGAAAAGACACTTGAACTTCGTGCACAGCTCTATATAGATACGCTAACAGGTCTTCCAAACAGATTTAGTATGTTCAACGACATAGTAGATATCGACGATGGAGCGCTGCTTATTATCAATATAGACGACTTCAAAGAGATAAATGATTTCTTTGGCCAGATTGCAGGAGACAATGTTCTAAAAAAGTTCTCAAACAGACTTAAAAATATGTTTAAAGCCAATGAGTTTGTTAAGCTAAAGCGCCTCTCCGGAGATGAGTTCGCACTGCTCTTTGTTCAAAAACCTCCGCTTCAAGAGTTTATAAAAATTGCGCATAAGCTAATAAACGACGTTGAGAAGATGATTTTTTTCAACGACAACAACGAGATAAGCATAAGAGTAACGGTAGGCGGAGCATATCAAGTTGACGGCGGCTTGGAAAAAGCGGACATAGCTCTAAAATCTGCAAAAAAACAGCAAAAATCATTTCTGCTTTATGATGAGAATCTAAATATCGAAGGTCAATATAAAGAGAATATGGAGTGGGTTAAAAAGCTAAAAAAAGCTATTGAACATGATATGATTGTTCCTTACTATCAACCTATATTTGACAACATAACAGATAAAATTGCAAGTTTTGAGTGTCTTGTGCGCTTAATAGACGATGAGGGTAAAGTCATAAGTCCATACCTATTTTTAAATGTTGCAAAAAAGAGCCGCCTCTACAATACGCTCACAAAGATAATGATAGAAAAAAGCTGCATACACTTTGCAGATCTTGAGTATGACTTCTCTATCAACCTCTCCGTGGAAGATATTCTTAATGTCGATATTGTCAACTACATAAAGGCAAAAATAATCCAGTACAACGTTGCAAACAAAATCATCTTTGAGATACTTGAATCAGACGGCATAGAAAATTATGAAGAGGTCTCTATTTTTACACGTGAGATGAAAAAGCTTGGCTGTAGAATAGCAATCGATGACTTTGGAAGCGGATACTCAAACTTTGAGCATCTACTTAAGTTAAATATTGACTATATAAAGATCGACGGCACCCTGATTGAGAATCTTGACAATGATATAAGCGCCCAGATAATCGTTGAGACGATAGTTGACTTTGCAAAAAGATTAAATATATTGACTGTAGCGGAGTTTGTGCACAGCGCTGACATCTATGAAAAGGTCAAAGAGCTTAACGTAAACCGCACACAAGGCTACTTTCTTTCAGAACCTAGAAAAAGCGCAAATACGGAGTAGATAAAAGGCGCGATTTATTTTTAAAATCTTATAATCTTTGTATGCAAGATTTATCATTTGAAACATTTTTATTTGCTTTTGCGCTTACTCTACTTGCGGGGCTTTCAACCTCCATAGGCGCCCTTTTGGCATTCTTCTCAAAGAGCAAAAACTACACTATACTCTCTATCGGGATGGGATTCTCAGCCGGTGTTATGATCTACGTCTCTTTTGTAGAAATTTTGGCAAAATCAAAAGACTCCTTTACTCAGCTTTACTCAAGCCAGTTCACTGGAGAATCACTTGCCGTTCTTGCTTTTTTTGCAGGTATGGCACTTACTGCCTTTATAGACAAAGTTATTCCTGAAGATGTAAACCCTCATGAGACCAAAAGCAACAGCCAACTACTAGAACTAAAACCGGATGCACAAAGCTCTCTTATAAAAAACTCCGCTCTTAAACGCACAGGAATTTTTACCGCGCTGGCTATCGGCATACACAACTTTCCTGAGGGTTTTGCCACCTTTATCTCCGCTCTTGAAGACCCTACGGTGGGTATAACAATTGCTTTTGCAATTGCGATTCACAACATACCTGAAGGGATGGCGGTCTCTCTGCCTATATACCACGCAACAGGGAACAAAAAAAGTGCATTTTGGTACGCGACTCTATCAGGAGTGGCAGAGCCTGTAGGTGCGCTTGTGGGCTTTTTTATCCTATTGCCTTTTATGGGAGACGCTACTTTGGGCATTACTTTTGGTATGGTCGCAGGAATAATGGTCTACATATCGTTTGATGAGCTTTTGCCGGCTGCAAGAGTTTATGGTAATGCCCACACTACCATAGCGGGAATAACACTCGGTATGCTTGTCATGGCAATAAGCCTGATCGCTTTTAAACTAATATAATAAACAAAAGGAAAAGAGCCACAGATGTACGTTGACATAAACAAGCCCACGCTCTTCTTATTTACAGATGCCAGCGTAGACCCGCAAACAAAAGTCGGCTACGGTGCGTACCTGCTTTTGGGCGAGTTTGAGATTGAAGCACCGCTCTCAAAACTAAAGGTCAGGGTCAAAAGATTTGAGTGCACAACATCCTCAAAATTGGAACTTGAGACCTTTTTATGGGCTCTGCAAAAACTACCGACAAAAAACTCCAAAGTAGTAGTCTATACCGACTGCCAAAATATCATTAACCTAAAAGATAGAGAAGAGAAGATCAAAAAAAACCACTACATGACAAGAAGAGGCACGCTTATAAAAAATCACAAGCTTTACGAAAAGTTTTATGAGCTCACAGACCTTTACGAGTGTGATTTCATCAAAGTAAAAGGGCACAAAAGAAGCGAAGACAAAGACGAAATAGACAAATACTTCACTCTAGTGGACAGAGCAGCAAGAGAGGCGCTTAGAAAGTAAAAACCAGAATAAAAACAAGAGTTTAATTTAGTTTTTGCTAAACTCTTTTTTATACAATACGCAGCAAGGAAAAGCATCTTATGCCGTTATTTTTAAAATCCGTCCTAAAAACCTACAAACAAGATGAAGCTCTGATTGCTCAGAGGTGGGCAGCCTACCAAAACTTTTTGTCAAAAGTGGAGTTTGTAAAGAGCGTCAAAGAGGAGAAGTACCAAGACGGCTTCTTACATGACGTCTTTGAGGAGTGTTTAGGTTATACGCTTGACAACACAAACCCCCAAAGCTTCAACCTTGAGCGAGAAAAAAAGAACGAAACAGACGGCAAAAAAGCAGACGGCGTCATCTATGTTGATGGGGAAGTTATCGGCATAGTGGAGTTAAAAGACCAAAAGAGCAAAAACTTAGATGCCATAGAGGCTCAGGCGTTTAACTATCACAACTCGCACTCAAACTCAAAGTACGTCATCATCTCGAACTTTGACGAACTGAGATTTTACATAGACAAAAAGACCGCTTACGAGAAGTTTAGCCTCTTTTACCTCACTTATGAAGAGTTCAAAAAACTGCATCTTCTGCTAAGCTATGAGAGCATAAAAGAGGGCTTACCGCTCAAACTAAAAGAGAAGTCTGCAAACTTTGAACTCCAAATTTCTAAAGAACTTTACAAAGATTTCTCGCTCTTTAGAACCCATCTTTTTGAAAATATAGTAAAAAATAACTCTCTTGAGAAATCAACCCTGCTCCGCCTTACCCAAAAGCTCTGTGACCGCATTATATTTATGCTTTTTGCAGAAGACCGCGGACTGCTTCGACACAACACCATCAAAGAGATACGAGAGGAGTTTAAGGGACAAAAATTTACATCTTACGCTCTTTACGATATCTACAAGTTCTACTTTAACGCCATAAACGAGGGAAATGAGAAGCTAGGCATTCCAAAATACAACGGCGGACTTTTTGCAAAAGATGAACTTCTCGATACTCTCATTATAGACGATGCGCAACTTGACATGGAGGCGCAAAAACTAAGCGACTACGACTTTATGAGCGATGTGAGCGTAAACATACTAGGGCATATATTTGAGCAGAGTTTGACGGACTTGGAGGAGCTTCAGGCAAACATAGATAACACCGACTTTGACAAGAAAAAATCTAAACGCAAAAAAGACGGCGTCTTCTACACTCCCGAGTACATCACCCACTACATCGTTGAAAACACTCTGGGCAGGCTTTGCGAAGAAAAAAGAGAACTACTGCAAATCGGCGGCGAGATTTTAACTCCATCCAATACTAAAAAACTCACAAAAGCCGAACAAACACATAAACAAAACATCTTAGACTACCGCGAATGGCTTACAAACCTAAAGATACTAGACCCCGCATGCGGAAGCGGCGCATTTCTAAACCAAGCGTTAGAGTTTCTCATAAACGAACACACCCTCGTGAGAGATATGCTTCTGCCTTTTGAGGACTTGACACTCGGTTACGAGATAGAAAAAGAGATACTAGAACACAACCTATACGGCGTAGATATCAACGAAGACGCAGTAGAGATAGCAAAACTCTCACTCTGGCTAAGAACGGCTCATAAGGGAAGAGAGCTTACAAAACTGGCAGATAAAATAAAATGCGGCAATTCTCTTATAGACGATAAAACAGTAGCAGAGAACGCTTTTGTGTGGGAAGAAGAGTTTGCGGAAGTTTTTGCACAAGGCGGTTTTGATGTTGTGATTGGAAATCCTCCGTATGTAGACTCTGAAAGTATGACTAAGTTCTACAAGGATGAAAGAAAATGGATAGCAAAAAATTATAGAACAGCTGTAGGAAATTGGGATATATTTGTACCATTTGTAGAGCTAGGGTTGAGTTTGTTAAAAAATGGTAGATATTTATCTTTTATTATTCCAAATAAAATTTTATCTGCAAATTATGGTACTACATTGAGAGAATATATTAATGAAAACTATTCTTTTCTCGTTCCCATCGTCCTCGATGGGAATGCATACTGCACAATAACCTGAAACACACTCCCACGCTAGAGCATGGGAGCGAGTAAAGGATTAAATTCAATATGGGACTTAATTAATGAATAAATTCTGGATAGGATATATTGTAATAACTTTGATTTTTGTGATATTATCAACTCAATTTCCTTACTTTAATATGCAATATCAAAGAGAATTATTTTTGAGTAAAGGTGAACTTCCATGGGGTGGAATAGCTTTTATACTGTGCTTAACTATTTATTATTTGATTGTTAATAATATAAAAAAGTAATTTTTCTGAGCCACTTGCAAATTCAACCAAGCAACCAAGCTAATATCTTCTAAAGTCAATTTTCTAACTTTTTAAAAAACTGATTTTAGCCATTGCCTGTAATTTTACAGTTTTTTGACTTATTTGTTCTAAATTATCATTTTTTACTCCGTGCTTTATGGTTTAGGTTTGATTTTCAAGGAAACTTTTCACTTCGTGAAACCGCTATTCGCTAGTTTCGGAACGATTTTTTGTAACTTTTGCCTGTAAAATCAAGTAATCATCTTTATACTCTGATGAATACAGATACAGAGTATTCCAAAGGCTAACACAGAAGCTACTTTTGAAGCTCCTTGATAATATATCTTATCACATCCAAAGTCATCCTTGAGATATTTATTAACTCTCTCGACCATGCTTCTTTGGTTGTAGTGATGCAACTACACCCCTGTGGATGAATCTCCACTTTTTTCTCATTTCCATCGTCCTCGATGGGAATGCATACTGTAAAATAACCTGAAATACACACTCCCACGCAGGAGCATGGGAGCGAGTAATACCATGTATAAACATTTCAATCTGTCATATTTTCTCACATCTCGAATTAAAATCGCTATTATTTAAAATATTTAACATTGATATAAAAATAATTTAGTTATCATTTGATGATAACAAAGGAAGCATTATGAATGATTTAGAGTTTTTACTAAATCTTGATGGCGAAGTTTATCCTTTGGATAGTGGTTATTGGGTCAAGTTTGAAGCAAAAAAAGTTCAAAAGAGCAAAACTGTTCCTCATGGAGTTAAATACTCTTTGACTTTGCATGACAAAAGAAACCATAGAGTGGTCGGTTATGATAACGCTCATAGTTTTAAGTCTTCTAAGAAGTATGCTGCTAGAAAAGAGACATTAGACCATGTACATAAGAAAATAGATATCGTACCTTATGAGTTTGAGTCTTGCGCGCAACTTGTAGAAGATTTTTGGAACAGTGTGGATTATTACATAGCAAACAGTTAAAAGGATGAAAAATGAAACTAGAAACTTTAAGAGTAGGCATAATGCCTTTAGAGCAGTACAAAAAAAGAACGATAGCAATCGCAAAAGGCGAGTATATCCCCAAAAAAGATGAGCCAAAAGTATGGTTTGAGTCTTTAAAGTCAATGGCTCAAATACTCTCAAGCGAAAATCAAGAGCTGCTTAGAATAATTTTGCTGAATAATCCTCAATCACTCAGAGAACTTGAGGAGCTAAGCGGAAGAGCAAAGTCAAATCTATCAAGAACGCTAAAAACACTTCAAAGATATGGGATTGTAGATTTAAACAAAGTAAAAAACAACATAGTTCCAGAAGTAAAAGCTACTGACTTTAAAGTAGAGTTTGGCTTGCAGAGTGTGGCGTAGCAGAAAGTTTTTTTTAAATGTTTTCTCGTTCCCATCGTCCCCGATGGGAATGCATACTGAAACAACGCCCCTAAACAACGCCCCTGAGAATGAATCTCCACTTTCTCTCGTTCCCACGGTCTCCGTGGGAATGCATAAAACTACACCCCTGAAACTACACCCCTGTGGATGAATCTCCACTTTTTTCTCATTTCCATCGTCCTCGATGGGAATGCATACTGTAAAATAACCTGAAATACACACTCCCACGCAGGAGCATGGGAGCGAGTAAAAAACAACATAGTTCCAGAAGTAAAAGCTACTGACTTTAAAGTAGAGTTTGGCTTGCAGAGTGTGGCGTAGCAGAAAGTTTTTTTTAAATGTTTTCTCGTTCCCATCGTCCCCGATGGGAAT
>NZ_SZPX01000002.1 GCF_005217605.1 Sulfurimonas crateris | reverse complement strand
TTTTTAAATGTTTTCTCGTTCCCATCGTCCCCGATGGGAATGCATACTGAAACAACGCCCCTAAACAACGCCCCTGAGAATGAATCTCCACTTTCTCTCGTTCCCACGGTCTCCGTGGGAATGCATACAATACAACTAAATATAGATGATTCAATTTTTGACAAATTTATGGGGTTACTTGAAATATTGCCAAAAGACAAAGTGGAAGCTACAACTCAAAAAGAGCACCCGTCCATCTCTTTTAAAGAAGCAAAACAAAAAGTTCAAAAGGCTGTAAATAGCATTTCTAAAAATAACGGTATACCTTTAAATCAAGCTATAAACAAAGTGCTACAGTCTTAAATGAACTACAATATAATTGTTGAGGGTGAAGATACAAGAGATTTGATATATAAAAAATGTACCATCCTCTTCTTAAAAATACACACTCCAAAATAGCAAAAACCGTTAAAGCGTTCTCTATGCATACTTTGGCTAACATTACAAAAAAATATAAAACAGCACAAAAGGTCAATTATGGGTTTAAGTATCGGTCTTGTAGGACTTCCAAACGTAGGCAAATCAACAACTTTTAACGCACTTACAAAAGCACAGAACGCGGAGGCGGCTAACTACCCGTTTTGTACCATCGAGCCAAACAAGGCAATAGTTCCTGTTCCTGATGTAAGATTGCAAGAGCTTGCAAAAATAGTAAAGCCTGAGCGCATCCAGCACTCAACGCTTGATTTTGTTGATATTGCAGGGCTTGTAAAGGGTGCAAGCAAAGGTGAAGGCTTAGGGAACAAGTTTTTATCCAACATCCGCGAGACTGAAGTTATTTTGCATATTGTCAGATGTTTTGAAGATGACAACATCGTCCATACTGAGGGAAGTATCCACCCGCTAAGAGATGTGGAGATTATCGAGGGAGAGCTTATTTTAGCCGACATCGAGGTTTTACAAAACAGAGCCGACAGACTCAAAAAACAGGCAAAAACCGACAAAAGTGCTGCCGCCGTTCTAGCTTTGGCAGAAGAACTTTTAGAGTTTTTGGCTGATGGAAACCTTGCTAAAAACTTTCCAAAAGCAGAGAGTGACGAGTATAAACAGTTGAACCATGAAGTAAGACTCTTAACCGGTAAAGAGATCATGTACGGTGCAAATGTGGATGAGGATGGTCTGGTTGAAGACAGCCAGTATGTACTTGACCTAAAAGAGCATGCGACAAAAAACAACTGCGAACTTATAAAGCTTTGTGCAAAGATCGAAGAGGAGCTTGTCGGTCTTGAAGATGATGAGGCTGAGGAGTTTTTAAGCTCTCTTGGCGTTGAAGAGTCTGGACTGGGACAAATCATCCAAAAAGGTTTTGACAAACTAGGACTTATGAGCTACTTTACTGCGGGTGTTAAAGAGGTTCGCGCGTGGACAATCCGCAAGAACACGACTGCACCAAAAGCTGCGGCAGTAATTCACAACGACTTTGAAAAAGGTTTTATCCGTGCCGAGGTCATATCGTATGAAGATTTTATTGTCTGCGGCGGCGAAGCAAAAGCAAAAGAGGCTGGAAAAATGCGTCTTGAAGGCAAAGAGTACATCGTGCAAGACGGCGACATTATGCACTTTAGGTTTAACGTATAGTTAAACCTGCTACTGCTTTATTGTTGCTATCGTATCGCCGTATCTAACATGTTCCCCTGCTCTTACATTAACATCAAGCATATCTCTTTGCGCTAAAATAACGATGGTCGAACCCATCTCAAAACAGCCGAAATCATCGCCTTTGTTTAAGTGCAGGTTCTCATAACTGTATGCGCTGCTGCTCTGTGCGTCTGCGTTGGTCTTTATCTTGGGTTCAAAAGAGACCTGCATAACTCCGACATTTAGAGCACTTACAAGCACCATATAAAATCTCTTTTTATCTGTTGTCTCACACAGTAAAACGACTCTCTCGTTCTCTGCAAAAAGATTTACTCTCTTTTTTAGCGATGGAATATTGACGGGGTAAAATTTACCTGGAATATGGACAGCTTTTAGAACTTTTGTATTTGTAGGCATATGGTATCTGTGATAATCTTTTGGAGAGAGATAGAAGTTTATAAACGTTCCGTATTCGACTATACTCTTCTCCTCTTTGCTGAAGTGCTCTCCCAATAACTCGTCTGAGTGATATTTCATCCCTTTTATCTGAAAAGCGTGGCGCACGTCAATATCTCCGCACTCCGTAATAAAAGAGTCGCACGGAGATATAAAATCTTTGCTATCTAGCGAATAGTCTCTGTCTTCTCTGAGCTTTCTTGTAAAGAGCGCGTTTAGAGTACGGTAAGTAGTTGGCGAATGAAACTCGCTCATATCCAAGCCCATAATCTTCACGTAAGAGCTGTTTATAAAATTTTGGATCGGTTTTGCAAACTCCCTGTTTGCAAACTTTCCAAAAGATTGCGATATCGCTGATGTTATATGTTTTTTCATTCTCTACTCCCTTATTTCTCTTTTCGCTATCTCTTCGATTAAAACCGTGGCATAAGAGCCTTTTGGAAGCGAAAAGTTAAGCTCATACTGAGCCTCTTCATCTTTGTATCTTCCCTCAACGTCTTTTGGATATACCCATGCATATCTTCTTGTGCCGTCCGCATTTATCTCATCATCAAACTCTTTTTCTATCACTCTTGCCGCATCTGAGGCAATTCTTGCTTTTTTACCGCACAAAAGACCGGTTACTGATATATCTTTTTCGTTAAATCTCTCAAGGTCATGCTCGCTGCCCTCATAATCAAAGAGTCTGCCATGAGGATAGTGCTCCATAATATCGCCGCTTATAAGCTTAAAAGGGTGAGTCTGAGCCTTCATTTTTTCAAGTTCATGGTTTGGCATATTTAGCAGAGGTTCGAGATCTTTTGTCTCAAACTTTTGCACAAGAGCGTTTATCTCAAGACGTCTGCTGAGCCAGAGGTTAAAAAGATGGCTCTGGTATGCGCTGACAAGAAGTTTCTTTACCTTTACATTACGCTCCTTCTTTTCACCTTTTGCGATCTTCTCACCGTCTATATGGTTGTTTCCATCCGTTCCAAAACGCTGATAACCAAAGAAGTTTGGCATTCCAAACGTTGCTATATTTTTTAGAGCCTCATCTATCTTTTTTGCTGCGGTCGGGTTTACTTTTTTTAATTTAATGTAGAACCTGTTACCGCTTAGATGCCCTATTCTTATCTTATTGTTATGGTATGCTTTTGAGAGTATCTTTATATCTTCATGCGCAAACGTATCCATCTTCGCTTCATGTTTTTTATGAAGTGAGATGTACTGCTTTGTCATAGCGTGCTTGTCTTTTAGTCCCGCATAACCCATCTCTTTGTTTTGAATCCCCAAATATTTTGCAATGATAGAGACAAGCTCTAGCGTAGAGAGCCCTTTTTTTCTGACAAACAGTACAAGATGCTCACCATCGCCGCTAAATTCATATAACGGCATCTCCTCGACAACGAAGTCTCTTGGCGTCTGTCTAAAGTGAAAATCTATGCTTGAATGTGAGAGCGAATAAAATCTGTCCATAATGATCCTGTCTAATTAAAAATGATGCGCTTTGCATCTGTTTTTATAATTTTTTCTGGCACTTTGTGCAACTATGGTTATGGATGTGCGGCAGAGTTTTGCAACTCTAAAGAGCGCTTTTTTGTCTCTTTTGTCAAAGCCAAAAAGCATCTCATACTCTTCGCCGCTGCACCCTACTCTTTTTGGTATGCGTTTATAAAAATTAAACCCCAGCCTGTTAGCAGATGAGAGCTTGCCCAAATCGCTAAAAAGACCGTCTGAGATATCCATCCCGCACTTTAGGTAGCGTGACGCTTTAGATACGAACTTATCTCTTAGCCTAATATCTACAAACTTTGAGCTCTTATGTATCTTGCCAAGGTTTGCTAATCTTCTAAGCTCTTTTGCACTTCTTCCGAGTTTCCCCGTATGAGCGACTAAATAGCCTTTTCTTAGCCCTTGTCTTCTTAGAGGTTTATCTGCCTCGGATATGATAGTTATCGTAATATCAAGCTTGATGTTGCCTATGGTGTCTCCACCGATTATCTCTATGCCGTACTTTGCTGCCGTATCTTCAAATCCTGACGCCAGTTCACGCATCTCTTTCATCGTCATAGATTTAGGCATTGCCACGCTAAGAAGTGCATATTTTGGCTTTGCGTTCATGGCGATAGCGTCAGAGATATTTATCATCATCGCTTTTGTGGCTATCTGATAGTAACTCATCCACTCTTTCTTAAAGTGTACATCTTCGAAAAAGGCATCTTTTGAGTAGACCGCAGAACCTACCAAAGCTCCGTCATCACCGATATGAGCGTTTTTAAACTGAGATATAAAATAATTTTCTAAATTCAATAAAACTTCTTAAAATGCCTTAAGTTACCATTAAAGCCAATATGTATAAAATAGCAGGACATTATACCATCTATATAGGAAACTCTACCATGAAGCACTCTATAAAAAAGATTTTTCAGAACTTATCGCTTTTACTTTTATTAGCGGCAGTATTTGCGGCATTTGGAGTGCTGGCGGCAGTTGAACACTCAAAATCATACGAAAAAATAGACAATCTTAACAATCAGAAGCGAATTATCAGCTCTCTCCTCTCACTTCCAAAGGGTGACCTTGATCTTGCACTTATACAGTTTAACGGCAAAAGTACCCAACTTCTGCACGATATTGACAAACTCCGCAATCAGTACGAGTTTAGTTTTATTGAGAGATTTATACTATCAAATTCAAAAGAGTACCTATCAGACCTGGACAAACTAAGCTCACTTACAAAAGAGTTTAACGAGAGGGCAAGTGACTTCTATACAAAGAAAAACAACGGCGACAAAGAGAAGGAGGAGGCTCTTCAAAAAAGTTTTCTCTCTCTGTACGATCAGATCAACAACATAATATTCAGAGCCGTCTCGTACAACCAGCAGAAGTTCAATATTCATAAAAACATAACCTATCTTGCATTTATACTGATCCTCTCTATCGCTTTTTGGTATAGAAAAAGATTGGCATCCATATATAAGGATATTGAATACTTATATAATGTAGACAAAAAAGGGTATGAGATATTTTCACAAGAGGCCGGAGCAATAGCAGTGAGAATGAGAAGAAAGCCAGATGTCTCTGAAAACCCTGCAATGGTAGACCCAGTAACAGGCATCAATAACCTAAAAGGTCTTATGAGCTCTTACGCTGAGAAGAAAAATGTCAAAGAGAAGAACTATACATCTGTGACGATATTTGAGATCGACAACTTCTCAAAGACGAACAGAGTCTACTCTCAAGAGCTTACGCAAAACATACTCAAAAAGGTTGCATTTGCCATCTCTCTTCACAAACAATCAGCTGATGTAATAGCAAGAACAGACTACAACCAGTTTACAGTTATTCTATCAAGAGAGAGCAAAGAGCAGTCATATAAAGATGCGGATATCATCCGCCAAAGCGTTGCAGAGCTCAAACTGACATCTCCTGAGCTTGGACCTATAGTCATAAAAATGAGCGGTGGGTTTGTCATAAAACCAAATCATATATCTCTTGAAGAGGGCATCACACAGGCTAAAAAAGTACTAAGTTACGCTAAAGAGACAGGCGGAGACAAAATATCTCAGATTAAAGACCTCGCACACAGCGAACTCTAATCATCTCGCCCCATAAGTAGCTGTTATGGGGTCTTCTTATATATCTATATTCACTAATTAACTATAGCAAATCTACACACTTTTGCTCTCTGTTTTTGCCCAAAATGAGTGATAACGGAACATTTTTACTTTTTATAACAACCTTTTATTATAGACAAAGGCTAAAAATTGTAAAATCCGCCTTATTTTATTCTTAATCAACAAAGGAAAGCTAATGGGTATTCCTATTTATACTTACGATGCAATAATTGTCGGTGCAGGCCTAGCAGGATGCGCCGCTGCAAGAGAGTTACAAAATGCAGGTAAAAAAGTTGCAGTTATTACAAAACTCCATCCGCTAAGAAGCCACTCGGGAGCTGCTCAAGGTGGTGTTAATGCAGCTTTTAGCGATGCAGACAGCGTTGAGCTGCATGAGTTTGATACTGTAAAGGGGAGTGACTATTTAGCTGATCAAGATGCTGTTGAGTTTATGTGTAAAAATGCACCTGAGACTATCCGTTGGATTGAGAGAATGGGTGCGGCATTTAGCAGAACTGCCGACGGAAAGATCGCACAGAGACCTTTTGGCGGGCAATCTTCACCTCGTGCATGTTACGCAAAAGATAGAACAGGTTTAACGCTTCTACAGACTATCTACGAGCAGGCTTACCGTGTAGGCGTTGAGTTCTGGGACGAATGGTACGCAGCAGACATTATCTACAAAGACGGCAAGGTCTCGGGCGTAGTCGCTTTTAACATCAGAGACCTTCAAGTTGCTATCTTCAACGCAAAATCTGTAATGTTCGCTACAGGCGGATACGCAAGAAGCTACAAGATAAACTCAAACGCACATGCAAATACGGGCGATGGTCTATCGATCGTAGCACGTCACGGACTTCCATTAGAAGATATGGAGTTTGTTCAATTCCACCCGTCTGGATTATCAGGAAACGGTGTTTTGATCTCTGAAGCTGCTCGCGGTGAGGGAGGACGTCTTTTCAACTCTCTTGGTGAGAGATTTATGGAGAAATACGCTCCAAATGCAATGGAACTAGCTTCACGTGACGTTGTAAGCCGCGCTATCTTAAATGAGATCCGCGAAGGACGCGGTGTCGGACCTAGAAAAGATGCGGTTTTCATCGACGTGACTCACTTAGGAAAAGATCTTATCATGGAGAGACTGCCTGAGCTTCGTGAGCTTGCAATGACTTTCCTTGGTCTTGATATGATTAAGGAGCCGATTCTTATCTCTGCTACTGCACACTACTCAATGGGCGGCATCCCTGTAAATATTGCAGGAAACGTACGTAAGAACAATGACGAGTTTGTTGAGGGTTTCTATGCAGCTGGCGAATGTTCTTGTGTATCTGTTCACGGTGCAAACCGTCTTGGTGCGAACTCTGTTCTTGAAGCGCTTCTATTTGGACGTTTTGTTGGTAAGACGATGGTTAACGAGATAGAGACCATCCCGCTTCGTGAAGCTACTGAAGAAGACGCTAAAAAAGCTCTTGAAGAGATTGATTTTGTACTAAACAACAACGGAAACGAGACTATCACTCAGCTAAGAGAAGAGCTTCAGCAGTGTATGACTGCAAACGCAGGCGCATTTAGAACAAAAGAGACTCTGGATATTGCTGTAGCAAAAGTCAAAGAGCTAAGAGAGAGATTTAAAAATATCCGTGTCAAAGACAAATCAAAAGTGTTCAATACTGAGCTTCAAGAAGCGATAGAGTTCGGACATATGATAGACTACTCAGCGTTCATAGTTGAGAGCGCTATCGCTAGAAACGAGAGCCGCGGTGCTCACTTTAGAGAAGATTTCGACACTCGTGACGATGAGAACTTCTTAAAGCACACGATGGCATACATGGATAAAGATGGCAATATAGAGCTAGATTATATGCCTGTCGTTCTTGGCAAGCATGAACTTAAAGCAAGAAATTACTAAGGAGAAGTTATGGGTACAAATGCAATTACTACACAAAAAGTAAACTTCAAAGTATTTCGCTTTAATGCTGACGAAGATTATCTTCCATACTATGAAGATTACAGTATGGACGTTACTTCCGAAGAGGTTGTCTTAGATATATTAAACAGAATCAAATGGGATCACGATGGAAGCTTTTCATATAGAAGAAGCTGCCGCCACGGTATCTGCGGGGCTTGTGCCATTAAAGTAAACGGCAGAAGCACTCTTGCTTGTAAAGAGAGCATGTCTACTATGATCGAATACTTCGGTAACGACTTGACTATTGAGCCTCTAAGCACAAAAAGAGCTATCAAAGATATGATTATCGACAAAGCCGACTTCTGGGAGAAACACGCAGCTGTAACTCCTTACCTTGTTGCAGATGTAGATGAGTGTCCATCTTCTGAAAACCTTGTGTCTCCGCATGATGCAGAGGAGCTGAACGAAGCTGACCTTTGTATTCAGTGTGGGGCATGTCACTACGCTTGTCCTGTTGTTGAGATAAACAGCGACTTCTTCGGTCCTGCGGCATTTGCAGCGGCTTACCGTTTTGAAGCGGATGTACGTGACAGCGATGGACAGAGACTTGTTGATGTCAACGAAGAGAAGCAAGGCGTTTGGGACTGTGTCAAATGTTTTGAGTGTGCGGAGGTTTGTCCAAAAGAGATCAACCCTATCGAGAAGATCACAAAACTGCACCAGATGGCATTTAAAAGAGGTGTTGCGAAGAACAATGTTGCAACACGCCACGCAGTCGGTTTCCTACACTCTATCAAAAGACACGGTGTGCTTGATGAGGGCGGCTTAGTTCTCTACTCTGAGGGACCATCGATCATTAAACATATTCCTGTCGCACTTCAGATGTTTAGAAAAGGCAAGATAATCATGCCTTGGAATATGCCAAAATCAGACAATCTTGATGAGATACAAAAACTTATTAAATCTTCATCAACTGTAAAGTTCTAGGAGTAAAATAGATGAAAAAATTAAAATATGCACTTTTTACAGGATGTACTGCTAAGCAGAGTACTCCGGAACAGATGATGTCAACTATGGCAGTTGCAAAAAAATTGAACATTGAGCTTGTAGAGCTTACTGAAGCTTCTTGCTGCGGGGCTTCACATCTACAAGACTATGATGATTTCCTATCGCTTGTACTCAATGCCAGAAACATAGCTTACGCTGAGAAGCACGGTCTTACAATGGTAACCATTTGTAATACATGTCAGCTAAACACTGCTATGACAAAACACAGACTAGACAGAAACCCTGAACTAAAAGCAAGAGTAAATGAGAAGCTTGCAGAGGTTGGTTTAGAGTACAAAGGTACTTCAAACATCATTCACTTCCTCTATGCTATCATCGATGATTTCGGACTTGACAAGATAAAAGAGATGGTTGTTAAGCCTCTTAGCGAGTTTAATATCGCTCCGTTTTACGGATGTCACAATATCCGCCCTTCAGAGCTTCATGACGAGTCTCACAACCAAAAAGAGAACCCGTACAACCCTACTTCGCTTGATGACCTTATCATCGCGTGCGGCGGTATGAATGTTGACTATGAAGAGAAAAACAAGTGCTGTGGATTTCACGTTGAGCTTCAAGCTCCACATACTGCGGCAGTGCTTACGGGAAACGCAATAGCAGGCGCGACTGATCAAAATGCAGATATGATGGTAACACCTTGTCCGCTTTGTCACCTAAAACTTGACACTCAGACAAAACACGCTTCTGAGGCAATAGGCAGAGAAGTTTCACTTCCTGTTCTTCATATGCAGCAGATGGTAGGTCTGGCACTTGGATGTAGCCCTGCAGAGCTTGGTCTAAAACACCACGTCACAGACGTAAACTTCATCTAGTACTACAAAAACAGAGAGAAGTCTCTCTGTTTTATCTTTTTCACTATTCTTTAATCCACATTTAAAATATTAGCTAGCATTACACCGTTAAATAGTGAAATAGATAAGCTATGGGTAAAAGAAGCTCACAAAAGAAAAGAAGAAATCGATTCAGATTCCGTTACACTAGTTGATGGAGACGAAGTTTTCAAAAAAATCTCTCAAAGATTTAACTCATAAACAACCTACTCTTTCCGCCCGGATGCTGAAGTTGAATTAAATGCTTCGGTTGATTATTATCAAGAGTGCAAAGATGGGCTTGGTACAGAATTTACATATGAAGTTCAAAAAACAATCCAAAGAATTTTAGAATATCCTACTGCTTGGCAGAAACTTGATTGAGAGATAAGAAAGATGCTTAACAAATAGATTTTCATTTGGGATAATCTACTATCAAAGAGATAGTGAAATAATGAATATCTACAATCACAAGAAATTCAATTATTGACTTTTATAGAAAAGATGCCAAAAACAGAGATAATATAGAGTTTAATGAAGAGTATATTTTAAAAGACAAAGAGCAAGCAGATGCGATAAGTGAATTGTCAAATTGCATAGAACCGATAATCAACTCGCTTGCACCTAAATACGCCAAAGCACTATATCTCTCTGAGATAAAATAGCTCTAGATAGCCGATAAACTTGATATCAGTTCAAGCAATATAAAAAACATAATTTTTAGAGGCAAGAAACAGATTAAAGACAAGAGAACCTTCCAGTTGCAGACAACAGCGTAGATGTCATCATCTTAAACTGTATTATCAACCTCTAATTAGAGAAACAGAGAGTTTTTGAAGAGGCTTTCAGGGTTCTAAAAACAGGCGGCAGATTGGCAATATCTGACATAGTATTAACAAAAAAGATACCATCACACATAATAACGCTCGATAGCTACGGAGCTTGCATAGCAGGTGCCATTTTTATAGATGACTTGGAAACGTTGCCAAAAAACTCAGGTTTTAAAAATATGCATATAACACCCAAGAACGAGAGCAGGAAGTTTTTAAAAGATTGGTCCGAAAATATCGAAGACTACATAGTTTCGGCAAATATTGAAGCGGTTAAATAGAGATTAAAACATAGCAGAGTAAGCAGAAAACTTACTTTGCCTTAGGTCTGAACGCTTTTATGACTTCCTCGTTCGTCTCGATGTAAGGGCCCTCTATAAGATCTATACAGTACGGCACGGCAGGAAATACAGCATCAAGACACTCACGGATGGACTTCGGCTTGCCCGGTAGATTTATGATAAGGCTTTTGCCTCTGATGCCCGCTGTCTGGCGTGAGAGAATTGCAGTCGGAACGTATTGCAGACTTACCTGTCTCATAAGCTCGCCAAACCCTGGCATCATCTTCTGGCACACGTTCTCTGTAGCCTCTGGAGTTACGTCACGAAGCGCAGGACCTGTTCCTCCTGTTGTAACCACTAGACAACACTCGTCATCATCGCAAAGCTCTATCATTGTACGCTCTATCATCTCCTGCTCATCAGGTATACATCTGTAAACTATCTCAAACTCGCTTTTGAGGTAGTCTTTCATAGTATCTTGGATAGCCACTCCCGATATGTCCTCGTATATCCCTTTGCTCGCTCTGTCACTTGCCGTTATTACGCCTATTCTTATTTTGCTCATACTCTTCTCCTAATTTACTAATAAAAAATGATTTGCCTCTTTGATGTATGTCACCGTAGCGACTTCTAAAAAAAACTCCCTCGCTCTCTCAACATCTATGACCCTGTCCTCCCCGCCGAGATAGACCTCTATCTTTACTCCGCTTTGCAAAAGCTCTTTTAGCTCATCTATCTCCCACTCATGCTGCAAAAGCTCTTCAAGCTCCTCAATCGAGCTTTTACCGTACTCTACTATCTTTTTCTCATAAGGCGAAAAGCATGAGGCTATAAACTCTCTTAGATAAGCCTCTTGATTTTTTCTATATCCTAATAGTTGGAGTTTTTTAAACTTCTCATCTTTTGTCTGAAAAAAAGCGGGGGAAAATAGCTGAAGAGTGTCTATACGCTTTCTTTGACTAAGCATATCCTGCACATATCTGAGTGCTTTTATGGCTCCATAGCTAAATCCAAAGACGCTGTACTCAGATGAGTTTATGTACTCTTTAAAGTAGTACTGCTCATTTTTTAGAGAAAAGCCGCTATAAAACTTCATTTAGTTTCTTTTTCACATCCGCTTTTGTAATGCTCTCACGCTCGTTTAAGACGCTCTCCACATACTTTATAACATCTTGCATCGATTCAAGAAGATTTCTGGTCTCTTCATAGAGCCTTTTCATAAGCAGCTCTTTTTCGCTCTCGCTTGCCATAAGAGATGAACCCATGCCGTACTCTGAGATCATCCTCTCGACTATCTCTTTTGCTTCGTCTAGATCGCCCTTGGCGCTGCTTGCATGCTCGCTGTATTTGATATTGCACGCGACAATGCCCGCTAAAAGCATCTTTACTCTTGATTCAAGTTCATGCTTGATAAGCGGCTCATCCGTTGCGGGAGTTAGTTTCTCGTTTGATAGAAGCAGTTTCTCAAAAGGCAGGTCAAAATATGTCGCACAGATTACTTTTGCCGCCTGATATGTCACACGGTACTGCTTCTGCTCCTCGCTTAACATCTGAAGCTTCTTTTTGCCAAACATAACCTTGTCTTTTACCTGATGGAAATGCTCGATAGTCACTTGAAAATCGTGTTGTCTGATGGCAAGCAGAGATGCCTCGTTTACAAGAGCCGCTAACGAGGCTCCGTTAAAGCCTACGGTCATATTTGCAACAGAGTTGACATCTACCTCGTTTGGAACTTTCTCCAAATATTTCGTAAGTATAGAGGCTCTCTCTCTTTTTGTAGGAAGCTCGACAAAGACTCTTCTATCAAATCTTCCCGCACGCAGAAGCGCGGAGTCAAGCACATCTATCTTATTTGTAGCGGCTATGACTATAACGCCGCTTGAGTTCTCAAAGCCGTCCATCTCTGTTAGAAGCTGATTTAGCGTCGCTTCTCTCTCGTCGTTTCTCTGTCCGTCTCTCTTCTTTCCTACGGCATCTATCTCATCTATGAATATGATCGAAGGGGAGTTGTTCTTTGCCGCCGAAAAAAGCTCATGGACTCTCTTTGCTCCCATGCCGACATATATCTGAACGAAAGATGCGCCGCTTTGGTAGTAAAATGGAACGCCTGCCGCGTTTGCAACGGCTTTTGCTATCATGGTCTTGCCGACACCGGGAGGACCTACCAAAAGCACACCGCGCGGCATTCTTGCACCAAAACTTTTATAGCGTTTTGGTTTTTTCATAAAGTCGATAATCTCTTCAAGCTCCATCTTAACATCACTTATACCGCCGATGTCGTTAAATGTTACATCACTTTTTATGGACTCTATTGGCTGCGAGTGCTCCAAAGATGATTTAAACCTGCTGCTTGTGATATTGTCAGTGCTTAATATCTTGTTCTTTTGAAGCCACTTAAAAACAAGTGTGCCTATACCCAAAATAAGAACTAAAAATAGAAAGTAGGCTACTACGTTTGAGGCACTTTTAACTTTTACTCTGTAATCGCTTAGCATATCCGCAGAGATCTGAGAAGATGCTATCTTATAAACCTCTTTGTCTGTTTTAAGATAGATAAAATCCTCTGAAGCAACAACGCTTTTAACGCTTCTGTCTTGAAGCATAGCAGTTGCATCTTTTAAAGAGATGGCATCTGCATTGTCTCTGAGCATTGCAAAAAGAACCAAAATCACTACCAAAAAAGCCGATGCATAAAGTGCTACTCTGTTCGTTTTAGACCCTACCATAGTTAGACTCCTCTCTTACCTCGTACTCGCTCAGATTTATCCAGTTGCCAAGCAGATCCTCATCCGAGTCGATTATGATCTTGTTAAAGTGCTGGTCATATCCAACAAAAGCTCCGTCTTTTTCGCTCTCTACAAGAACTTCAAGTTCTTTGCCAAAAGCTTTTCTAAACTCAAAGTTTTTAGCTTTTACAATGTTTTCGAGTTCATGAAGCCTGTCTTTTGCGACTTTTCCGTTTACTTCAGGCTTCATCGTCGCTGATGGCGTGCCGTCTCTTTTAGAGTATGTAAATGCGTGCAGATGCGTCAAAGGCAATTCTCTTACATTTCTCATCGCCTCATCCCAAAGCTCCTGAGACTCCCCCGGATGCCCAGTTATAAAGTCGGTTCCGATCGCAAAACCTTTGCCTGCAAGAAGCTCAAAAAGCTCTCTGTCTTGCTTGTATACGTTTCTTCTGTTCATAAACTTTAGCATCTGTGGCGAAGTGTGCTGCAGTGCTATATGAAGATGACGCTCAAGCCACGGCTCATCCAGTATCTCCTTAAACTCGTCCGTTATCTGGATAGGCTCTACACTGCCTACCCTTATACGTCTTACACCGCGTATTTGAGATATTTTTTTCATAAGAGAGGCTATTGAGCTATCACTCTTTTGACCGTAGCTTCCCACGTTTGTTCCTGTGAGGATGAACTCTCCAAAACCGTTTCGCGCAAGTCTGCTTATCTGCTCAAGTATCTTATCTTCGCTCATACTTCTTGCATCACCACGAACGTAAGGGATTATGCAGTATGAACAGCGAAAATTACACCCCTCCTGGATCTTTATAAACGCCCTGCTCTTGCCGATAAAATCATCGACAACGCTCTCATCTATGAAGTTTAGATCACCAAGTTCGTAAAAAGGTTCTTCGCGGCTGAGCATTTCATCTATCTTTATCTTCTCGCTCTGCCCGAAGACCCCTGAAACACGCCCTTGCTTTAAAAGGTTCTCGCCTTTTGTATGCGCACCGCATCCAGTTAAAAATATCTTTGCGCCGCCGCTGTTCTCAACATGGGAGATATATGAGCGCACATGCGTGTCAGCTCCGTTAGTCACTGTACATGAGTTGACTACGATTATATCCGCTTCGCTCTCATCTTCTGTTACCGTATACTCCTGCATAGAGCTCATCATAACCTGAGAGTCGTAAAGGTTTGTTCTGCATCCAAAGGTTTTAAAATATACTTTTTTCATTTTATACGATCTCTTCATTTGTTGCAAAAGGAGGAGTTCTCTTGGCAGGCTGCTCAAGGTGAAGCATCTGAGTAGGGTATGCTATGGTTATATCATCCTCTGCCATAAATGCATCCACAATCTCCGTGGAGATAACGCTTCTAAGCGTTAAAGTAGCATAAGCATTTGTCAAATACCACGCGTCTATGACAATGCCGTTTGGCTCTATAAAAGAGAATATTCTAGGCTCTACGTTTGTATTTTTAAGACTGTACTGATTACGAAGCTTGTTAAGTTGTTTTCTTGTAATGTCAGTGTAGCCTTTAGAGAACTTCTTGGTTATCTCTTTTGCAAGATGCATCGCTTTTTTATGGTTTGAATCATAGGTGATCGTAATATGAACACCATCCCAAACAGTCTTAAGAGTGCTGTGTGTATAGTTTGCTATCATTCTCGTAAAGACATAGTTGTTTGGCACAAATATAATTCTTCCAGCTCTTCTGTTATTGGTAACTGACGTGAGCGTAATATCCTCAAGAATGGTCATACGAAGAAGCGATATATCCATAACATCGCCGACGTACTGCATACCGTCCATATCAACACGTATTCTGTCACCGACATGTATGCTTCCGCCAAAGACGATTACAAGCCAACCGAGTATGCTCATAAACCAATCTTTCATGGCAATAGCAATACCTGCGGAAGCAAATCCCAAAATAGTGACAAGATAACTGACATTTTCAATGTAGTTGAAAAACAGAATCAAGACAATAAGCGTAAAATTGACAAAAGTGATGATCTTGTTCGCCATATAGAAGCGTTCATTGTCGGTTATATATTTTTTGACAAATAGCTTAAGCAAGAAGAAGAAGACAAATACTACAAGAATGACGACGCCTATCTTGGCTATTTTAAATATTTGAGCCTCAACCTCTTTGTTGATGCTGACTTCGATGATGTCCAATCTTTTTTGATAGACATCAGCCGTGACCTTCATGGTGTCAAGAGCAGATTCAAATCTCTCAAGCTGCTTTAGTTTTAGTTCTGCTTTTTCTCTATATTCGCTCTGCTCATCAAGAGAGAGTATCTCTCCATATATGCGTATTTCTGATCTCAAGAGGGCGATAAGCTCTTTTAGTTCATCTTTTTTCAACACATAGTCGTTAAAGTCCCTATCCAGAGTCTTTATAAGCGATATACCTACAAAAATATCAAACGGATTCTTTATTGCAGGTATTTCGTCAATATTTGGAGGGGTCAAAAGGTCTGAGAACGGAGAGCTGTCCTTTTTTTTGAGCTTCTCTATCTGGGATGTAAGGATCTTCTCTCTTGCAATAAGTGCACTGAGCTCATCGATCTCACTTAAAGTTTTGTTCTTCTTTTTTTCAAGATAGTTTATTCTCTCTACTATCTTCTCCAGACTCTCTCTAACGTCCAGAGAAGTAAGGTATGATGAGTAGCTCTTCATCCAGACGCTATCTTTTTTTGCTATCCTCTCCTCAATATTTTTTAGCTCGGAGATATATTGTGCAATTTTTTCTCTTTTTGCATCCTCTTGGGCAAGTTTTATCTTCTGGATATCCTGCTCGCTCATATTTTTGTCGATTGTAACGCTGTTTGAAAAGAGAAGTGATGATGCTATTAACAGATAGAAGAGTGTCTTTTTCATTTATCTTTTCCGAACTTATTTAAAACACACATAACAGTTCCTCTGTCAACTTTGTCCGTTATGACCACATCGCCTATACCCAAAGGCAGAATAAACGTTATGGCAGAATCCGAACTCTTTTTATCGAGAAAAAATGTTTCGTAAAATGTATTTACATCTGAAATCTCATAGTGTGTCGGTAGGTCATATTTTTCAAGCAGTGCCTTTACTCTAAGGGCTTCTTTCTCGCTCATAAGGTTCATCTTCACTGCGGTCTCGTTTGCCATTACCATACCGATAGCAACAGCCTCTCCGTGCAGAAACTCTTTGTACTTCGTCTCATTCTCTATCACATGCCCAAAGGTGTGCCCATAGTTAAGAGCAGCTCTAAGCCCGCGCTCTTTCTCATCCTCGGCCACTACGTTTGCTTTTGTCTCTACTGCCTGCTTTATCACATCTTGAAGCACTTTTGCATCGCTAAGGTCTGCACTCTCTAGAAACTCAAAAAACTCTTTATTAAATGTCACTGCCATCTTAACTATCTCTGCAACTCCCGCCGCAAACTCTCTTTTAGGAAGAGTAGTCAAAAAAGATGGGTCAATATATACGGCTTTGGGCTGATGAAACGCTCCTACAAGATTTTTGCCGTACTTGTTGTTCATGCCTGTTTTTCCGCCGACACTCGCATCTACCTGTGAGAGAAGCGTTGTTGGGATCTGAATAAAATCTATTCCTCTTTGATAAATGCTTGCCGCAAACCCTGTCATATCGCCGATAACACCGCCGCCAAATGCAATAAGCATAGATTTACGGTTAAAACGGTGTTCAAACAGAGAGTCCAGTATGGCATCGATACTCTCTTGATTTTTATACTCTTCGCCATCTTTTAGCGTTACCACATGAAGCTCTTTTGCACTTATGTTTGAGAGAAGATAATCTAGATGAAGAGCTGAAACCGTAGGGTTGGTAACAACTGCTACTTTTGTATCAAAATATATTTTTGGAAGCTTGTCTATTGTTATGTCGTAAGAGTCGTCTACGACCTTTTTAAGCTCAATGTGTACTTGCATTCTTTATCCAACAGTTTAGTTACATATATTTGATGTTAAACACTTTTACAAAAAAGTGTTTAAAACACCTTGTGATTCTCGAAAAACAGAGTTTTTCGTAGCTTTAGGGGGTTGTAGGGACATTTGTCCCTGCCACTTAAGCGGACTTGTTCGCTTTAAGTGCGTAACATCAGATGTATAATACTTAAATAAGGATAAAAAACGGCTAAATCAGATCTGCACGGGGATAAATATCTGATGATTAGCGTCTAGTTTGTGGTAGAGTCTTTCGCTGTCAGTTGAGAGAATGGAGTAGATTTTTCTTTTTGTTAATTTTTTTGTAAAAGGTATGATCTGTATAAAATCATCTTTTTGTTTTAATTTTTTTATAGGATTTTCGCTCTCTTTAATGACCTTAATGCTCTTTGAGAAGATGCTCGCAAGGTTATAGTAGTGCTCGATCACCTGCTCTTTTGCCTCTTGATGTTCGTTCATATAGTTGTAAAGCTCAATATGAAGGCTCATCTGCTCGGCAACGTCAAATATTGTAGAGGATATCTTCTCTAGATCACGGTTGTCACCGAGTATGATAGATGCATCTTTTACGCTTGAGAGTTCTCTGTCTGCAATTTTGAAAACAGGCACCTGAGCTTCAAAGAGCGTCGTTCTCATCTCATAATCGTCAAATATCTCGTTAGAGACGATCACCAAACCTATATGATATGTCTTTATGTCGTTAAAGAGGCTCTGTTTTAAATCTGTTGCATCGTAGTTTATATCTATAACAATATTTTCTGCTCTATACTTTTTTATCATCCAGACCACATCAAAATCACTTGGATTTACAACCCTAATTATCAAAGTGTGCCCTAGTTTGTCATGTATAAAGATCGCTCTTTTTATAAAATCTTCTACGGTTTTGAGATCTAAAATATCCATATCCAGATAGAGGTAAAGGTTGGATCCAAATGGTTCAGGAAACTGTCCAAGCTCTCTTTTTATAGCCCTGTAGACTGATTTTAAAACGGTCGGATCGCCGACTAAAAGCAGAAGGTCGTTTGGCTGGATCATTCTTCTGCGGTTTGGCATTATCAGTTTTCTGTTTCTGTATATAGCAACGATTCGCCACTCTTTTTGCTCGATGACACCGATGTGTTTGTAGATAAATGAACTTCCAAACGGAACAAGGACCTCCATTATCTCACCCTCGCCTATTCCGACATTTTGAGCGATGACCGGGACATTAGGCAGATAATCGATCAGTCTTGATGAGAGGATCTCATTTGAGTCTATCAAGACGACGTTTGAGTCTTCGTTTTCTAGCTTCCATTTATTCAGAACAATTATGCGCAGCTGCTTTTTAATACTTCTGATGTTCTTAATAGTGTACTGGACATCCATTTTGCTGTCCATAACGATGATAACCTGAACGAACTCCATCTTAAGAAGATTGGCAAGCTTATAGAGGCTTGTAGGATCAAACTCGTAAAATTTAAAACGTGACGGATTTACATTTTTATATTTTTTTGCTTTGGTCTCTACTACATAGTAGATGTTCTCACTAGTGTGAGTATCAATAATTCTGTTTATAAAGTGTTTGGATACTTCACCGTCACCGATAATCAATATTTTTTTCATTTATAATCTTCTAAAAAATTTTCAGCATTATATCATTATAATATATTTGCTATCTTTTTATAGTTTGTGCGGACTTTACCCAGAGCTCTTTTTGGGCTTTTTTCCACTTTCGCTTCACAAAATAACCAGAAATTTTGATCCAGCCATCCATCATACTGTTAGAGGTAAAAGATGTGCCCTTCTCCCACAGATCGATCTTTTTTCCGTTAGCCGCGTCATATATCACACTGTCTGTTTTAAGGCGAAAAGCGCTTGCTTTAAAGGTTATGATCTCATTTCTGCTAAAAGGCTTTTTTGTATACTCATCTTTCATCATAAGCTCGGGAAAAGGGCTCTCCTCTTCACATCTATTGCTGTAAATCAATAGATTTTTTTCACTATTTTCTTTGGTTTTTAAAAGAATTTCTTGCTTTTTTACCAGTTTTTCTAACTCTTGGACTCTATTTTGAAGCTCCCTGTTTTCTTCTGATAGCTTCCTGCTGTTTGTCAGCTCTTTTTTACACTTCTCACTCTCTAGGCGCAGTTTGCTTATATCTTTTGCTATATCCTCAATTCTCTGTATCTCGTTAGAATATGCAAAACAAAACAGAAGAAAAAGAGTAAATAGCAGTCTCACAGAGCGCTCCCTTTTCTGATTAGTCTGACACCCATCTCTGCGTGATGAGTATATGGAAACTGATCAAAAAGAGCCATATCCGAAACAGAGTGTGTCTTGCATAGAGTGTCCAGATCTCTTGCCAGTGTCTCTGGATTACAAGAGATATACAAGATATTATCGTACCTCGAAGCAAACTCACACGTAGCCTCATCCATACCGCTTCTTGGCGGATCAACGAATATTGTCTTAATGTCGTAAGATTTTATATCTACATCTCTCATTCTATTAAACTCTCTTACGCCATCAAGAGCCTGAACAAACTCCTCAACGCTCATTCGAACGAACTCTATGTTATTGACACTGTTCAATTTCATATTTACTTTTGCGGCGTTTATTGAGGATTTTGATATCTCAGTAGCCAAAACTTTTCTGAATTTGAGTGAAAAAGGTATGGTAAAGTTGCCTGCTCCGCAGTATAGCTCAAGCAGATCACTTTCGCTTTTTGGAAGGTTTTTCAAAGCCCACGAGAGCATCTGCTCATTTACCTTTGAGTTTGGCTGAGTAAAACTGTTCTCTATATAGTTAAATCTAAACTCCATTCCATCCACATCTAAATGCTCTGTTACGTAATCCTGACCGACTACAAGCTTTTGACCCCTGCTTCGTCCTATTATATAGACACCAAGCTCTGAAGCTATGCTCTGGACTATTTCTCTCCACTGCTCATCCAACTTTCTGTGGTAGAGGAGTGAGACTACTGTCTCGCCTCTTGTTGAGCTTAAAAAATCGGCACCGAAAAGCTTAAAGCCGATATCGTGCTTTTTTATGGCATCTAAGAGTTTTGGCATCAAAGCGGCGATCGGCTCGCTAACCTGTGGGCACTCATCTATAAGTAGAACACCGCTTTTGTCTATGCGGTTCATAGCATAGTGAATATCATCATCCGTGTGCCAGATCTTAAACTCGCTTCTTGAGCGGTAGTGACTTTCTGGAGACCTAAAGAGGGATATGACTCCATCATAGTATGGTCTGAATCTATCTTGGTTTATATCTGCTTTTAATGAGAGCTGATGCTCGTATCCATCTTCATAAACTCTACAAGCACCACATTCACCGAAATATTTACAATTCACATTATCTACTTTTATATCTATTTTATCGAGGCTATCAGATTGCCTATTAACAAGTTCCATCCGTCTATGAGAATAAAGACAAGTATCTTAAAGGGCAGCGCTATCATAATAGGCGGCAACATCATCATACCCATAGACATCAAAATTGATGCAACAACCATATCTATGACCAAAAACGGTAAAAAGAGCAAAAAGCCTATCTCAAAAGCGGTCTTTAGCTCGCTTATGACAAAGGCCGGAATAATAACCGATAGAGGAACATCTGCGACCGTAGTCGGGTTCTCCATCTTTCTTATTCTAAAAAAGAGAGCCAAGTCCTTCTCTCTGGTATTTCTGATCATAAAGTTCTTAAATGGAAGAGTTGTTTCATCAAACGCCTCTTCATAACCAATTTTCTCTTCTATGTACGGCTTAATTCCGTTTTCATAGGCTTTTACACCTACAGGTTCCATAACAAAGAATGTGAGTATCATCGCAAGCATAACCAATAGCTGCGTGGGAGGAACCTGTTGTGTACCAAGGGCCTGTCTTAAAAAGCCAAAAACTATGACAAACCTTGTAAAAGTCGTCATCACAAGCACCATGCTAGGAGCCAGGAAAAGGAGCGTTAAGAGAACCAGAACATTAAGTGAGCTTACTAGCTGCTGAGGAGAAGAGGGAGCGGAGAGCTCAAAGTTCATAGTTGGAATAGCGACGTTTTCAGCTCCAAAGAGAGAGGCTGCTCCCAGCCACAAAAAAAGTAGAAAAAGCTTAAACATTATTTGCTTGCTGCCTTATCCAAGACGCCTTGCTCGACTTTTTGTTTATCGTCAGGATCTGCACCGTAAAAGTGAAGCTCGACTCTACGGTTTTTCTCTCTGCCGCTCTCTGTAACATTGGTTGCTTTTGGAGAGAACTCTGAAAATCCTGCTGCATTTATTCGTTTTGGATCTACTCCGTTTAAAAGAAGTTCCTGAAGTACAGAGATCGCTCTGGCAGAAGAGAGTTCCCAGTTATCTTTATATGGACTGCCCGTTCCCGGCAACTGATTATCTGTATGTCCTTGAACGCTTACTTTTGTTTGGTTTGGAAGCTCACCTACTATAAGTGCTATTCTTTTTAGGAAGAGAAGCGCGTCCTCACTCTGTATGGTAGCACTGCCTGATTTGAAAAGCAGAGCGGCAGGAAGTTCGATCACAAAACCGTCTTGCGCCTCTTCAAGAGATACGGCAGGACCGTCGCCCTCTGCGGTCATCTCGTTTACTTCAGTAAGTGCCTGCATAACTCTGTTTACCTGTTCAGAGGTCTCATCAGCAGACTCAATAGGAGTTGACTCTTGGATACGTCTTTTGGAGACCTCGGTTTTAATACCGCCCTCCAAGACGCTCATAGCTCCAGAGAGTGAACCTATGGCTTCAGATATCTTTTTTGCATCCATGCTTGACATTGAGAGAAGAAGGACAAAGAAGCACAAAAGCAGTGACATAAGGTCTCCAAAGGCTACAAGCCACAGCGGGAGACACTTTTCACATTCAGGACATTTTTTCTTAGCCATTAGTTATATTGACTCACACGCTCTTTTGGAGGCAGATAGCTAAGCAGTTTTGCCTCTAGTGCTCTTGGAGCATCTCCTGATTGAATCGACATTATGCCCGTAAGTATCATCTCTTTTATGAGAGTCTCCTCATCATTTCTTATGCCCAGTATGTTGGCAATAGGTGTCCCCAAAACGTTACCGATGATCGCACCGTACATGGTAGTTAGGAGTGCGACCGCCATAGATGGACCGATCGCCGAAGGGTCAGCCATATTTAAAAGCATGGCAACAAGACCGATAAGTGTTCCGACCATACCCATAGCACCTGCAAGACCTGCCCATTGGCTAAACATTGAACCGTTTACCTTGTGGCGCGTGCTTGTCTGCTCCATCTCTATCTCTAAAAGCTCTCTTATGTTATCAGGCTCATTGCCGTCAATCGCCATAGAGAGACCTTTTCTTAAAAAGTCGTTCTGCTCGTCATTTACTTCGCCCTCAAGCGCCAATATGCCGTCTTTTCTGGCTTTTGTTGCAAATGCGACAAGTTTTTTTATAAGTTCTACTTTGTCCTCTTGAGGAGGCTTTACCGCTACCATAAAGATTTTAACGAAAGATTTCATCTGTGAGGGCTTGAACGATACCATCAACGCACCGATACTACCGCCGATAACGATAAGAACTGAAGGGATATCGATATAAGGGCCTACTCCCACACCCATCGCCATTGCACCCATCAGAAGTGCAAAGACTAAAACAATACCTATGACCGTACCTAAATCCATTCAAATACCTTATAGTAAAATATTGGGCTTATAATACCACAAAAAATATTAGGCTCTTCAATAAATGGGAATTTTCGAGATTTAATTTCAAATATAAGAGGCGGAGGGTATAATTTTGTCAAATATTATAAAGAGTTAAAAATGAACAAAAACAGAATCAGTATAGTTATCTTGGCTGCCGGAAAAGGGAGTCGAATGAAATCCTCAAAAGCGAAGGTTTTACATACTGTTTGCGGCAGAGAGATGCTCTATTACATTATAAAAGCATCACGCGAAATAAGCGATGATATAACCGTGGTCATCGCTCACCAAAAGGATGCCGTACAAAAAGCTGTAAGCTCATACTTTAACGATATAAACTTTGTCACTCAAGACGATATCAACTTTCCGGGAACCGGCGGGGCTATGAAAAACGTCTCTGTCAAAAATGAAAAAGTCCTTGTTCTAAACGGAGATATGCCGCTCATCTCTGCCAAAGCTCTTGATGGATTTCTGCATAACGACTCCGACATCGTAATGTCCATCTTTGACCTGCCAAACCCCGATGGATACGGCCGTGTTATCATAAAAGACGGTGAAGTACAAAAGATAGTCGAACAAAAAGATGCCTCTAAACTTGAACTCTCAGTTACAACCGTAAATGCCGGCATATACGCTTTTTCTAAAAAAGTTTTGGACAAATATATCCCTCTTCTTGGCAACGACAACGCTCAAAAAGAGTACTACCTTACAGATGTGATCTCCATGGCAAGAGCTGACGGACTTACTATTTCTCCTCTTTTGGTAGACGAAGAGCACTTCAGGGGCGTAAACTCCAAAAAAGATCTCTCTGTCGCCGAGGAGATAATGCAAGATAGAATCAAAACCAAATGGATGGAAGCGGGTGTGAGAATGCAGCTTCCTTCAACCATCTACATTGAAGAGGGTGTCATTTTCGAGGGCGAGTGCATAGTTGAGAACGGATGCCGTATAACGGGCAATTCCAAGATAATCAGCTCACATATAAAAGCGCACAGCGTTATTGAAGATAGCGTAGTTAAAAACTCCGACGTAGGACCTCTGGCTCATCTGCGCCCTGCTTCAGAACTTGAAGATACGCATATAGGAAACTTTGTCGAGGTTAAAAAATCCACCCTAAAAGGTGTAAAAGCTGGACATCTAAGCTACATAGGAGATGCAACGGTCGATGAGGGAACAAACATCGGCGCGGGAGTCATTACCTGCAACTACGACGGAGTTAAAAAGTACCAGACCATCATCGGCAAGAATGTATTTGTAGGAAGCGACAGCCAGCTTGTAGCCCCTGTGACCATCGAAGATGATGTGATGATAGCCGCAGGAACAACTGTTACAAGCGGAAAAGTCGAAAGCGGCTCTCTGGCAATAAGCAGAACAAAACTAAGAACCATAAAAGATTTTTACTATAAGTTTTTCAAAAAATAGTGATGTTATAAAAAAGAAAAATGCTAAAAATAATGTGAAGTTCAGAAAATATTTGATACTATTTAATAATTATTTTTGTTAATTAGGATTTATTTATATATGAATAAAACATCAACCCTTACAGCCCAACAAAGAACAGATCAAATTAAATCATTTCAAGCAGAACTTGAAATATTAAAAGACACAGATGTAGTTTCACTTACTGCTGAACAAAATGAAAAGATAGCTAAATACCACCAAAATCTTTTATCAAACTACTCTTTAGAGTTTGACATAGATACAACTAAAAATGAAAAGCAACTTAGTCTTGGTATGAAAATAGTCTCGTTTTTAGCGGCTCTTGGATTGGCATTTAGTATATTTTTTCTATTTTTGCAATTTTGGGGCGACTTTAAAGAAAGTACACAAGTTTTTATACTTATTTCCACCCCAACTGTTTTAGTTTTCTTTACATACTACCTATCAAATAAACAAAACAAAGATTACTATACAAAAATCGCCGCTCTACTTACTTTTACTACATTTGTATTAAATATATCTATGATTGCTCAAATATTCAATATTACACCTTCGCCAAATGCTTCCTTAATATTCTCGCTGTTTGCATTTTTACTAGCTTACGCTCTAAACACAAGACTGCTTTTAGGCATAGGAATTATATTCTTTTCGTTTTTTCTATCAGCGAAAGTTGGAGTTTGGGGTGGAGCTTATTGGATTAACTTTTCAAATCATCCTGAGAACTTTTTTCCGGTTGCTTTAATCCTGTTTTTACTCTCTTTTATAAATCATTCCAAATACACAAACTTTGATGTTGTTTACAGATATTTTTCTATGTTTTTATTTTTCTTGCCTGTATTAATCTTATCAAATAATGGCTCAATCAGTTATATAAATCTAGCTGAAGACTCAATAGAGGGTTTCTACCAAGTTATAGGATTTGCTTTTAGTGCCTTCGCCATATATATTGGGATAAAAAAAGGTCTCTCTGAAGTTACAAATATGGGAAATGTATTTTTTGTCATTTTTCTATATACAAAGTTTTTTAACTGGTGGTGGAACTGGATGCCAAAATATATTTTCTTTCTAATAATAGGGATAAGTGCCGTTTTCATACTTATGATACTCAAAAGAGTTAGAAGCGAGTTGTTAAAAGGTAAAAGGGAGAATCTATTATGAAAATATTTAAATTATCCTCCAAGCTTTTTGCATCCGCTTTTGTACTGTTAGTTATTACAAACGCGGTTATGCTTCTGGGTGTTTATCTTAATCGATCAAGTGAGGCGACATCAGAAGTAACATTAACACAAAGAGAACTTCAACTGCCAAGTTATATAAGAAAAGAGAACAATAGCGTATCTCTTAGGCTTGTATATAGAACTGCAAACAAATCAAGTCGCTCACATCAGGATAATTTTCTAAACCATGATAAATTAGAAGAGTTGGGTTTTGATACAGATAAGTACTTATATTCTAAAGAGAGCACAAGGACACCAACCAAGGAAGTCTTTATCGTACTGGAAAATAATGGTGAATTATATAAAAAATCTTTAAAATCAGCAGAAGCAGTATTAATGGAAAAAGAGGCTTTATATAATGCTAATAAAGACGACAAGAAGAAGCAAAGAGATTATGAGAATGCCAAAAATAATTTTACTCGTGAACAAATATCACAATCAAGACTTTTTGCTATCGATGCAGGTTTAGAGTATGAAGGATTAAGACAGAAGTATCCCAATAAAACAGATTATCTTATAGTCAAAGGAGTTGTAGGGCTAGTTAAAGATTATAAAGAAAAAATCTTGTACGGTTATATACAACGGCTTAATGTTCAAACTGTTCATCTGCCTTATAAATTTAAATATCTTTTAAAAGAGATCGGACCAATAAATAGTCATAATAACACGCGAAACACCTCTTTACAATACAAGGTAGAAGTAAAGTATGGAAGCAGATATGAACCTTTCATTACTTCTGTAAAAAGAATATATTAATTTATAGAAACTTTACTCAAACATTAGTTATCATAATCCTAATTTTTTTGTTGAATTAGGATTTTTTTTGAAAATATTACATTTTAGCGATACTCACTTAGGTTTTAACGACTTAGACATCTTAAATGAGGAAAACATAAACCAGAGAGAAGCGGACTTTTACGACGCTTTTGCTCAGGTCGTAGAGCAGATAAAAGAGATAAAACCCGATTATATTATCCATACGGGTGACCTTTTTCACCGCTCAAGCCCCTCAAACCGCGCTATCACTTTTGCGCTTGAACAGTTCAAGATCATAGACTCTCTTGATATCCCGTTCATCCTTATAGCGGGAAACCACTCAACGCCCAGAACAAATCTAAGCTCGCCCATCCTAAAGATATTTGACAACTTTAAAAACGTATATGCGGCGTACAATCAAGAATATAAAAAGATAGAGTTCGGGCACATAATATTTCACGCCCTGCCCCATATGAACGACGAAACAAAGGCGCTTTCACAGATAGAGCTATGCGAAGAGAGCATTGACAAAAGTAAAAAGAATATAATGATGATGCACTGCTCCGTGGGTGCTTTTTATCTTATGAACGAGTTTGGCGAGTGGGTCTATCCGAGTGAAAAAGAGTATATCTTTAAGATGATGGACTATGTCGCACTCGGGCATTGGCACGGTTTTGGAAAGGTCGGCAAGCATGAAAACGTCTACTACAGCGGCTCTACAGAGAGAACAAGTCTTAATGATAAACGAAACTCTAAAGGCTTTGCGGAGATAAGCTTGTACGATGAGCTAAAGGTCGAATACAAAGAGATAAAAATCCGTCCCATAGTCGTAAAAGAGATAGATTGCGAGGATTATGAAAACTCCGTCTCAAAGATCGATACAAGCGACGTAAAAGATGCAATAGTCGAGGTAAAACTTACAAATTTGAGCGTTCTGCAATCCATTGACATTCAAAACTCGGAGATAAAAAAGATTTTTACAGATGCTATGAGCGTATCGGTAAAGCGAGAGTTCAAGCATGTCAGCAGTGAGACAGCGATGATGGAAGCCGAAGCCGTATCACTTGAGGAGTTTTTTCTTGAACACATAAAAGAGGAAGCAAAAGGAGAGGAGTTTGAGAGGCTAAAACTCAAAGTCCAAGAGCTCTTTGCACACTACGAGGAGGTTTGTGATGATACTATCTAGACTCCGACTTGAAAACTTTAAAAAATACAGCGCTAAGACAATAGAGTTTGGCGAGGGTTTGATAGGCATCATCGGCAAAAACGGAAGCGGAAAATCTACCATCTTCGAGGCGATATTTTTTGCACTTTACGGCGAACTTAGAAGCAAAGGGTATAAAGATATAGTCAAAAACTCAAATGCTGACGCAAAAGATGCGGTGGTCGTTGAGCTTGAGTTTGAGTTTGATGCGGCAACCTACAGAGTAGTTCGTGAATTTCGCGGAAAAGCGATGAGCGCAAACGCAAAACTCTACAAAAATGAAGAGCTTATCACAAGTGGTGCCAAAGAGGTGACAAGCTCCATAACATCACTAACAAAGATGAGCAAAGATGCTTTTGTGAACACTCTTTTTGCCTCCCAAAAAGAGCTTACAAGCCTCAGTACGCTTAAAAATGAAGATAGAAAAAAGATGATACGCCGTCTTTTGGGACTTGAAAAAATAGACTTTGTCGAAAGAGAGCTGATTGAAAAAAGCAGAGAGCTAAAACGCGAAATAGAAGCGTTTAAAGAGGTGCTTTTGGGCGAAGCGGAGATAAAGCAAAAAGAGGAGCAGATAAAGCAGAATATCGCTTCAAAAGAGGCTCTTGTAAAAGATGAGAAGAGCAAGACAGAATATCTTGATGCACTAAAAACAAAAGAAAAAGAGATAAAAAAAGAGCTCGGAGTGTTTGCAGAGACAAAAGAGAAGAAGCAAAAACTCGCATCACAGCTGGAACTGACAAAAAACTCTAAAAACAGCGAGCTGTTAAATCAGGTAAAACTTAACGCTGAGTTTCATGAACTTGAAGACAAGCAGGAGAAGCTCGAATCTTTAAAACCTGCGGCAAAAGAGTATCTTAGCCTGCAGCAGCAGTTAAAGGAGCAGGAG
This sequence comes from Sulfurimonas crateris, assembly GCF_005217605.1. Classification (NCBI taxonomy): domain Bacteria; kingdom Pseudomonadati; phylum Campylobacterota; class Epsilonproteobacteria; order Campylobacterales; family Sulfurimonadaceae; genus Sulfurimonas; species Sulfurimonas crateris. The sequence goes on along the minus strand of NZ_SZPX01000002.1, from coordinate 257,019 downwards.
AAGCTCAGAGAGTTCTTCCTCAAAAAAGAGGGTTTGCAAAAGGAGCAGGTTCAGCTAAGAGAGCAGTACACAAAGAGCAGATCAGACATTGGCGCACTTGAAAAAGCTTGCGAAGGGTATGACGAGTTTGTCTTAAATGCAAAAAATCTGGAAATAAACATCGCAGTTTTGCAAGAGAGCGTAAAGACAAAACAGACGATCGAAAACGAGCTAAAAGCCGAAATAGCCTCAGAACTCAAACAGATAGATATCACGAACGCCAAGATAGCCAAACTAAAAGAGCTAGGAAACGAGGGCGCTTGTCCGACATGCACGAGACCGCTCCTTGAAGAGTATGACAATGTTGTAAACTCGCTTGTCGGCACGGTCAACGAGACACACCAGAAGAAGATAGATGAGTACAAAAAACAGCTTACCAACGTAGAGACTCAAAAGAGCGCATTTGAGACAGAAAAGAAGCAAAAAGAGAAAGAGTTTTCAGAGATCGTAAGCAGTGTTAAAATCATAGAGAGCAAACTTAAAGACCTAAAAGCCGCACAAGAACACTTTGCCCTTGTAGAGCAAAAAGGGCTTAAAAACAAGCAGGAGCTTAAAGAGCTTGAAGCCTACAGTTACGATGAGAAAGCGCACGAGAAGATAAGAAGCGACTTTGCATCTCTTGAACCAAAATACAAACTATACGTGAGCCATGAAACAGAGCTAAAGAGGCTACCGGTCGTAAAAGCGGACTTGGCACTTGTGAGCAAAAGAATCGAAGATCTAAGAGAGCAGTACAAGAAAAAAGAGGCGGAGTTTAACCTTGTCATCTACGACGAAGAGAAGCACAAAGCAAAGCTTGCGGAGCATGACGAACTGCTCAAAGCCATAGATGCAAAAACCGCACTTCTGATGGAGATAAAAGTAAAAGTCGCAAAGATCGAGGGCGAGATAAAAAATATAGAGGCCTCGCTTAACAATAATGAAGCGCAAAAGAAAAAAGTTCAGAGTAAAAAAGATGACCTGCTTGATTATGAGAAGATAAAAGCGAGCCTTACTGAGTTTAAGACACGTCTAAATGCAAAAATAGCGCCCCGCATCTCGGAGATCGCCTCAGAGATGTACGCGCGTATCACAAAAGGCAAGTACCAGCACATAGAGGTCAGCAACGACTTTGACTTTTTCATCTATGATGAGGGCAAAAAGTACCCCATAGAGCGTTTTAGCGGCGGAGAGATAGACCTTGCAAACTTAGTGCTTCGCATAGCAATCTCAAAAACTCTAACGGAACTAAGCGGTGCAAGCAGCATTGGTTTCTTGGCATTCGATGAAGTGTTTGGAAGTCAGGACGAGAGCCGCCGCATGGAGATACTAGAGGCTTTCCACACCATAAAAGAGCAGTACAGACAGATATTTCTCATAAGCCACGAGATGGAGATCAAAGAGATGTTTGAGCGGGTTGTGGAGTTATAAAGGCTTGTTCCTATTAAAAATTTTGAAAATTTCAATTAACTCTTTTTCAAAGTTAATTTCATAAATTACCGTATAGCCTTTATATGTCATGTCTCTAATATTTTCATCATTGAAATAAATAGATTGTTTATATTTGAGCGGATTATCTAAAATCGACAAAATTGACTTTTCTAATTCATAAGCAAATTTAAGACTAGCACTTTTTTTATCTTGCGCTATATAATCTATGATTTGAATCAATTCTCTTTCAAAAGCTGTTTTATAAATTATTTTCATTTTTAACTATGTTTAGTTTTTAAATGAGTCTCTATATTTTCCCATAAATCATCGTGTGAAATCATCTCAGCCTTACCACTTTTGATATCACCTCTGATTTGTTGCAATTCTGCCTGTCTCTCATAAAAATATGGGTCGTACTCTAAACTTTTATCTTTTGTAATTTTGATTTTATCCTTACAAGTGCCGACAAAATTTAAAAAATCATTCATAAAATTATCTTCCACCTGAATTGTTAATGTTTTCATAAGATTCTCCAATAATTTTTTGTATGCCTAATTGTAACAAAACCAAAGTGAATATCAAGTTGGTTTAAGCTATAAACTAGCACTCGGTTATTTTATATTTAATTTCGATGAAGTGTTTGTTTGTCAAGAGTGATTGGAAAAAGACATGTTTAAAAATAAAAATGATATTAAATGAGTATTAAACAAATCGACATAAACAATTTATCTTTTGTATTTTCTTCACAAGAAAGTTATAATGTCTTTGTAGATGCTATAAAAGAGCTGGAAACTTGAGAATAAAGGAAATCGGCATAATGGATGGAAAAATAGTGGTAACGTATAAAGTACTGTGCGATAATGATCTCAATCAAAAGATTTCACTTAAGGAACTGCTTAAGAACGAAAAAGTGGCAAAAGCTATAAAATCAGAGTTTGCCAAGGGGCATCGCAATATTACGCTTAAATCCAAAGAAGAGGCAACGCTCAGCATTGAAACTCTTAAAGAACTCCATACTGTTGAAGTCTCTAAAGATGACTTTGCAGATCTTTTGAGTTTGGCAGAAGATGATGCAAACAGCAAAAAACTCTTAAAAAAAGAGTGCTCCCGCGTAGAACTCGTTGATATTGAAACGCACCTTTAAAGACCCAATAACCCGATGGAATTCATAGCTAACTACCATTTGTAAAAGATATCAAAGAAGCTAACAAGTATAATTATGAATATTCTTACAGGATTCTACAAATGAGCATATTTGCCCTACAGTCAGAGGCAGGCGGTTTTTTGGACGAAGGTTTAAAACGCTTCAATAAAGAGTTTGACGATTGGTGTGTTCAGTTTGACAACTATGAAGATGCCAATCTTATAAGACAAAATCTTGGCAAAAAAATAGTTGCGGAGGTTGTAGAGATCACGCCTTTGAGCTATCCAAAATATTTTTTTCATACGCTCCAAGGTGTTATCCATGCAACAAGACAGATCGATGATAAGATCATCTGCATTGTTGAACCGTATATGGGTTCAAACTTTCGTATCGCGGTGTGTGACTTAACTACAAAAAAGGTAACTATAACAAAGACCAGCTATAAAAATGTATTAAGTGTAGAGGGTGCATTTGCACATTTTGAACTAAAATGAAGCATAAACGCCGAAGTCGGGTTTATGCGTTGAAAACAGAAACATCTTCTTACAAGCGACAAAATGCTCTATGAGAGAATGAAGCATCACAACGCTTTATATCTTGCTCATACGGTGTTTTAAAAGCAGTTAAGAGAGATATTTCTCCACTACAAAAATATGCTCAGGTTTGCAGATGAGTTCATCTCAAAAAACAAAAAAGACACTAAGTTTTAAAACATTTAAGAGAACTGATTTAATTTACGCTCCAAAGAGTGAATTTTACATACTGAAAAAATCCATGCCATATAAAAAAATATCCATTTTTTGCTATAATCTTTCAAATAAATTTATGGAACACAAGGCATTTTTATGACAAAAGCGTTTATATTAGACTTCTTATCACAGCATAAAAATGAATTCTTTCAAAAATACGGTGTTACTAAGATAGGTCTATTTGGAAGTTACGTACGCGGTGACTTTAAAGAAGAGAGCGACATAGATATTGCCATAGAGATGTTAAACGAAAAAAAGAGTTTAAGTACCTTTTTTGCACTCAAAAGAGAACTTGAAGATGCCTTCAAACTCAAAGTAGACCTTGGCATAGAGAGTACATTAAAACCAATAGCAAAAAAGAAAATCTTAAAAGAGATCATTTATGTCTAAAAGGGACGAGCTTCTTTTTCTGCAAGATATTTTAGACTCAGTAAATGCTATTTTAGAGTTCACACACGGCTTGAATGTTGATACATTTTCAAATAACAGACTTGTGTACAGTGCAACAATCAGAGAATTTGAGGTTATTGGTGAAGCCACCATCCATCTTTGTGATGAAACATTATCAAAGTACAAAAAAGTTCCATGGAGAGATTTAAAAGATTTTAGAAACCTTCTAATACATGAATATTTTGGAGTTGACAGCCAAATAGTTTGGAATACAATTCAAAATGACCTACCTCTTTTAAAAGAAGTTGTACAAGAGATGATAGCAAACAACTAGTCTCTTAGAGATCTTTTAATCTACACTTAGTAAGTAGCCGATCCCGTATAAACTCTTTATGTTAATATCTGGAATCTTTTTTCGCAGGCGAACAACCATATTTCGTATATTCTCCTGTTTAATATCTTCATTGTAGAGATAAAAATGGTTGAGTATCTTATCGATTGAGCAGATAAATCCAATATTTTCCAAGAGCACTTCAAACAGTAGTAAATCATATTTAGCCAGGGTCAGTAGTTCATTATTGTAAAAAAGAGCTTTTTGACTCTTATTCCATACCAATGCGCTGTTTAATCGAACTGATTCATTACTTTTAAAAACATTACTGACATTCTCTAAGACTGCCAACATATTTTCAGGACCTATCGGTTTTGGTACAAAATATGAGATACCTAGATTTATATACTCTATAAGATATTCAGTGTTTTGATGAGCGGATATAACAATAAAGATCTGCTCTTTATTATGTTGTTTTATTGCTTTTATTAACTCAATGCCTGTGAGCTTTGGCATCTGATAATCTGTCATCACAATATCAAAATTTTTTTTATTTTTCTCTTGGAATTTCTCATATTCTCTTAAGCCTTCTTCGCCATTTGAAGCTGTTTGAACATAGCCAAAATAATCACAAAGAACCGATGAGATTTTTTCTTGAAGAGGAATATAATCTTCAACAAAAAGGATACTTAAATGTTTACATTTTTTATACAGTGACTGCCCCATTACCTCTCTCCATACAAAATTATTTCAAAACAAGCACCATTGTGAATATTTTTTGCATTTAACATTCCAAAGCTATGGTTTTCTATCACTATTTTAGAGATATAGAGTCCGAGCCCCGTCCCGTTTTTTTCACTTTTAGTTGAAAAATATGGATCAAAAATCTTCTCTAAAATAGCTTCGTCGATGCCGCCTCCATTGTCACAAATAAGAATAGTAAACTTATTGTTATCTTCATTAACACTAATGTTTATTGTGGGGTTGAGTATCTCTTTTTCTATAAAATTATCAATACTGTTTTTAATAATATTTAAAACAACCTGCATCACTTCATAGGTATAAATTTTTACCCTTTTATAGGTTTGAATATCAACTTTTACATCGATATTTTCTTTTTTTGTCAGACTATCAAGAATATTCAATGCCTTTTCAATCGGCACATTCAAGGTTGTCGTCTCTTTTCTTTTTGTTGGTTTAAAAAAGTTTGTAAAATCTTCTATCGTGCCTGTTAAGTACTGGGTATACCTATGTATATCTTTTATCTCTTTTGTTAAAAACTCTAAAAACTTTACTTGTGAAGCTTTATCATCAAAATCAAACTTTTGCAAATCAATTTTATTTTGTATACTAAAAGCGCTCATATCTATGACACTCAAAGGTTGTCTCCATTGGTGCGCAATGATACTTAGCATCTCTCCCATTTGAGCCATTCGTGACTGTCCAAGGAGAAGTTGCTCTTTTTTATAAATCTCTTTAATACCCACATCAACCCTCTCTTGAAGTGAGTTGTTCAGCTCTCTTAACTCATATTGAGCTTCCAAAAGCTTTTTTTCTGCCTCTTTTTGAGCTCGCATATCTATACCTATATAGATAATCTCACCCTCTGACAAATCGACATTTATCCATCTGCTTGGTATCGGCTCTCCACTTTTACTCAAGGGACTCATATCAATGTACTGTGTCTCTTTTCGAGTTGCAAAAGCTTCTCTCATTGTCTCTTGAACTTCCGGGTCTGGATGGAAAAGTGCAAACACGTTTTCATGTGCATTGAGCTCATCAATAGTCCAGCCAAATACTCTCTCACACTCTTTGTTCCATAAATAGCAATGCCCATTTGTATCAAAAGAGTCAATAAATATCGGAGCCATATCAAAGAGTTTTTTAAAGTGCTCTTCTCTGTATTTACAATTTTCTTCTATTTTTTCTTTTTTATTAATCTTCTTTTTTAATCGCAATATCCACAAAACAAGAAATATAATAATAAAAAATAGAGTTGCTGTAAACATCATATTCCCTTACAAATATAACTTATATTTTATCTTAAAACAACCAAAACAGTTGAGCCAAAAATTTATTTCTCGACTCTTGTGATACAGGCGTTGCCTCACTTCCAAACCCATGAGCGTAAGAAGCTTTAAAATTTAGACTTTTATATGAAGCATTATAACTAACTCCTATGTCACTAAGTCTTCTAGTATTGTCACTCAGTCCTGCCCATCTGTTTGTGTTGGACCATATTTTAGCGGTATCGTAAAATAGTCCCATATTATGCAAAAGATTTTGAACTGCAGGCAGAGTATAGCCAAGTTCAGTCGAGAAGAAAAAACCTTTATCTCCCGAGAGTTCATTATCACTGTATGCTCTTGTACCATAAACACCGCCTACAGATAACTCTTGGCTTGAGTCCAGATTTCTGGTAAAACTTGTTTGAGCATTAAAGCGTGTTGTCAACAGTGTCTTTTCACTGAACCCCAAAGCATGAGTCAAGTTTAGGTTTGCCTTAGAAAAACTCCCTTCTGATTGTACAATGGCATCATTTGTCTCTGCAGTTTGACTTTTTAAACTTTTATGCCCGTGCGTAAAAGAGATAACGCTCAGCAAAGAACTCGGCAATTCAAATAGATTCATCGTTTCATAAGAAGTAAGTGACAAAGTAAAATCATCAATACTTTTTTTATCTTTTTCACCACTCATCCAATCCGACATAACTCTGTGAACAAACTCTCCCTTTAAATCCAAACTGCGTGTATATGTTTTAATAATAGGATAACTAACTCCTGCTTCCAAAAGAGTAGCTTCTCCATGTGCATCAAGAGCTTTATAACTGTCTCCCAAAGTATACTTCAGCTTGCTAAGACCTATATTTGTCACAACCCCATCACTGCCCACAGGTAAGGAGTAAGCAATTCTGCCGTATTTCAATTCATCGGTAAAAGAGTTGAGAATATAGATACTTAGAGCATCGCCATATCCAAAAGGAGAGTTGAGTGTTGCTCCAATATTGGCTCGTTCATCACCTGTATATTTATTTCCATAGTTATCCATTGAGATATGACCCTCAACTCTTTTAGACTCTTCAGCGGTAATAGTAAAATCACTGCTTCCTACAGTTTCTCCCGGAGCAATTTCTGCGTTTACTATTTGAAGTCCAGATAATGAGTTTATAAGAAATATCTGTCTTTCAAGTTTATCCATAGATATAACTTCTTCATTGTCAAATTCAGACAGATACCTTTTTATAGTACTCTCTTTTACTTTTGATGAGTTATTTATATTAAATTTGCCGTATACACCTTCAATAACAGTGATTCTCACAATATTATCGCTTAAGTCTTGCACAGGAATATAAGCACGAGCCACAAAATAACCATTTGCTCTGTAATATTTTGTAATAATATCTGCTACTTTTTTAATCTCTAAAATAGTTAAGTTTTTACCTTCATACTCTTTAATGAGGTCATGCAAAACTTCAGTAGAAAATACCGTATTGTTTTGTATCTCAAACTTTTTTACCAGCACTTTAAGCGTGTCATCTCCAGTGATGGGAGCTTTGTACTCTTGCATAGGAATAACCGGCGGTGCTTTCTTTTCTAGTTGTTTTAAAGAAGGTTTTATCTCATTTAAGATACTTCCTGAATCCGGTATATCAGCTGCGAATAGTGTACTTGCCAGCAACAGTAAAGTTAGAAAACTTTGTTTTAATTTTTGTAACATTTTATAATTCCTCATTATTTATTAAACCGACCGGTAGTTTTACGCCGTTGTTGGTTATTTTTGTTTGGCTAAATATTGTGGCATTTAGAAGATTATTTGGGGTGATAATATTGTCTGTTCTAAATGCTATACCGTTTTTGACAGGTGTTTTTATCTGTTTGATTTCACTTGTATCTATAACCTGAGTATTAGATGTTGTTGGAGTTATAATTGGCACTGGGTTAATAATTAATGTTCCTGATCCATAAGAGACAATATACCCTTGTTGATTTGAGTAAAGTCCTGATGGTGTTAAAGTATATGTCCCAGCATCAATATCTGTTCCGTAATTTAGCGTTCCCAATAAATTGCTATTTGGAGTCGTAGAGTATGTTACTCCATTAGCACCTGAGTAAACATTTCCATCATAAGTTTTTGTGGCATCATTTGCTGTTACGGTTATAGGAGTCATAAAAGTTCTCAGAAGCGGTCTTGTATCTCCTTCGTAGATTATCCAGTCATTTGTGAAGTCAAAGCCTGTGTAGGTTGCTTGGGAGAAGGCATCTATTGTGCCTGTTGTGCTGTGAATTCCTGTGAGATTTGTGATTGTTCCAGAATTAGAACTAAATCCAACTGAGGTACCAGTTGTATCTATATCCCAGTAACTATTATTAATTACTCCATTTGTATTGCCTGCGACCAAACCACCAATATAGTAACGACCACTAGTAATATGACCTGTTGCATAACTATCTGTAATTGAACCATAAGAGTGCCCAACCAAACCACCTGCATAATCATTAGTAGTTGTGACACTTCCTGTTGCATAACTATTTATGATTTCACTGCTAGCACTACCGTTTTCTCCAACTAAACCACCCACATAATCACGGCCACTTACGTTTCCAGTTGCATAACTATTTTCAATCTTTCTCGAGTTGTATCCAACTAAACCACCAGTATTATTACTATTTCCTTCTACATTTGAGGTGGAATAAGAATTTTTAATCGTATTTTCACTTAAACCTACTAAACCGCCTACAGAAGTAGCTCCAGATACTTTCCCTGTTGTAAAACTATTATTTATAGTTAGAGTATTCCAGCCAACTAAACCACCCGTATAATTTTGACCCGTAATATCTACATTTTCAAGTCCAATATTTTGTATCGTTAAATTAGAATTGATAAAACCAAATAATCCTATAAAATCAGTTGTTCCTCTATCTATAAAAAGATCTGATATCGTATGTCCTAGTCCATCAAAGCCTCCGGTAAATTGACTTGATTGATTCCCAATAGGATTAAATCCACGACTGCTCCACATATCTCCACTATATGTAATATCGTTTGCTAAAGTATAGTTTGCACTTAAATCCATAGCCATAAGTTGAAGTTGATGGTCATTGGAAATGGTAGTGGAATATTCACTTCTTAAAAATGGTCGTGTTTCACCATCTATCATATACCAAGTATTTGTAAAATCTAAATTTGAGTAAGTTGCTTGTGTGAAAGCATCTATTGTGCTTGTTGAGCTATGAACTCCTGTGAGGTTTGTGATTGTTCCAAAATTTGCTCCAACTCTATTAGCTGTAATGTCTATATCCCAATAGGAATCGGTAAGTGTGCTTCCACCTGCATTCCAACCAACAAGAGCTCCACTAGTACCACCACTAACTTTGCCTGTTGCGTAAGTATTTGTGATAGAACCAATATTATGTCCGACAAGCCCACCAACTTTAAAATTTCCACTTACCTGAGCAGTAGAATAACTCTTAGTAAGAGTACCATCATTTTGCCCAACAAGACCACCAACAACACTATAAATCCCATCTACTCTTCCTGATACATAGGAGTTTGTGATTGAACCAAGATTATATCCAGCAAGTCCACCAACATCACTCCTCCCTTTTATATTAACATTAGTAAGCCCAAGATTTTGGATAATTGAACCTGTATTTGTATCTCCAAAAAGTCCCACATAATTTTCGGTCGGTCTATTTATAAAAAGATTAGAAATAGTATGCCCAAGCCCATCAAAGCTTCCTGTGAATTTGTTTGAGCTAGTTCCAATAGGAACAAACCCAGCATTAGAGTTCCAAGAAGAAGTTGCACTTGCGTCTATATTTGAACCCAATTCATACTTTCCGTTTAACGCTTGGTTTATCCATTGGAGTTGAAAAACATTGTTTACTATTACTTTCCCCGTTGTCGGGTCAAATGCAACTTTATTGTTTCTATTTGCTGCATTAAAGTAAACTCCGCCTGTTGTTGCGTTTGTATTGTTGATGGTAGCATTTACAAATATCTCATCACCTGCTGTTAAAGTAAGCTTAGTTGCTTCTCCCCATATAATATCTTCATCTACTGTTATATCTTGGTCTGCTTGGAGTTCTACATCTGCAGTTGAGAGTGAATTTTGTACAGCAATTGCACTAACTGTATCTGCTAGTCCACTTGAGTCTATGGTTAAGTTAACTGGGTCTAAAAGCCATTTTTTAGTTTGAATATCTGTCGAGGAAGCTACAGATAAATTTGTTCCGGAAGTTTCAATAAAGCCATCTTTTGCACTTAAAGTTCCATCTATGTTAGTTGTCCCTCCATGAGCAAAGAGTATGATTTTTCCATTATGAGAATCTATTGAGTCTGCTTCTATTATTCCTCTATTATTGACTACTCCATTGAGTACTGTGTTTAAGGCTTGAGAAGTTAGATATATCTCTCCGCCATTTGCTTGTATAGCCCCTTTATTCTCAACTAAGGCATCAAGTATTCCTTTATCAATGGTGAGGTTTATTAGGGAGTTTCCATTGATATTGAGGCTCACTTTACTTGCTCCCACTAAATGAATATCACCAAGTGTTGCTTTTATAAAGCCTTCATTGGAAACACTATTACCTGCTAGAACAGCATAGCCATTATCTTTAATATTTATAGTTCCAAGATTTAGGATAGCGTTTGTACTATTACCACTTAAAGTATAATTCCCTACTTGGAAATCTTCATCACTTAGGTTTAATGTTGAAGCAACTAAGCCTCCTACATTTATGCTTGAGCCTTTGGAAAATACTATTCCGTTTGGGTTTAGTAAAAATACTTGACCGTTTGCGTTTATGGTTCCTTCTATAAGTGAGTTTGTTACTCCTACTACTCTATTTAAAGTGACAGAAGCACTATTGGGTTGTACGAAGTTCACTGTTTCCGTAGGAGCTACACTAAAGCTTTGCCAATTTATGCTAGCTTTATTGGTAGTTTGGGTTATGGTGGTAGTATTTGGAGTTTGGAAGATAGTTGCTGTTCCTGTTGTCACCACTCCGCCACTCGGTGCTGCGCTTAATAAGGTCATCGTTCCAAAGAGTGTACTTACAACTAAGGCAATCTTCCCGCCTTTTAGTATACGAAACCTTGATTTATATTCATGATTTGTTTTCATCTTATACTTTCCCTATTTTATTTATTAGGAAAACTATACTTTACAATTGCATTCCAATTGCTCGCTAGAAGAAAGTCTTATATTTTCTCCTAGTCACCGGATAAGTTTTTATCCGGTTTTTTTCAACTTTATGGACGATCAGGAAATATACCGACTATACAGATAATATAATGAAGTCCCATACTTGGCTGATAATTATAAAAAGCTTCGCCCTTCCCTGTATTTTCCGTGGCAGAAGGAAGCGTTAATGTAATACCCGTTACAACATTGTTAAGTAGCGCATTTGGTACCGATGTGGATAACATAGGAACTGGAGTCACACCATGTCCATTGTCATAACTGCCCGCACTAGATAAAGCTTGTGCTTCAGCTAGTTTGCTTGTATTCGCAGTTCCATCATAAACTTTTAGATTTGCTGTAGCATTTGATGGAGCGGAATCTTTGATCCCATGATTATGTGCAGGTAAATTATTTTGAGTTAAAGTTACCGTTTTATCACCAAATTGTTCACCCAGATGAGGAAAACTTGATACGCCGACAGGAACTCTTCCCGTAAGATCAGGAAGCTTAAAAGTGACTCTTCCGTCTCCACCGTAAGTTGTTCCTATCAAAGAAAATAAAGCCTGATTTTCCGTTATGTGCATCGTTTGCCCTGCACAGAATGCCCAATTTTTTGGAGCCCAAACTACTGGCCACAATCTTATTTCTCCTATATAACCTTCCATAACATATTTCCTTTTTAAATTACTATTTCAATAAGGTCAAGCCTTACTATCATAACGACTATAAACAACATAGCTTATGTCAAACAGATTGCTACAAACACATAACTTTAAGTGTTTCTCTTCAAGTTGTCTCTATGTTATTTTTATTCATAAACTTGCTCCTTTAATTGAAAATTGATTCTCTTTTCCTTCTAATCTTAAATTATTTATGATATCCGGCATCCTATTTATTATTAGGATGTCACCGATATAAAAAATCTTCTCCAAGCCAGATGAGAGATATTGATAATTATTTAGCCGATAGATATTTTTATTTTGCTTGTTCATATCATCTGGTTCTTTTATATTGTATATATTTGCTAACAAATTCTGCATTGATAAATTAGCCGTTGGAGTAGTTACTGGGTTAGTTACTGGACTTGCAGCTGCCGTAATATCAGCAGTAGCAGTCGTACTTGAACTTGAAAGAGTGTAATTTGAAGCAACGCCTCCATTTGTTCCATCGGCTAAAGAGTAATCGATTGCAGTAACAGTTTTAGCAGTTGCTACATTTTGATCGCTAAAACTTGCAGTGCCATGATTGAGTGTGAGTGTCTCAGTTCCCACTCCCGTACTTACATTCCCCCAATTTGAAATATTTACATTCGTCGTACCGTCATACACTTTATTATCCGCTGTTAGTCCATTGATTGTTAATACCTTAGCCGTAATATCAGCAGTAGCAGTCGTACTTGAACTTGAAAGAGTGTAATTTGAAGCAACTCCTCCATTTGTTCCATCGGCTAAAGAGTAACCCGTTGCCGTGACTATTTTTGCAGTTGCTACATTTTGATCGCTAAAACTTGCAGTGCCATGATTGAGTGTGAGTGTCTCAGTTCCCACTCCCGTACTTACATTTCCCCAATTTGAAATATTTACATTCGTCGTACCGTCATACACTTTATTATCCGCACTTAGACCTGAAATACTTATGGCTTTTTTATTTATGGTCATCGTTCCATCTACAAATGAAACAGCATATCCGCCGACCTGTTGTGTGGAGTAATATCCAGAAGGAGTAATGGCAACATTCCCTGCATTGGTATGATCTCCCGCTGTATTTGTAACACTATTTGTCCCAAATGTATATCCAACTGAACCTAAAAGTAGAGAGTTTGGTGAAGCGATAGAGTAGCTTACTCCAGTTGCACTTTGGGCAGTTCCATTATAGGTTGTGGTGACATCATTCGCCGTTACTGTTAAAGGTACCATAAAAGCACGAAGTAAAGGAGCGGTATGCCCATCATAACCGATCCATGTGTTTGTAAAATCAAATCCGGCAAAGTTCGAGTGTTGCTGCATCTGGGCACTACTTAATCCTGAAACACCTGGGTTATTATCCGTCAATCCGGTGGCGGTATTAAAATAACAGTTTGTAAAGTTTGCTTTAGTATCCGAATTTTCATCAAATCCTCCGGTATGCGTACTATTTGTTATTGTTACATTTGCATAGCTATTGATTATAGAACCTGTTGAAGTTTGATTCTCATTACTATTCCAGCCAACAAATCCCCCTGTATAATCAGCATTATCTATACTTCCTAAAGCATAACTATCTTTAATAACCCCACCATTTTCTCCTACAAATCCACCTACATTTTGTATTGTATTTGTATTAACTATTGCAACATTTGCAAAACTTTCTGAGATGTTACTCGCCGCATCATAAATCTGTCCAACAAATCCTCCTGTACCGTTATTGGCATTTGTATTTCTTATTATTCCACCATCTACATAACTCTTTTTTATTGTTGAAGCATTATTCATAAACCCGACTAACCCACCAACAGAATAATTATTTGTTGATGTTATATCGATATTGGTAAGGCCAAGATTTTCGATTGTTGCACCGCTTATATCACCGAACAATCCAACATCTGTTAATAAATCAGATGAATTTACAGTTAGCTTGTCAATAGCATGCCCTAGCCCGTCAAATTTTCCTGTAAATGGCGTTGAAATCTTTCCAAGCGGCACAAAGTTGGCAATACTTGAAGCGTCGATATTGCTTCCTAGTGCATACTTACCAGAGAGTCCGCTGTTGATATTTTGAAGCGCAGTTGCATCGGAGATAATGGTATAGTTAACAACGGTATCACTGGCATGCTGAGTAGAGAAACTACCTGTTGATGCTATATTGACAGGAGCGTAAACATTGTAAGTACCACTTGATGTAGTCTGTGCATATTTTAAAAATAGTCCTGCCGTGGAAGTGAGGTCAAGCTGAGTATTTATGTTGATGTTATTGCCTGCATCAAGAGTTAATATATTACTGCTCCAACTAATAGGAGCAGAAACGGTAATGTCATTTGTAGCTGACTGGGTAACATCCGCACCACCGTTTAGCGTAGTTGATATGGTACTTGCCAGAGTAGAATCAATTATCAAATCTACAGGGTCAATAAGCCACTCACCTGTCGTTACATGTAAAGTATCATCAGAGCTGAACACTTCTCCTGAAGTCTCAATGAAACCCGTACCTGCACCTGTATCTAAAGTACCTCCTGCATGAATACTACCTCCGTGAGCGAACAGAACGATCTTTCCGTCTTTAGTACCGATACTTTGAGCTTCAATGACACCTGAGTTGTTCACAACACCGCTTAAGACAGAATCCATCGCCTGGGATGTCAGATAGACACTTCCTCCGTCTGCTTGAATAATTCCTTTGTTAGATACAAGAGAATCATAAGTACCTTTATCTATTGTAAGAGAGAGCAGAGAGTTACCGTTGATGTTTAAAGAGATCTGCTCACCCGAAGCCAACTGAACATTTCCCTCTTGTGAAGTTATGGTTCCTTCATTGGTTACGCTCTTTGCAGCAAAGACGACATACCCGCCGTTTGCAGTAGTGATGTCACCTTGGTTTAAGACAGAGACACTGCTTGAACCTGAGAGTACATAGTTACCGTTATTGAAGTCTGTATCTGACATATTCAGTGTAGAAGCTACAAGTGCTCCTACATTGACTTGAGAACCTTTTGTAAAGATAACACCGTTAGGGTTTAGCAAGAACACCTGACCGTTTGCATTCATATTACCTGCAATGGTAGAAGCGCTATTGCCGATGACTCTGTTTAGGGTAACAGAAGAGGAAGATGGTTGTACAAAGTTTACCGTCTCATTACTTGCAATAGAGAAGCTTTGCCAGTTTATACTGGCTTTTTGAGTGCTTTGGGTTATGGTCGTGGTATTGGGCGTCTGGGAGATGGTTGCTGTTCCAGTTGTCACGACACCATCGCTCGGTGCTGCACTCAACATGGTTATACTCCCTATAAGTGCAGTTATGACTAAAGCTATCTTCCCGCCTTTTAGTATGCGAAACCTTGATTTATAGTCTGGGTTTATTTTCATCTTTATTTCCCTATTTTACTTAATTGGAAAACTATACTTTACAATTGCATCCGAATTGCTCGTTTTTCTTTTTAACACAATAAAAAACAACAACTTTAAAAAGAATTTGCCTAATCTATATACATTTACATTTTATTCAGTTATACTTCCCTCAATAAAAGATGATTCGAGTTACATCTTTAGTCTGCTTTACATTGATGACCTAGTTAACAGTATAATCCGCTACTAAAAGAAAAGCTTCATATTAGATTTTAGACCACTTCAGCAATGAGGTGTATTCAAACACAAAGGTATTACAATGGCAGCATTAGTAAACGGTACAGTTAAATGGTTCAATGGTGAAAAAGGTTTCGGATTTATCGAACAAGAAAATGGCGGTAAAGATGTATTCGTACACTTTCGTCAAATCAACAGCACAGGCTACGGTCGTGTTTCACTAGACGAAGGTCAAAAGGTAACTTTTGAAATTGGTCAGGGCGAAAAAGGTCCACAAGCAGAAAACGTTACAGGTCTGTAATCTTTCTTTGAGCGGATCTCTCCGCTCATAACTATCATAAACCCCCAAAACACCCCTATTTACACAACTTTATAAACCACTTAATTTTATTACCGCAAAAATCAAAAAAAATAATACAATTCCACTCCAATATTACCATTTAAAAACAAGAGGTCAACCGTGTACAAAATAATTAAAACACACCCGACAAAAGAGCAGATTTCTACATTTAAGATGAAGATAGCAGAGGAAGATGACTACGTTGATTATGTCGTAGATCTAAACAACCTTGGCGAAGAGGCAAAAAGAGAGCTTTGCTCTTTATACGGCATAGCCGTAGAAGAACTAAACCAGAAAGAGAAACTGCAGCTTACGGTATCTTCTTCCATATAGCTGTTTTTACCTTGACATTTAGATAAAATCGCCACTATAATAGTGCGTATCTATCAAAGGAGATGTCATGTGTAAAGATGCGATCGTATTTCACAACAAACCCAAAGGTGTGACTCTTGAAGCGGGGGTCACATATATGATCTGCGCGTGCGGAAGAAGCAAAGAGGGTATTTTTTGCGACGGAAGCCATGAAGTAACAGAGTGCCTGCCAAAAGAGGTAACTGTTGAAAAGACAAAACAGTACCATATCTGTATGTGCAAGACAAGCAACAACTTCCCTTTTTGTGACGGAACTCACAGTATTTACAACGATGATGAGGTCGGCAAAGCAGTCAAGATTTGAGTAGAGCAGCCTTTTGGCTACTCTGCTATAAAACTTTGTACTTTAAGAACCGTAAACTTTTTAGCATCTTCATCTTTTTGCAGATTTAACTTTTTTAGAGCTTTTGGATTAACAATATAGTATCCAAGTATCACTTCTATTTTATCTCCCTTGTGAACTTTATCATTATAGCTTATGCTTTTTTTCTCATTTGCTTTAAGCATTGTGTCAGATACAACTCTATCTGCCAGCCACGGCATAGAAGCTCCATCTTCATTACCTATTATTTTTGCAAAAGTATGCGTCTTTAAAGATACTGATTTAACATCTTTTACAAGATTTACTCTAAGCTCTACCACTCTTAGCGGATGAAGCATAAGGTCATGAGGTGCTTTGTTCTCAATAATCACCTCAAAACCGTTTGCGCTCTTTATAAAATCAACTCCAACATATTTTGAGAGCATTTCGGGATTTTTTCTAGCTCCCGCAAAACCGTGAAAAGCGTGTTGTTTAGTCTCAGTGAGAGTTGTGGCTGTTCCATCTACCTTTGGCATATGGCACGTTATACAGTTCTCATCTTTATTTTGCGCACCATCTTTTGATGTTTCACATATCATAAACTCAGCAGAGTTTTGTCTGTGAGAGTGACAGCCCATGCAAGCCTGTGCGCTGTAATACTTCTCATTTGTATAGTCTATATCGTGATACGGCGAACCTACTGTACTTTTGTTAAGCCCAAACCATGAGCTCTCTTTTTTATAGACTACTTTCTCTCCCTCTCTGCCGGCTTCTGCCGAGTAAAACGTCTTTTTATCTTTACTATAAACATTCTTATTAGCACTTGCATGCTCCTCTACGTCTTTTATTGTGTGACAACTAGCGCATGTTATGCCTTTTTTGGCATCATCCTCATCTTTTGCATTTGGAGTATGGCACTCGGCACACGCATAATCACCTTTTTCTTTTGCAGGGTGCATATCCCATACAGCTTTGTGTATCGTATCATCGTAAATTGATGACTGTCTGTGCATTGAGTTTTCAAACTCATCAACTATCGCCGGATGACACTTTTTACATGTCTGTGTTTGCGATTCGGCAAAAATCAGTGACGATAATGCGAAGGCAAGTAATAACATCTTCTTCATATAAACTATCCTTTTAATTATTATAAGTTGAAATTCTATCACTCTATAAATATTTCTGCTTGATGTATATCAAAATCCCACGTTAATTTTTTTCGTGCTAGAATGTAAAACAGAGAAAACCGAGGAAGTTGCACGTGAACATAATTAACATTTCCAAACAGAAGATTTTTGACAACAAAAACCAGCTTTTCGCCTACGAGCTAGTATTTAAGGACAGCTCACTGGAGCCTACGGGCTTCTCGACAAAGATCAGAGCAACCTCACAGCTAATCATCAGCTCAATAACCAGCAACGAACTAGACAAGCTTTTGGGCTCTAAGGTCTTGGCATTTGTAAACGTGGATGAGGAGTCGCTTCAAAAAGGGATATTGGACGTTTTGGACAAAGACAGGTTTGTTCTTAATATTTTAGAAGATATTGATCTGAATGAAAAAGTGATCGCAAAGATCATACAGTACAAAAAAAGAGGCTTCAGATTCTCACTTGAACACTTTGACTCAAGTGCCGAGATGATAAAAAAGTTCAACAGACTATTTAACTACATAGACATCATTAAAATGGACGTAGTTCTATCCCTGCATGAGAACCTTGAGAAGGTGATGGAGAAGTTCAAAGGCAGCAGAATCAAGCTTTTGGCGCAGAACATAGAGACAAAAGAGGATTATCAGAAGTACTCAAAGATGGGGTTTGATTACTATCAGGGGTACTATCTTGACAAGCCAGAAGTCATAGAGATCATAGGTTCAAAAGAGCCTGCACAGTTTATAATTCTGCAGCTTATAAAGATCATAAAGGACAACAACAGCACAGAACAGCTTGAGTTTTTCATAAAAAAACAGCCAGATCTCTCATACAAGCTTGTTCAGTTTTTCAACAACTCAAAAAAATTCAATGTCAAAATAGAGTCTTTGATGCAGGTTATCACGCTTATGGGAAGAGACAAACTGCTAAGATGGCTGCTTCTGTATCTCTACTCGGAGGTCTCAAAAAATCCTGCATCCAAGACTATTTTGGCACTAGCTCTTAGAAGAGCCGAAAAGATGGAAGCTGAAGCTGACCGTGTAAACAAAGACAAAGCCTATCTTGCTGGAATGTTCTCTATGCTTAGCTCTATTTTTGAGACCGATATAAAAGAGCTTATGAACCATATTCAGATGGACAAAGATATTACATCATTGGTTCTTGAGAGAAAAGGGATATTTGCCCCTAGTCTGATTAAAGCTGAAAAGGAAGAGAAGGAGTACCTGCGTCAGATCATGCTTGAGAACTTTGACAAGCTCCACACTACCGACCTCATTTACACACTTGAGTATGGTGGAGTAGAGGTTGACAAAAGTAAGCTCTAATCAGCTCTTTTATGTTAAAATGCCGCCATTAATACTTATGAGGTAAAAAATGCTCATCCCATCAAACTTGCTAAAAAACAAAAAAATACTACTGGGTGTTACAGGCTCGATCGCGGCTTATAAGTCGCTTGAGCTTGTAAGACTTCTTACCAAAGCCGGCGCAGAGGTAAAAGTAGTTATGAGTGAAGCGGCTAAAAAGTTCGTAACTCCGCTTAGTTTTGAAGCTCTTACCTCAAACAGAGTTCTGGATGATATGAACGAATCTTGGACAGACTCTCACAACCACATAAAAGCTGGTGAATGGGCGGATCTTTTTGTTATCGCTCCCGCAACGGCAAACACCATAGCAAAACTTGCAAACGCGATAGCCGACAATATGCTTCTGCAGTGCGCCCTAGCCTATCCGCATCTAAAAGTGATAGCGCCCTCAGCAAATACAAATATGATAAACAATCCCATAACAAAGGGAAATCTCAAGATGCTGGCAATCGCTAACTATGAAATAATAGAGACGCAGACAAAAGAGCTTGCATGTAAAACAGTGGGTGATGGCGCAATGGCTGAGCCGCTGGAGATATTCTGGCACTGTGCAAAAACAGTTCTTAAAGATGAGTTTTGGACGGACAGACGCGTTATAGTAACGGGAGGCGGAACTGTTGAGAAGATAGATGAAGTGCGTTACCTCTCAAACTTCTCAAGCGGAAAGATGGCTTCTGCCCTTGCAACTGCTCTTTACTGTAGAGGTGCGGATGTAAATCTTATAGCTACAAAATTTGACAAAGATCTCCCGCAAGACCTATACACCATAGATGTTGAGAGTTCCGCTGAGATGATGGAGTACCTAAGAGACTCGGTGCGTATAGCTAAAAAAGGCAAGCTCTCTAAAGCAACGCTTATGAGAGAGGAGCAGATACATCTTATACAAAAAAAGCCATACCTCTTTATGGCGGCAGCAGTTAGCGACTATGTGGCAGAGTATCCGCAAAGCTCAAAGCTCAAAAAAGAGCAGCTTGGAGATGAGTGGGAACTGAAGCTCAAAAAAAATATCGATATTTTAAGCTCTATTGATAAAAATGAGATAACCACAATAGGCTTTAAAGCCGAGATGGACAAAGAGCACGCAATAACCAACGCTCTAAAAATGATAGACTCAAAAGGCGTAGATGCGGTCTGCCTCAATGTTTTAAAAGACTCATCAAGCTTTGGAAGTGATACAAACGAGATAGAGTTTATATTAGCAAATAAAAAAGAGCTGATCCCAAGCTCTGATAAACTAAGCGTATCATTTCAAATACTAGAGCATGCAAAAAAGATATGAACAGAGCAAGACATATAGCCATAATCATGGATGGAAACGGCAGATGGGCGGAGCTAAGAGAGCAAAAGAGAGTCAATGGGCATGAAGCAGGTGCAAAAGTTGTCAGAGCGATCACTGAGTTTTGTGCAAAAGATGAAGATATAGAGAGACTCACACTCTACGCTTTTTCGACCGAAAACTGGAAAAGACCTCGCCTTGAGGTAGAGTTTTTGATGAAACTGTTGCAGAAATATCTGGAGAGCGAGCTTGAGAACTATCTTCAAAACAACATCAGGTTTGAGCCCATAGGAGATATGAGAGCATTTTCAAAATCTCTTCAGCAGACTGTTAAAGGCGTTCAGGAGAAAACTGCACACTGTGACGGTCTTGTTCAATCACTAGCACTTAACTACGGCGCTCATGACGAGATACTAAGAGCCGTAAATGGGATCAAAAACTCACAAGAGGATATCACAGAGGCGATGCTCTCCAATGCGCTTGACTGCAAACACAATGTTGATCTTCTTATCCGTACGGGCGGAGACCACAGACTCTCTAACTTTCTGCTTTGGCAGGCAGCTTATGCAGAGCTTTTCTTCACCGATACGCTCTGGCCTGACTTTACGACGGATGAACTTGAGAGAATTATAAAAGATTTTACAAAAATTGAGAGAAGATTTGGAGGATTGAAATAGTGGAACTCACAACCGCTTTTATACTGGGCGTCCTGCTTGGTTCGTTCTTAAACGTTGTTATCCTTAGAATCCCTCAAGATGAGAGCGTTATGGATGGTTTTTCACACTGCCCTGCGTGTAGAAACACCCTCAAGCCTTGGCATAACATACCTATCTTTTCATGGATATTCTTAAGAGGCAAGTGCGCGTATTGCGACTCAAAAATATCACTGCAGTATCCGTTTATCGAAATAATATCGGGAGTTATATTTTTGGCTCTGGCTTTAAAACTGGGACTTAGTTTTCCTGCTCTGCTGATAGGTTTTAGTTTTTTAACGCTTTTAGCACTCTCCATGATAGACTTTAAGTATAAGATGGTTCCTGATTCTTTAAATCTTTTAGCTCTGCTTTTTGCAATATTTGGCGCTTGGAGCATAGGAGGCATTGCCCTGAATTTCCAAAATGCCCTGCTCTTTGCGGGCGGATTTACCCTGCTTAGATTTGCTCTCTCATATATTTTGACATCATCTGCTCATAGAGAAGCAAAAAAAAGAGTGACATCGTGGAGCAAAAACTATCATACATACCCTTTTATAGAGGCTATGGGGGAAGGCGATATAATGGTCGCAGCTACTATGGGAGCGCTACTTGGAGTCAAGTTAACACTCGCGGCAATTTTTCTCTCAGCACTTTTGGCACTCCCCGTTATGCTATTTGTTTTAAAGATGTCAAAGGAGGAGCAGAAGGTTCCTTTTGTTCCGTTCTTGGCAATGGCGACATTTATAGTCTACATGTTTGATACCCCGATTTTAAGATACATAGAGGCCACTTACTAATGATAATATTACAAAACTATATAAAGCAGTCTCTCTCGATCCTATTTTTATCTATATTTTTACCGCTTTTTTCAATTGCATCGGTCGTATTTTTGATTAAGATGGCTACCTATACGGCTGTTATACAGCTCTCTTTGTTTGAGATGGGTAAGCTTTTTTTCTTTATGCTTCCGGAGCTTCTTTTTTATACTCTGCCTATCTCATTTTTTATAGCGGCAACCCTAGCACTCTTCAAGCTCTCAAACGATAATGAGATAGTAGTGCTTTTTGCACTCGGTATCCGCCCTAAAGTAATCCTAAAAACACTGCTGTTCCCTGCTCTGTTTTTGTCAATTGTTATGCTCTTTAACTTCTTTGTCCTTTTTCCGCATGCAAAAGTTCTCTCGAACAACTTTATCTCCTATAAAAAAAGCGAAGCAAAGTTCAATCTCTCCGCATCGGAGTTTGGACATAAGTTTGGAGAGTGGCTTCTCTATATAGGAAAAGATAACCAAAACGAGACCTACTCGGACGTAATACTATTTAACAAAAAACAGAACGAAGAGGTGATAATAGGTGCTAAAAAAGCCGAGATCATAAACGACTCTGGCATATTGCGTCTAAAGCTTACCGACGGAGAGGGTTACAGCTACTCAGAGGAGAAGTTTACGCAGATAGATTTTGAGACTATGTTTATAAACGATACGATGAAAACAGAACTAGATGAGTATCAGACACCGATGGAGTACTGGCTTCCAAAAGAGCCATCTATAAAGACGCAAAAGAGACTTATTACCAACACCCTCTTCTCTCTCTTTCCAATTCTAAGCCTCTTTCTCATTGCAAGTATAGGGATAGTTCATGTAAGACATCAAAAGGGGAAAGTGTACCTCTTCTTGTTCCTCTCAATAATCATATATGATGCCCTTGCAGTCGCTCTTCAGCTAGTAATATCAGTTTATGCGATCCCCGTAATGATCGTAGGATGGCTTATAGCCACATACTTGATCTACAAAAAAATGATAGTATCCAAGTTTTAGATGAGATGTGCTCTAGTTATTGCCTATAACGGTACGGATTTTTTGGGTTCGCAAACACAAAAAAGCTCAAAAAATACTATTTTAGGAGAGCTGGAACACGTTCTGAGCCAAATAAATATAGACTCGAAAGTAGTCGCCAGCGGAAGAACTGACAGAGGCGTACATGCGACCGGACAGGTCTGCCATATTGACCTGCCTCTCTTTTGGAGTGACTTAGATAAGCTAAAAAAAGTTCTAAACAAGATGCTTAGCGCTTCAATTTTAGTCAAATCAGCCAAAGCCGTCGATGATAATTTTCATGCGAGATACAGTGCTAAAAAAAGGGTATATCGCTACATAATAAAAGAGTCATCAAAAAATCCTTTTGAAGATAATTTTGTAACCCTCTTTAAAAGTGTTGATTTTTCAAAGTTAAAGCAAAATATAAAACTCTTTATCGGCGAACACGATTTTAAGTTTTTTATGAAAAGCGGCAGCGATGTAAAAAGCACTAGAAGAAGTATCTATAAAGCTTTCGCCTATAGATACAAAGGTTACATCATACTTAATTTCGAGGCAAACGGATTTTTAAGAAGCCAGATCAGAATGATGGTTGGCGCTCTTCTTGCTCTTGATGAAGCCGAGATCAAAGAACAGCTTTTATGCAAGAAAAACCAAAAAATTAGACCCGCAAAAAGCAACGGACTCTATCTGGCAAAGATAAAATATTAACCAACTTTTGCTAATATTTTGACAATTTTAAGTATTGGAAAAAAAGATGAGCTACGAAATAACAAAAGCGATCCAAGGCGAAGATGTAAAGTTTAAAAACCCTGATCCTGCTTTTTATGAAGCGCTGGGTTATGACGGTATGCAGGAGCTTATGTATAAGTTCTACGACCGTATCTATGAGAGCAACATAGCACATTTTTTTCCTCAAGATCCCGAAGAGTTTGAAGAGGTGAAGAAAAAGAACACAAAGTTCTTTATTCAGATATGCGGCGGTCCATCAATCTATGATGAGGAGATGAAGGGCAAGGATCTTGATCAGTATATGATAGATATTCACAAAAACTTCTCTATCTACGAAAAGTCAAGAGATGAGTGGCTCGGAACGTTTAGAGAGGTGTTAATGGAGCTTGATATTGACCAGAATATCAAAGATGACTTCTGGCAGTATCTTGATAAGTTTTCAAAACTTACCGTAAACAGATACCTAAAAGAGTCTGCTTACGTTTAAAAGGGTCGAATTATAGTATTTCGACTCTGTTCTTTCCACCCTCTTTCGCTTTTGCAAGAGCCTCATAGGCTCTTTTTAGAAGCTCTTGAAGAGTGTCGTCAGGCTGACAATCCGTAACTCCAAAACTGGCAGTTGCTTTACCTATAAAAAAGAACTTATTTCTCTCTACATAGCTTTGAAGGTGCTCCGCCGCCGTAAATGCGTGTTTTCCGCCTGTTTGTGGACATATTATAAGATACTCGTTATCACTCCATCTACCCACCGTATCTAAGTAGCGGATATGGCGAATAAAGAGTTCACCCATCTCTTTCATTACAGAGTTTCCAACTTCATAACCGTGCGTATCGTTTATCTCTTTCATTCCGTCAATGTTAGCAACAATTACACTAAATTCGTAGTCATATCTTTTTGCTCTGTGAAGCTCGTTTGTGAGGATCTCTTCAAGCTTACTTTTATTGTAGAGCTTAGTAACTTCATCTTTATTTGATAACATCTGAGACTCTTTGCTTTTTGTCTCAAGCTCCTTCTCCTGTCTTGCAAGTTTACGCTGAAGTTTTTCATTTAACTCTCTAAGTTCTTTTTTTGAGATATTGAGCTTACTTGCTACTTCATGCTCTTTTTGCACCTTAAATTCACACTGGGACTCCTCATCCCTGATGCGTTCAACCATTGCAAACGAGATCATCAGAATATTTAACACGACCAAAACAGCATATATGTCATATACCAAATCGCTATACTTAATAAAGCCCAAGACCAAACCGATAAGAACCAGATTTCCAACCGACAGGAAGAGCCATGCCAGCAAGAAGTAGCCACTCCCAGAGATATTTTGCTTTATAGAAATAGCAGAGATTGATACCAAAAATATAAAGTTTACAAGCGTGAAGATAAGAGTTGCATAAGCAGAACTGTTGCAGCTGCCAAAGATAAGTCCAAATATACCAAGAAGAACAGACAACCCTGCCAGAATTAACAGATATTTGTCAATTTTTGCAGATTGACTCTCGACTTTTAAAAAGTTTCTACTAAGAAGCAGGGCAGTTAAAAAGTTAAATGCGACTATCGGGTAGTAAATATTCTCGTTAAACTCATAGCTACTGTCCCACAGAAGCTGAATGTTATATCCGTAGTATGTGCCCACCAAGAAGAGCAGACCGACTAGATAGTAGAGATAAAAGAGATAGTTTTTATCTTTGAGAGTCAAATAGTTGCTTAGATTATACAAAAATATAACAAGTAGTATGCCGATCAAAGCACCGTTTAGCATAGCGATATATATAGTGCGTGACTCCGCCTTCTCAAGCGAGTAGAGCTTAGGTGCAAATGCCATTTTGTTTACGCCCTGAGCCTTGATATAAATAGTGGAGCTTTGAAGTGCGCTCATCTCAAGAGGAATAAAAAAAGACCTTGCGTTAACCTCTTTTATATCAGAGAGTTTTAGCGTATCAAAAGTTCTGTTTGCATCTTTGCTTGGAGTTCTTAAATATACTTCGACTTTATTTAGCCAAACTATAGGTATCTCAAGCTTGCCCGAAAAAGTAGTGTTGCTTGAGTTTACAATGTTAAATCTAAGCCATATTGTCTCTCTTGGGGTCTTTGATGAGACTGCAGTAGAGTTTGAGGATTTAAAGTTGTCTCCAAATGTATTTTCTGAGACATCTTCGTATGAGAAGTGGCTTTGATCATCTATAAAAAGCTCAGAGAATTTAGTAACTCCTACCTTTTGTGTCTTTCCATCCACCTTTATAATATCTGAAAAACTGCTCTGGGCAAACAGTGCAAAAAAGATAAAAATAAGATATAAATTTTTTAAGCCTCTATGCATAAACGAACTTCCTTAAACTCTGTTGATTGATATGTTATCTTATACAAATATAACAAAAAGTTTGCTTTTTATACCCTACTTTTTTATGATACTCCACAAAATTCCAAAATATTCGTGAATTGCAATTTGTGAATTTTGTAGTGAGTCAATATCTGGCGCTTTAAAGTAGCCTGTATGCTTTTTTTTACGAAAATCGGTAGGTGCCGCGACAGGGTTTAAACCGAGGGATTCAAAGAGCTTCATAGACCTTGGCATATGCGTTGCGGATGTTACAAGCACGAACTTCTCATCTGCAACTATGCTTCTTAAAAAGAGGGCCTCCTCTTTAGTATCCTTTGGCTCAGGATTTATGATCATATTTTTCTCTTCAACGCCTAGAGATGCCGCCAGTCTCGCATTCATAACTGCATTTGCAATATCTGTATTTCCCTCATAACCAGTAAACACAAGCTTTGAGTCTGGAGTCTGCAGATGAATAATGACACCCTCTAAAACTCTTTTAATGCCTGATGAGCCTATATTTGATGAGAGCGGCTGCGACTCATCCGTATTGTGTCCGCTTCCAAGAACATGGATATATCTTATGTCTCTATTGTAGTCATATTTGGGGTAGCTCTCTTCAAGATTTTTTACTAAAAAATTTGAGAACGGCTCATAAGAGAATAGAAGCAAAAATGCAAAAGAGAGGGATAAAAATAGTTTTGCAAAACCTCTCTTATCTGCGAGCAAAAAGTAGAGCCCAATGGTAAAAAGCGCCAGTACAAAACCAAGCGGTTCAATAAAAAACGTAACAAACTTCTTTAGATAAAATCCAAACTCCATAAAGCTCTTCCCTCGTTAATAATTTGAAATTGTAGTATAATTCGCATAAAGATAAAGAGGGTTTAATTTGCAAGCATTTGGAAAATTTTTAACAAGTTTTGATATAGAGTATCTAGTAGAGCAGTATATCTATATACCAGAGGATAACGAAGTAATAGATATAGAAAAACTAGAGGAATTGCTAAGCAAAAAGCGCAAATCTGTAATTGGAACTATATTTTTATACAACCCAACTATTGCTCCTATCGGCTACAACACCAACACAAAGCTTGCCGTTCAGGGTTATGAGTTTGACGGCAAATTTTGTGAATTAAACTTCGACAACAACTGTAATCTATTTGCTTCTGCCATAAAAGATGGATACAGAGGCAAACTTATAGAGATAAAATATCTCTTTAACATCAACAAGCCAAATATAGAGCCAACGCCTATTTTAGAGGAGTTCGATGCGGATTTGGACAAATATACGAGCAATCAGCTCACGAGATACGACAGAGAGCTTAACTACCATGACTATCTAAATATCCGTCTAAGCGGTAAATTTGTCTTTTTTGGCTCAGGTAACAAGTTTGACAGACATCACAAAAATATCATCGCTTATGCCAGAAATCTCTCGGCTCAGGCAAAGAAACTCGGCAAAGAGATAGCATTTATGTATGACAACAATCATGATGCCCAAGAGAGCGAAGAGGGAGCATACTTTCTGCCTCCTATCGCAACTGGAAAGTTCAAAGACGTAAGAGCAAATGCTTTTAAAAAAGCGTTCTCAAAATTTCCTCCGCAGATAATTAAAACATCCTAGATCAAAAGTAAGGTATCATTAGAGAAAGGAGCAGCTTGAATGATCTTCAAAATATAGCAGTTCTTATTCTACTCTTTTTTCTAGGATGGTTTTGGGCATCCTCAATCTTTGAGGCTTTTAAAAACATCCATTTTGTAAGATCTGAAGATGAGAGTTCCAAAGAGCACCTTCCAAGAGTTCCTTTTAAATTAAGAAAAACTTTTAAAAATGCAATTTTTGGAGTTTTGATTCTCCTACTAACCCCCTTAGTAGTTTACACACTTATGAGCCAAACTATCAAAGAGCAGTGGTTTATCCCATTTTTTATACCCTCTCTTATTTATCTTCCATTTCTGTTTATAAATAAAAAAGATGAAGAGCAGATAGAGCACCAAAGAGCAGAGCTGGATGAGAGCGACAGACGTGAGACAATTTTAAGGATTTGCAAAAAACTCTCAAACAGAGAGTCAAAATCATGCAGAAAAACAAATACACAGCAGTATAATGCAATTTTACACTATCTAAAAAACAGCCAAAATCCAGATGAGATTTTTGAAGATAGGTACACCCTGCTGCTTCCAAGCTCATGTTGCGGAGACTACAAACTTGTAAAATCACTCATCGAACATGGAAGTGATGTCAATTTTAAAAGCTCTACAGGCAACTGTGCGATCCATCTGGCTGCAAAATACGGCTTTGAAGAGATCGTAGAACTCCTAATCAACAGCGGTGCCGATATAGAGACAAAAGATGCCGATGGCAAAACTCCGCTTATGCATGCACAAGAGAATGGACACTCAAATATAGCAGCGATACTGAGCAAGGCAAGCAAAGAAGATTAATATATAGCTCTAAAGGTCTATTTTTAGCTGCTTTTAAATATCATATAGTAAAATAAAATTTACTAAGTCTAAAGCCAAACTTATTGTGAAATAGGGACGGAAAGTCACGAGTCTTGTGTAGAACAAGATGGTCGGATTGCAACTTACTTATCATATTCTGCATATGTTTTGTTTACCGCATCTGAGTCTGTTTTTCAATAAGTCATTTATATATTTTTCTTGGAGTGTTATGTCTTGTTTTTTTGTTCTAAGTCTCTTCTCAAATATGGCGGTTTTATAAAATGCTGATGCAAAAACTAAAAACGCATGTAAAAACATCTCTTGGTACTCCCACGGTAGATTTCAAATGGAGTGACGAGCACAATGAAAAACTCCTCTCTTTTTTGGATAAAAATTTTGAATCATATACACTACTTGACAAAGAGATACAACAAGAGGTAAAAGTCGCAATAAGAGAGCATTTTGAGCCTATAGGGTGTACGATGTTCAAAGTGAGCGAAAAAGAGCTCAAAGTAAAGCTGATACCTTATAAAACAGAGCCAAAAGATAGTATAAACTTAGACGCAATAATTGAGATAATCGATAAAAACGAAGATCTAATAGAGTACAATTATAACGGCAAAGATGACCTAATTTGCCTAAAAAAAGAGCTCACACTTCAACTGACACACTTTGTAAACAAGATCAACAATGAAGAGATAAACAAAAAAGAGCTTTTAAAGTATGCTATTAGAGAAGCGTTTGAGCTTAACGACAGTGACATTATCATCATAAAAAACTCACAGATATTTATAAAACTATTTGATGACAAGAGTGTAAAAAAAGTCTCAGATGAAGAGAAAAACACTATTGCAAACAGATACAACGGGCTTGATGAAGATGAGTTAAGCTCATTTTACAACAACTTTTTTCTAAAAGAGGAGAACAAAAACTTCTTCTATCTGGTCGCAGAGCAGTTTGTAGACACTTATATGCTGGATAAAAAAATAGACAACATGACATATGAGAAATACGCTTTTTCTCTTATACAATCTATCGTTACAGAACATCTTATAAACACGTTTGACAGAAATGATGACTTTTTTAAAGGGTTTTCAGGCTACGTATTTAGAATACACTTCAAAGAGGTATTTAACCATATCGCAAATCTTATACTCTCCGAACTCAGTGCATCAAACAGATATATTATAGATTTTTTAAAGTACTACTCTTTAAACATAGTTGTACTAGACGGACAAAAATACAGAGTTCCTGAGATCGAAGCATCTAACGGGCTTAAGTGGAACGTTGCATCTATGATGTCCATAGTCAAAATATACGTAAAGACAGAAATATCGCTTGAGACTATAAAAGAGCAAAAAGAGGAGCTTGAAGAGGCTATTTCGGAGTATTATATAAACTCTCTCTCACCTATCGAGCACAATGCCAAGATCGCAAAAGAGATAGAAAAAGTTTCTCAAAACATAATCTATGCGATAAAAAGGCTCAATATCTACACCGACTCTCTTGATTCATCAAAAGATCCTAATGAAGCACAAGGTCTTAAAAGTGAAGTCAGAGATATCCAAAATGAGATACAGATGAAAAAAGATGAGAAGAACAGACTCACATTAAATATGGCGAGTAAGTCTCAGATACTTAAGTACAACAACATCAAAAAAGAGTTAGATGCGCTTAAGAGGCAAGAGAGAAGAGATGAGAAGATTCTAGCACAAAACAAAAGTGCCTACCTCTCCATAAGAAACTCTCTTCTCAAAGCTCTTACTTCAAAGAAGACACTTATTGAGGAGATAGCTTAAACGCTCACCTCTTTAATATCCGCAATATTTAAAATACTCTTGTATATAGATGCAACAAGAGCTTTTCTGTTGTTTCTGACTCTCTTATCTTCTGCATTTACCATAACATCGTCAAAGAATTTATCCAGTTCAGGTTTAAGTCCCAAAAGAGCATCAAGCTCCTCTTCGTAAGAGGCATATTTAGCTGAACTAACCTCACTGTACCTTGTAAAAAGAGCCTCTTCCGCACTCTCTTCAAAGAGCGTTGCATCAACTCTAAACTCACCCGACATCTCAATATCTTTAGTTATGTTTGCAACTCTTTTAAAGGTTGAGAAGGAGTCGCTAAATCCTTCACTTGAGACCATACTCTCAAGTGCCTCTATTTTTTTGCCTATTTTTAGAAGCTCTCTCTCGCCGCTTGCAAGCACTGCCTCGACAATAGAAGGATTTACCTTGAAGTACTGTCTTACTCTCTCCAGGAAAAATGCTTCAAGTTTAGAGAGGTCAAACTCTGCATACTCCCTGCTTAAAAGCTTTACAGTACCAACTATGTCAAACTCCAAGTTATGCTCTTTTGTGATTCTTATAAGACCGTTCACGGCGCGGCGCAGAGCAAAAGGGTCACGTGAGCCTGTCGGGATCTGATTTACGCTAAAGAGACCCAAAAGAGTATCTAGCTTCAAGCTCATAGCGACTATTGCGCTCATAACAGTTGTAGGGAGCGCGCTATCTTCACCGTCAGGCAGATACTGCTCTTTTATGGCAATTGCCACTTCATCGCTCTGGCCTGATTTTTTAGCGTAGTAGTAGCCCATAAGCCCTTGAAGCTCCGTAAACTCATATACCATCTCGCTCATCAGGTCAGCTTTTGCCAAGCTTATTGCACGATCAAGCATCTCTTTGCTTGAATCTTTTGGTTTATAGATATCAAACAGGATATTGGCTATTTTTCTCTCACGCTCTATCTTATCAGCTACGCTCCCAAGTCCTTTCATAAAGACTACTTTTTCAAGCCCCTCAGTGCTTAGTCCATTTCTCAGGTCATTGTTATAGAAGAAGAGCGCATCTGCCAAACGAGGACGCAGAACTTTCTCGTTACCCTCAATAACTTTTGAAAAATCATTAGTTAGGGCATTTGTGACCACAACGAACTTGTTTAAGAGTTTAGCATCTTTGAAAACAGGAAAATATCTCTGGTGCTCTTTCATGGAAGTGATAATGACCTCAGGCGGAAGTTCCAAGAACGCCTCATCAAACGAGCCTAGGACTGCCGTAGGATGTTCTGTTATTGCTACTACTTCATCAAGCAGATCCCCATCTATCTCTATCTTGATATTGTTCTCTTTCTCAAGAGTTGAAAAATTCTCTAAAATAGCCTCGCGTCTTACCTGTGGAAAAAGAGTCACCCCGCCCTCTTGCAGTTTCTCAAAGTAATCTTTTGCACCGCTTAGTGCTACTGAGTCAAAATTGCTTATGCGGTGTACAAAAGTCTCTTTTTTCGATCTGACTCCAAAAAGCTCCACATCTACAAGCTCATCGCCAAAAAGCACGTTCAGCCAGCGAATCGGGCGGATAAAACTCTCGTTCAGGCTTCCCCATCTCATAGATTTTCCAAACTCAAGAGATTTTATCCACTCATTTACGATCTTTTCAAGAAGAAGTACGGATGGCTCCCCTTTTAACTCTTTTTTATAGTAAAGCACATCTTTCGCACCCTTTTTAGCGGATCCGATCTCTTCTATCTCCACGCCGCACTTCTTCGCAAAGCCCAGAGCTGCAGGTGTAGGCTTGCCCTCTTTGTAAGCGACTTCAAGAGGTGCTCCAAAAAACTCCTCTACGCTGTCATCCTGCTGTGTTTTAAACTCTCTGTGCCACAAAACAAGACGACGTGGAGTGTAGTAGAATTCAAACTCGAACAGCAGTGAATATTTCTCTAAAATATCAGCATACTTTTTTTCAATATTTTTTAACTCTTTTAAAAGCGGGATCGCCGGAAGCTCTTCAACGCCAATTTCGATCAATAGAGATTTAATCATAATATAGACTCTTTTTGTGGGTATTAATGCCGCGATTTTATCTATATTTTTGTTAAATGCTTATAAATTAAAGAAGTCTTAATCAATGCAGATAAAGAGCGAGAGAGGTTTTTTGTAAATGATATTGTAGTTACAATATCGCCTAAACTTAAAATAAAAGGATTTAAAAATGCCAAAAATCAATCGTTATGTTGATATAGATACAGTTGAGAGAGAAAGTAAAAAAGATTATATTGACCGCCACTCGCCGTTTATCCACTGTGAAGATAGTGCTAAAGCCGGAGAGATGTTCAGTGTAACAGTTAAAATGGGTAATGAGTACTCTCACCCTGATGATTTTGATCACTACATAGCAAATATGTCACTTTTTAACGGTGAGACTCTTTTAGCACGTGCTGATTTCACTCCAGGTACTTTGGGAAATATAAAAGCACACGCTACAGTAACCTTTAACATCATTCCAACAGGAAGCAAACTTAAACTTACTGCTCAAGCATACTGTACAAAACACGGTGTTTGGGAATCAACTGAAAAAGTTGTAGAAGTTAGCGAATAATTTATTTTTATCAAGAGACTCATCTCTTGATAAAACCTCTCTTTTAAAAAACTACTTTACCTCGTTCATCATATCATTAAGTGTGACAAATAGCTCTTTTGATGCTTTTTCCGCTTCACTAAATGCCAAAATGATCTTATCTGAATTGTTAACTGAGCCGCCTTTAATATAATCAGGAATTGCTCTAACTCTGTCATGAACAGTCTTATGGATAGGATCAATCTTTGCATAAGAAGTAGTATAAGAGAATGACTCTTTTGCATCACCGACATACCATTTTCCAAATCTGCAGCTTGTGTGGTCTGAGAATTTAAACTCTTGGTCATCTTTAAATACCGCGCTGTACCCGCTTAGTTTAAATGCTATATGGTCTAGTTTTGCAAGAGTGATAAATAGCTCGTTTGATATCTTTTTATTTGAGAGCTGAATATCTTTTGCACCATCTACCAGAGAATAAAGGCTGGTGTTAAACTCTTCTAATTTCTCCAGAGATGAAGAGACCTCTTCATTCATAAGATCTGAGAACTCCTGCATCATAGAGCTGTTTTGCTTAAGCAGGTTTATGTTTACTTCAACCTCGTTTGTCGCTTTTTGTGTTCTCTCTGCAAGCTTTCTTACTTCATCGGCAACAACTGCAAATCCACGCCCATGCTCACCCGCACGCGCAGCTTCTATGGCAGCATTCAGTGCCAGAAGATTTGTCTGATCGCTGATGTCTTTAATAAGCGCTATGACGTTTGTGATCTCATTTACACTGTTGTTTAACTGCTCGGAACTCTCTTGGCTGCCCTGCATCTTCTGAGATATATTGTTTAGAGAGTGAACCATCTCCTCGGTAGAGTGCTTTACTTCATCAACAATCACACCTGTTTGAGCATTTTTATCGTTTATATCTTTAAGTGAGCCCATATTATGTGTCAATCCCTCTTGAACACTTCCCACTCCTGATACGGCACCATTATTTAAGAGCTCGGTTAGAGAGAGGGTCAATTTGTTCGCTTCTATCCTCTGCTCTACCTCCTTTGCATATCTTGCAGACTCCTCAAGACTCTCTTTTGCCTCATGCATTGATCTATCAGCGGCTTTAACCAGCTGGTTTACATACTCTTGGATAAAGCCAATCTCATCACGTCCGCTTTTTGTGATAGTTTTTGAAAAATCTTTTGAAGTTATGATCTCATCTATCTCATTTTTTAACATATCTACTTTTTTTATAAGATTTCTCGAGATAAAAGAGCCTAGACCTATTATAAAGAATACAACTATCATATTTACTACAAGACCGATTATCATAGAGCTAAAAGCCTCGTCATGAAGTTTTAAAACGTTTTGGCTTATATCCTTTGAGATCTCGTCTTCGACCTCTTTGAGCAGGTTTATCTTTGAAGTTATTGTTGCAAACCAGTATGTGGCATCTATATTAAAGCCTCCGCTTGGATTTGCTAGAGCGATTTCTCTCATCTCTTGTACTTTATTTACCGCATCTGCACTCATTTTTTTATCATAAAACTCTTTAAGCTTAGGCGATGCAAAAAAGAGAAACTTCTGAGTAAAACTGTTCTGCTCACTCAAAAGTGCTATAAATTTATCGTGAAATCCGGGAGCAAAGCTGTCCCGACTAAAAGTTGATGAAAGAACCGCTCTCTCTATGCCGGCTCTCTCTTTTGCCGAGAGAAAGTTTACAAAAGCATTTATCTCATTGTTTGTCTGAGCGTTGTCGCTCATCTTAATGATCTCCTCTATTGAGGATATAAACGCTGAGTTTAGTGAAGTGTAATAACTTACAGGAACAGCAACCGCAACGCTAAGTGTGTCAACACTTTTTCTGATCTCGCCGATCTTTGAGAGTGCATCGACCGCTTTTTGCATCTTTGAGCGCATACTAGCAGAGTACTCATCCAAGGGGATTAGAGAGTAGAACCTTTTCAACTCCAAAAGAGTCGCATCCGTATCTTTTCTAATGGAAATGAGCTCAGATGAAAACTTTGCACCCTCTGAGCTTATAAACCCGGCAGATGCGCCTCTCTCCTTTTGAAGATTGTGAACAAGAGAGCTGCTTTTTTGACTAAAGAGAACCATCTCGCTGATCTTCTCTAAAGCTTTTACCTCTTTATAACTATTATAACTCTCTGTTGTAAGCCACAAAAGTATCACTAACACCGGCACCACAATCATAAGTGCCATCTTTAATTTAATCGAGATGTTGTTTAACATTCTAATCCTTTGTGTGTAATCTTATTTTTTTGTAGAGCCTACTATTTAGTATAGGCTTAGTTATCCTTCTTTAGCAATCCTATGGAAGGTTCATCAATATAATAACCCTGAGAGTAATCTACTCCGAGTTTTTTCACTATGTCCATTATTACACTTGAGTGTACATACTCAGCAATAGTTTGGATCCCGAGTTTTTTCGCAAATTCTACGATAGTCTCGACAATAAAAAGAGCGTTTCTATCCACATCTATATCTTGTACCAAAGAGCCGTCGATCTTAATAAAATCGGCGTTCATTCTTGTCAAATATCCGAAATTTGAATATCCGCTTCCGAAATCGTCTATTGCTATTCTAGCTCCATATCTTTTAACTTCGCTTATAAAGCGGTCTACTTTTTTAAAGTCTTCAACGGCATCTGACTCAAGAAGCTCGAATATCACCCTTCTGGACGCTTTTGAATTTTTTAATTTTTGGATAATGAAATTGAATATTTCACTGCTCATAATATCCTCAATGGAGAGGTTGATGCTAAACTCAAATTCGCTGTTCTCGAACGTTTCAAACGATTTGTCAATTATCGCTTTTGTTACGATGTTGTAAACTTTTATCTTTTTTGCAACGGGAATAAAAAGAGCGGGTGAGAGAATTTTTCCATTTTTGTCAATAAGTCTTGCCAGACACTCATACTTCTTGATCTCCAACGTTTTCGTATCTACGATGGCTTGAAAATATGGAAGAACTCTAAGATTTTCAACAGCATCTCTTACGATTCCAGAGAGCTTTAGGTTTCTCTCATACTCATTTTCAAAATTCATTCTATCTTCATATATCCAATATTTTGCGCCTATCTCTTTTGCATATTTAAGCGCCATAGATACCTTAGAAAATATATTTTTGCTATCTCTGTTCGCCGAAGATGCAAGAGTGAAATCAACGTAAATATTAATATCTTGATACTCTATGATGATATTTTTCATCTTCTCATAAAGCTCTTCGAGATAATCTTTAAGCTCGTAAAATCCTATCTCTCTATCAATAATAAAAGCAAACTCATCTCCGGAGAGCTTATATATATGATGCTGCGGAATATTCTCCTTAAGAAATTTTCCGACCTTCTCAATGACGTAGTCACCTACTATATATCCGTAAAAATTGTTTATCATCTGAAAGTTGTCTATGTTAAAAACGACTAGAGAAAACTCCTTGAACTCATCAAGATCGTTTCTTAATTTGTATGTATTTGGAAGATTTGTGAGATGGTCTGTAAAGTATCTGCTAAAGAGTTTGTTTCTGTACTCTTTTACGCTGCTCGACTCTTCTACTGCTCTAGTATAGAGCTCTTTGGCTATTTCATCACTCAGATTTTGCGGATCTATCTCTTTTTTTAGCGAATAGATAGTGAGTTGTGTTTTTGCCTTATCCTCATGTTTTAGGAGAACTATCTTGGCATTTGGAAGTATCTTAGCAAGCTCGTTTTTGAGGCTCTGAACAAGAACCGTATTGTGGATAAAAGAGATAATATGAATAAGAACATTATCTTTATTTAATTTCTCAAGATCTCTGATGACGCTCTGGATCTCCCTTGAAGATTCAAGTTTAAAACTGTTAACATCTAATATTTCACTCTCTAAGGTCAAAATGTTCTCCAAAAATACTTTCTCACATTCTATCTGAAAATTTATAAAGTAGATTTTAACCACACTTTAAATATACTCCCATAACTGTTATATTTAAAAAGGTTATCATTGAACTCTTTTCAAAATCTACTATTTTTACAAAACTTATATCGGCTCAAAGCTCTAGGGTTTGAATACAGCGACTCTTTTTCCATAAACCGGGTAAGCCCAAATGAAAAACCTAAAAACTTAAATGAACTTACAAAAAATATATCTACCTGCCATCTGTGCGATCTTAGCAAATCAAGGAAACAGAGTATGAGCGGGTATGGCAACCAAAATGCAGATCTCATGATTATTGACTATAGCGTATCTTACAGCGAAGACAATGCAAACTCCTACTACAGCGGCAGAAGCGGTGAGATGCTCAAAGATATGATAGAGAATGTATTAAAACTAAAAGTTGAAGATGTATACTTTACACACGCCGTAAAATGCAAACCTCTAAACTCCAATATACCCTCAGACTCAGAGTGGGACTCATGTAAAAGCTATCTTTTTTCACAGATAGAATTTGTAAAACCAAAAGTAGTTGTAACTTTAGGTAAGGATGCTTATGCTAAAGTTACATCTGAAGAAGAAAATTTTGGAAGTGTAAGAGGCCATGTTGTAGACTTTAAAGATTACAAACTTGTTCCTATACTTCATCCGAATCATCTTCTTAGAAATCCTGATGATAAAAAAATCGCTTTTAACGATCTAAAAACTATAAAGAGTTGTCTATGAAAAAACTATATATTATCGCTTTGCTTTTTCCCGCACTGCTGTTTTCAAAAAGCTTTATAGTCTCCGATATAACTATTCCAAAAACAGATGTACAAAATCTCGATCCATACCCTTGTAATGAAGAGTGCTTGCAGGAGCATCTTGAAAATGGTCATATATTCTCATTTTTGGCACATGCAAGAAAAAAGCTTGAAGATGATGTTTTAGAAGCCAGAAGGCAAGAATATATGGCGATCTTTAATGTTAAAAAGGTCTTTACAGGGAGCAAACTTCGTATTGCCCTGCTTCTGCCATACAAAAAAATTGCAAGATATGCAGCCTCTACCACAAACGCATCTTTTGCCTATCTTATGTCAAAAAACCGTCCGTTTGAGCTAAAAAGCTACAAAATAGAGGATGAGAGTTATGACGATATAAAAGAAGCTCTTCAAAAAATTCAAAAAGACGGCTTCTCTTACGTGATAGCGCCGATGACACAAGAGGGTGAGGAGATCGTCTCAAGAATAGACCCTGACATAAACATATTTTTTCCGACCATTAACAAAAAAGATGCTAAAAATGCTTCAAGCTATCTCTACTACGGAGGAATAGACTACAGAGCGCAGAGCGATCTTCTCTTAAAAGAGGCGATCTCTCCTCTTGTCATATTTTTTGATCAATCCGCTATAGGAGAACAGCTCTCAGAGTATCAGGAGTATGCATTTAGCGCTAAATTTGCTGATACTGTTTCAAACTCTATGCAGGCTACAGAAAAACCGACTATTATAAAGTTCTCTATTCCACAGCAGACTACAAACCTCGAAAAACAGCTTAAAGAGAACGAAAAGATAAACGCAGCCTCTTTTTTCGTAAACACTCCGATCATAAAAAGCGGAATGATAATATCTCAGCTTACGCTCTATGACACAAACGCTACGAATATACTCTCAACACAGACAAACTACAACCCGCTGCTTCTCTCTATGACACAGTATCAAGACAGAAAAGATATGATAATCGCCAACTCCATTACGCAGAACAAAGATGTCCTCATTGAGACAAACTCTCTTTTGGGCAACGATATCGTATATGACTGGATAAACTACACGACAACCGTCGGCATAGACTACTTTGCCCATCTAATAAGCGGCGAAGCAAGAGAGTATGATATAGAAAATGTCGATAACCAGATGATCTACCCTATCAACCTGCTTCAGCCCTCATTTTCAAGGTTTATACCATACTACTCACTCTATGAAAAGCAAGCGGACTAACTCCTCTACCTCTTTTGTGATCTTTTGAGGCTTGCCCTCAAAATTTATATATGCCAGAGTGATAGTTAGCTCAAATATCTTCTCATTCTCTTTAAATACACTCTGCAGCAACTTAAACGAAGCCGCTCTCATCTCTATGAGTCTCGTCATTACACATAGTTCATCTCCGAGCTTTGCACTCTTTATATAATCAGCCTCGACTCTTCTAGCGACAAAATGACCGTTTTGTAAAACAGGAGTAAGACCTTTAGAGAAAAAAGCTTCGCTTCTTGCACGCTCGCAAAAATTAAGGTAGTTAGAGTGATAAACAACTCCACCTGTATCGGTATCTTCGTAATAGACTCTTATATTCAATTAACTACCCCCTGTTTATCGGATTTTGACAACTCTGTTAAAACATTCGCTCCAAAAATCGCTCCAATGTAAGAGATTTTCTTAAGCCTAGTTTCTTCATCTTCTTTATAAGTTTTAGATACCAAGTTTTTCAAACCAGCCATTTTGTTTTAGAGTTTCGCATCTATTTTTATAATGTTCCATCATTACAATATCAAGAGTAGATTGAGATTTGATTTTTATTTTTTTATCTTGCGCATTGGGTTTTTCTTTTATAAAAAAATCTATATTTTCAAGTTTTGATATTTTTTTAATATAAGTTGGCATCTTTTGTATATAAGCTTTTAGCATCTTTGTGGCAGAAATTTTAAAATCGTTTTTATCTACTTTAGCTTTGCTTGTCAGCTTCAAAAAGTCATTGTATCTAATATTTGTTTGCTTGCCATTGATAGTAAGATGTGATTCAAAATTTATAATGCCATTATAAAATCCGGTACTTGCTATATCGTACAAAGGTGCTATAAAAATTTTGTCATTGTCATAAATTGCAGATATATTTTTTGTGTGCATATCTTCGTGCCTGATAACAAAAGAGTAAAAATAGTACTCTAACATTCTTAGGCGGTCGCTTTGTCTTGGAAAAACTTTTGCAGCTGTTTCAAAAAGCTTTTCTGAACTTGTTTTATATTTGTTATCACTATTTAATCCCATAAAAGTAGAGAACTCTTTTCTTTGAAATTTATAACTTCCAATACGATCAAAATACTTTATAAAATAGTGGTATTCTCTATCACTCGTTCTCTTAAATATGCCACTCATAGGAACATCAAACCCAAGTTCATTTTTTGCAAAACTCATATGAAGATGTTCATTGATAGCGATGTGTGGAAAGTAATACTCACTATTCTCATAAGCCTTTATAGG
Organism: Sulfurimonas crateris; assembly: GCF_005217605.1. Lineage (NCBI taxonomy): Bacteria > Pseudomonadati > Campylobacterota > Epsilonproteobacteria > Campylobacterales > Sulfurimonadaceae > Sulfurimonas > Sulfurimonas crateris. The sequence continues at coordinate 217,193 of NZ_SZPX01000002.1, read as the reverse complement.
ATCATACGGCTTTATAAAAAAGTTTGCATCCTCACCATTTTTTGGAGTTCTGATTGTATCACCATCAACCACCACTTGAAGTTTGTGCTGATAACCAGATAAACTCATTGTTCGTACATGCTTTAATTCCTCGGTTTCATCCATATGAAGTGAAGGAAAAAGTGAAACATCATCGATATCTACAGTATATTTTAAAATATTTGGGAATTTGTTTTTTCCTAGAATTTTCTCTTTATTTACTAGATAACTTTGAGGTTTTAATTTTTCAGCAAATGTTAGAGGTTTTGAAGAAAATATCAAATCATTTTTACTATAGTCATTGTGAGCAAGTAAAAAAAACTCTGTAGCATTACCGATCTTATCAATCAATATTTTTCTATCAATTCCCTCTGGAAGACACTCTTCAAAATCTACAAAACATGATTCTTGAACAAATGTTTCCAAACTAAATAGCATTTGAAATTTTGCGATGTATTTACCACTAATTAAATAGTTTGTATCGTAAGTAAAATAGTAAGTTTGATAATCAAAGCCAAGATAACCAACTAAGATTTGATTTTGATAGATATAAAGAAGTTCTGGATACTCTTCATAATAAGCATTTGAAATCTTATATGCTATTTGTGAACTTTGTCCAACAATTTTGACTCTTTTTTGAGTAAGAAGAAGTTTTAACTCATTTAAAATAGCCCTTTTAGAAACTCTTTCTAATTTATTTTCTATATCGCTACGAGATATGTAAGTATCAACATTTGAAGCTAAAATCTGTAAAATATCAAGAGAGAATTGTTTCAAGCTTAATCCTTAATAAAATCTAAAATATATGCACGAGCTACACGAGAAGTATATTTGAATAAAACTTAATATAGTCTAAAATATATGCACGAGCTACACGAGGTATACTCAAAATTATTCGCTCTTTTTTCGCTCCAAAATCAGATCTTAAATAAATATGAAAGAAGAATTGTAGAAAATAAAAAGCCTTTATTTATGGGGTTTTTCTGTAATAAATATATAAGTAGCCTATTCGTAATAGACTCTAATATTCACTATCTTAACCCCCGCACTATTTTCTAAAATTTAACACCGACTCTTACATAGTAAAATGCTCCGTTAACCCCAAACGGAGAGTATTGAGAGTACTGAATAATTGAATCTTCTCCTATAAGCGGATTATATGTATCAGACCATTTATCGGGGTAGACATCAAAAAGGTTCTCTGCTCCTATAGCAAAGTTTAATTTTTTAGAGATCTCATAAGAGATCTCTGCATCAGTTGTCCATTTTGCACCAAATTTATTAGTCTCTCCAGCGAAGAGATGTTCGTAGCTGCCATATCTATTTAGATTTAGCGCAAAAGCGTAGTTTTTCAAAAAGTACTGTGCCCAGATTTTGAGATCATCATTTGGTTGCGACTTCTCTATAACAGCTTTTGCCTCTGCAAGTGATGTTGCTCCTATGATTCCTGAAGTTAAAAAAGAGTCTTTTGCCCCTACTACTTTTGTGCTGTTTCTATGGTAACTTAGACCTGTCTTTAGATTAGAGCTGTTTTTAAATTGATGCTTATAGCTCATTCTAAGATCAAACCCATCTGTCTCTGTATCTAGAGCATTTGTAAAGTATCTTGCCTGCTGCACTCCATAAAGATTAAAGATTGGGGTCAATGAAGCATCTTCGTCAAAACTTATATTTCTACTTAGCATTATTCTATCGTCTATTTTAGTGTAGAAATAATCAAGTGAGAGTGAAAAATCTGATGTCGGTGCATAGACTAGTCCGGCAGAGAAGTGAGTTGATTTTTCGGCATCAAGCGGAGTCGCACCAAGAGCGACCGAGAGAGGATGATCTGTTGCAAAGGTTCCTTTTTGGACAATATCTATTCCTGATGTTGCCATAACGGTGTGCGTATAATATGATTGGGTAAGTGATGGGGCTCTAAAACCTGTACTTGCACTGCTTCTTAGCATTGTTGATTGTGTAGGCTTATAAGTAGCAGAGATTTTCTGATCCCATGTTGCGCCAAAATCACTATTCTTTTCATATCTTGAAGCTGCTCCAAAAGTCAAATCTTTTGTCGAGTTGTATTTTAAATCTAGATACAAAGCGCCATTTTTACGACTCTTATCCGTCTCGTTTTGAGGTTGAAAGCCCGGAAAACCTTGTGCACCAGCTAAAGTACTAGCACTCCCTAATATATATGAGCCTTCCTCTCCGCTATATATGCGATAATTCTCCATTTTAAACTCCGCCCCAAAAGCAACAGTAAGTTCTTTTACTTTTGTTGAGAAATCAAGGTTTAAAATATCTTGTGTATATTTAGTTCCTCCGCTGTCAAAAGAGGTGGGTGAGCTCTCACCTAAAGAGTCGTTATGAGTGTTGTAGACAAAAAAATGAAAATCGTTATAACCTCTAGTGTAACTTGCATCCCATGAAAGATCTCTACCCATGACCCCCTTTGAACCAATCGTAAAAGAGTAGTCCTCTATTTTTGGCGCGATCATTGGTAAAAAACCATCAGGATATATATTTATATTGTTTGCCGCATCCCCTTCAAGTCTGTAAAAAGCTCCTGCTTCGCTCTCTCTTTTGTTGTATAGTCCATGCATATAAACTATATTTCCATTTTTCATAACTACTTCACCATTAATAGCCAATATTTTGTCAAGTGTATCAGGGTCTCCATAGTGTGTATTTACAATATAGTTATCTCTTGAATCTGCTCCTGCTCTATTTGTTGAAGCTCTGTCTCTAATTTCTCCCGAGATATTAAAAAATCCATCGTATTCAAGAGGAATCGAGTAGAAAAAATCACTCTGCTTTAGCGCTCCGTCGCCCTTTGATGTTTCACCGTATCTTAAGTTTGCCTCACTCTCGTATGCAAACCCTTTGAGTATTATATTGATAACACCTGCGATCGCATCTGAGCCGTACTGAGCTGCTGCGCTGTCTCTTAAAAATTCGATTCTATCGATAGAGACTAGGGGAATGGTATTAAGATCAACATTTGAAGTCCCTCTGCCAATAGTTCCGTTTGTATGGGTAAGCGAGCTTTGATGCATACGCTTTCCATTAATAAGAACGAGTACTTGGTCTGGATCTAATCCTCTAAGAGTAAAAGTTTTTACATGATCCGTTCCATCGGTAATAGAACTTCTTGGCGCATTAAATCCTGGAATAAATCTTGAGAGCACTCTTGTTAGTTCTGTCGCTCCGCTTTGTCTTATCTGCTCAGAGGTAATAACATCGATAGGGACTTCTGAAAATGTCATATCACGTTTGCCACTTCTTGAGCCGACATCAGCTTTTGTTTCAGTCTCTAGATCCAAAAGCTCTTCAAGTGACTTGTCAAACAATGAATCACTATTAGCTAAAGCCTGCATTTGAGAGAAAAGAAGCGAAAATAGCAAAAGTAGAATTCGAATCATTTTTTGTCCTTTTGGATAACTTGAGCTGCAATTGCCAAGAGAGACGAGCTGATCTTAATGCCTGAAGCCTGAGATGCTTCATGATTAATGACCAAGTGTGCCTTTCTTGCAACAAAACTAAGCTGGATTATGCCGCCCCTTTGAGCAAAACCTCTCTGATCGCTTATGCTAAGAATTGAGTTGGCTTGTGAATAGGCAATGATCTCTTGTGCAAAAAGCGGATTTGTTACCGTAATATAAACAATGTCGCTTCCATCGAGTTCTTCAAGATTTTTTGCATAGCGTATCTTTACAGGCTTGGAATTTATCATTTTGCCCTTATAAAGAGTCTCAAGCAGATTCTCAAAAGGGTTTTCATCGATTATGGTAATAACAAAACTCTCTTTATTCTCTTTCGGCCACTCTATAAATTTTGCAAACTTGGAGAAAAAAACAGCCTGCAACTTCTTCTCTTCACTTAAATTCTGAGCAAACAGAGTAAGGGAAAATAAAATAGAAATGAAAAAAACTTTTATCATGCTCTGTCTGCCGCCACGACTCTGTTTCTTCCCTCTCTTTTTGCTCTATAAAGCGCGTCATCAGCCTCTTTAAAAAGTTCTTCAAGAGTCTCATCTTTTGGAATAACGGAGCAAAAGCCTAGACTGATCGTTATATGAAAAACATCAAAGTTTATTACTTTTATCGGCATTTTTTCAATTTTTTCTCTTATTCTTTGCGCGATCTCATAAACAACTTTTGCATCTCCATTATCAAAAAGGATTAAAAACTCCTCACCGCCAATTCTTGCGGCGAGGTCTGTTTTTCTAATGTTTTCCAATAATACAGAAGCAACCGCTTTTATTACCTCGTCACCGACCTGATGACCATATATGTCATTTATATTTTTAAAATGATCCATATCTGCCATCAAAACGCCTATATGATGAGCATTTTGTTTTGCAATTTCTAGCATCTGCTCAAATCTCTGCATTGCAACTCTTCTGTTTGCAAGTCCGCTTAGAGAGTCTATCTCTGCTAGGGCTGTGAACTCTTTTAAATCTTCTCTTGTTTTTTCAAGCTCATTTGCAGTAGAGTAGACCAGATTTTCAAGACTTAGATTGTTTTGTTTTAAGACGGCATCTCTTTTTTGAACCTCTTGCATAAGCTTATTAAACTCTTTGTAGAGTGCATTGAACTCATCTTTTGAATCTGAGACGATACATGCATTATAGTTAGCGTTGTGCTGTATGTTTTTCATCGCATCAAGAAGCAGGTAAATAGGTTTTGAGAAGATCTTTTCAAACCAAACAGATAGAAAAAAGATCACCACAAGTGTTAAAAAGATCACAAAAACAGAGAAGAGAAGTTGTTCATAGAACTTCTTCTTTATGCTCGAAGTCATTTTTATAATCTCTAAATACCCTATTCTCTCATCTCCTAAAGAGATGACAGAGACAACTTCTATAAATTTAAGATCAATATTTGAGCTTACCTCTTTGATCTCTAAAAGCTCTTGAACTGTTCTTTTTGTTTTAACTTGAGAATCTTCGCCCAAAGAGACAAAGCAGTTGGCTTGTGTGTCATACACTCTGATAGAGACTATATCTTCATTTGCAAGCGTGGGCATCAATATTGACTCCACAGCTTTTTCATCCAAAAATGTAAGAGCCGCAGCAATATTTTTAGCGCTTACCTTTGCCAGATTTGAAGTAGAAGCGACACTCCACTCCATATCTTTTTTGACATGGTAGACGTTCATAACAAGATAGGAGATAAAGAGAGCCACAAAAGCACTAAGGCTGAGCAGAAAAATGAGTTTAGACTTTATGGAAATATTTTGAAAAAATTGTTTCAATTATAATATTCCTCTGAGTCCGAAAAATAAATTTTGACATTCTACAAAACCAAAGCTTTTATTTTATTTGAAAAAATGAATTAAACTTATGATTAAGTTAAGAGATGCTTAATATTTCAAGGAGTATACTAAAATAATGTAAAATAAAGGATTTTAGATGAAGCAGTTAACATTACTATCAGTGGTTTTAGTGCCTATGCTCGTAAGTGCGATGACAATTACGGAGGCGGTACAAAAGGCGGTTGAGACTCATCCTCAGATCGAGATGAAAAAAGAGGACAAAAATACTCAAAGCAAGCTTTTAACAAGAGCAAAAGCGGGTTATCTTCCCTCAGTCGATCTCTCTTACTCAGTAGGTCCTGAAGCTACAAAGACCGTTAATAATGACGGCATAAGAGAGCATCTGACCCGTCAGGATGCCTCTGCAGTTTTAACACAGAGCCTTTTTGCAGGTTTTGAAACAGAACTTGGAGTAAAACAGCAGAAAGCTCTTATCTTATCTGCAAGCGACGGTGTTAAAGAGAGTGCGAACGAACTTGCTCTCTCAACTGTCACTTACTATCTTGACGTTCTAAAGAACTATGAACTCTATCAGATCTCAAAAGAGAATGTAGAAGTTCATAAGAAGTATCTATCACAGATAGAGGAGAAGGTAAATGCAGGAGTCGGACGCAGCTCGGACTACAAACAGACGCTTGCTCGTTATGAGAACGCTCTTAGCATACAGTATCTTGCAGAACAGAACTACATAAACTCGATCTCCAGTTTTGAGCGCATCCTGCCTGGTGCTGTAACGGCGGCTGATTTACAAAAACCTTCTACAGGTGAGATTCCTGCCAACGACATAGAGTCATTGGTTGATATCGCAATGCAAAACAATCCTACCATCCATGTTTCACAAGCTGACATCCAAGCTGCAAATGCGGCACTAAAGCGCTCAAATGCGCCTTACTACCCAAAAGCGGACATTAAGATGGAGGCGTACTGGAACAAGAACGTTCACGGTATAGCAACCGATGCCCCTACTCAAAGTACGGTCGAAGAGGATTCAGGCTATAACGCTCTTTTAGTTCTTAGCTACAATATCTTTAACGGTTTTGCCGACAAAGCGAATATAGAAGCCAACAGACACAGAGTTCTAAACAAGAACAGCACGCTTGCAGATGCAAAACGCTATATAAAAGCTCATACAGAGATAGCATACAAAACGTTTGAGCTCACAAAAAAGCAGCTTGTTCATCTTGACAACACTGTAGAAGCGAGTGCTCAGACAGTTGCCGATTATCAAAAAGAGAATGAGCTTGGCAGAAGAAGCATCATAGACCTTTTAAATATCGAACTTGAGTATAACAACGCAAGAAACAGAAGAGCGACAGCCGAGTATGAGCGTCTACTGGCTTATTACCAGATCCTTGCATATACAGGAAAAATATTAGAAGAGATGAGCGTAGTAGTTGAGTAGTAAACTAGAGAACCCTCTTCTTGAGAGTTTGGTGATATTCACCAAGCTCTACAATCGTCCATACAGTGCCGATGCTCTTATAGCAGATCTGCCTATCCCACCGGGAAGAACCACTCCTAAACTTTTTTCACTTGACGCAAAAGGCTCAAAATCAGCATTTCACCGTGCGGCTGGGCGTGCCGGATTTAGCTCTAAATTAGTAGACTACTCATTTAAAGATATATCCCCTCTTCTGCTGCCCGTAATCCTGATCTTAAAAGGTGATGAGAATGGTGAGAGAGCCTGCATCTTAACTGAGATAAGTCCAGATAGAAAATATGCAAAAATCATCCTGCCAGAAGCCGGAGAGGGAGAGAACTGGGTTGAGAGTGAGTTTTTAGAAGCGGAATATATAAATTTTGCGTTTCTTCTTAAACATAATCACCAATACCAAGGTGATCACAACCGCCTCTTAAAGCATGATGATCATCACTGGTTCTGGGGGACAATGAGGTACTTTTCCGGTATATACGTAGATGTAATAATCGCCTCTTTGCTTATAAATCTTTTTGTTATGGCAACGCCTATTTTTACTCTAAACGTATATGACAGAGTAGTACCAAACAATGCAATGGACACGCTTTGGGTATTTGCAACCGGTATAATCGTCATCTATATTTTTGACATAATGCTGAAGTTCCTTCGCTCATACTTTCTTGAAAATGCCGCAAAAAAAAGCGACGTAATTATGTCCTCTATCATTTACGAGCATGTACTAAATCTAAAAATAGCCTCAAAGCCGCGATCAGTCGGCTCATTTGCAAACAATTTAAAGGATTTTGACTCCATAAGAGGCTTTTTTACGGCATCTTCTATCGCAACTATAATAGATCTGCCTTTTACCATCATATTCCTCTTTATTATCTACATAATAGGCGGCTGGATGATAGCCATTCCTATAGTAAGTGCGCTTATAATTGTGATCTACAGCATATTTGTAGAGAAACCCATGAGAAGAAGCGTGCAAAGCACTTATGAAGCTTCTGCTCACAAAAACTCTGTACTTATAGAGTCACTTACTGCTCTAGAGACCATAAAAGCGCTTGGAATAAGCGGACAGTATCAGTGGAAATGGGAAGAAGCAACAGGAGATGTTGCTCAAAAAGGGCTTAAATCCAAAATACTCTCAAACTCCATCTCGACATTTGTAAATTTCATCGTTCAGCTAAATACTATTGCACTAATTATCGGCGGTGTTTATGCCATAGGGGACAATAATCTGACTATGGGAGGGCTGATCGCAGTTGTTATGCTTGGTTCAAGAATGCTCGCTCCTTTGGGTCAAGTAGCTGCACTTATCGCAAATTTTCAGCAGACAAAAACCGCTTATGACGTTATCAACTCCATTATGAAGCTCTCTGTTGAGCGTGAAGAGTCAAAAAACTTTGTACAGCGTCCACTCTTTAAAGGAAAGATAGAGTTTAAAAACGTAACTTTTATCTATCCTGACACCGACAACAAAGTCCTTGATGATGTAAGCTTTGTTATTAACCCCGGGGAGTCTGTAGGAATTATAGGGACAAACGGTTCGGGAAAGACAACCATAGAGAAGCTTATTCTCGGGCTTTACGAACCAACGGAAGGCTCCATACTGATAGACGGCATAGATATAAAGCAGATAGACCCTGCTGATTTGAGACGCAATATATCTTATGTACCTCAGGAGGTTATTCTGTTTCAAGGAACTCTAAAAGAGAACATTATACTACGCTCTCCAGGTGCGAGCGATGATGAGATCTTAGAAGTTGCCAAACTAAGCGGTGTAAGCTACTTTGCAGACTCTCATCCGATGGGATATGATATGCGCATAGGAGAGAGAGGTGATGGTCTATCAGGAGGACAAAAACAGTCTATTTCAATAGCACGTGCCTTTATACATCCAGCGCCTATTATACTTCTTGACGAACCTACAAACTCAATGGACAGCACACATGAAAACCACTTTATAAGAGCTATGAGCAGTTATGAGAAGGATCGTACTATGATACTGATCTCTCACAAAAACATACTGCTGACACTAACTAAAAGATTGATCCTCTTAGATAGAGGCAAAGTTGTTCTGGATGGCCCGTATGAAGATGTTATGAAACAATTAAGATCCCCTAAAAAGAGTAGTCAATGAGCCTAGAAGACAAGTTTGTAGAGTACTCCTATAAAAAGAAGGATATTAAAAACCTTAGCATTAAAGATGAGAGTGACTTAGAGTATATGAACTCCGTTAGTGCGGCTCTGCTTATGAATCACTCTAGAGGCACCAAATTTATGCTCTGGATAAGTGCGTTTGCTATTATCTGGCTGATATTTTGGGCATATAACGCAGAGATAGACGCCCTAACCCGCGGTCACGGCAAAGTAATCCCCTCTTCTCAGGTTCAGATCATTCAAAATCTAGAGGGTGGTATCGTCAGTGAGATACTTGTTGAAGCAGGAGAGGTAGTAAAGAAAGGCGATATTCTTATTAAAATCGACGATACCGGTTTTGTAAGCAGTTTTATAGAGAGTCAACTGCGATACAATGAGCTTCAGGCAAAGAGCGTACGCCTATTGGCTGAATCAACGGGAATACCTTTTAAAACAAGCGACTTAATAAGAAAAAACTCTCCGGAGCTAATTAAGCATGAAGAGTCTCTCTATCAAAGCAATAAAGAGCAGCTAGAAAACAACATCAAGATCTATCAGCGCCGCCTTGAGCAAAAAAAAGATGAGCTCAAAGAGGCAGAGGCGAGATTACAAAATCTGACAATAAACTATAAACTTATCACCAGAGAACTGGAACTTAACAAGCCGCTGGTAGATAAAGGGATAGTATCTGAGGTCGAGTACCTAAAACTTCAAAGAGAAGCCAGCACTATTGAGGGGCAGGTAAAATCTACAAAACTCTCTATTCCTCGTCTTGCCTCTATTATAGAGGAGCAAAAAAACAACATAAGGGAAGTTGAACTTAGATTTAAAAATGCGGCAAAAGAGCAATACAACGAAGTCAGAGCCGAGATGTCAAGAATAGAACAGGCAAATATAGCCAGAGAGGACAAAGTAAAACGTACATTTGTGCGCTCTCCCGTTGATGGGACTATAAAACAGCTACTAGTCAATACCGTCGGCGGCGTTGTTAGACCGGGGATGGATATAATTGAAGTTGTACCTACTCAGGACAATCTCTTTGTCGAGGCAAAAATAAGACCTGCGGATATCGCTTTTTTATTTCCCGGGCAGCGCGCTATCGTGAAGTTCTCTGCATATGATTTTGCAATATACGGCTCATTAAAAGGTACGCTGACCCATATAAGTGCAGACACTATCTATGATGAAGTAAGCAGACAGAACTACTATCTGGTGAGAATAAAAACTGATAAGAACTACTTGGGCAATGAAGATAAAAAATTAAACATCATAGTCGGAATGACGGCAGATGTGGACATCATAACCGGTAAAAAAACGGTGCTTGACTACATACTAAAACCGATCCTAAGAGCGCGGGACAATGTGCTGAGTGAGAGGTAGCTATGAAAAAAGTAATTCTATTTACAAATATGTCATCGATTAAAAAGCATTGGCAAAACGCTTTAGTCGGCTCTTATGAAACAGTGTCAATAGAGAACTTTGAGGAGCTGCTTGAGTACCTTAAAAAGCACGACGAGAAAATTGCTCTAATGCTAGATGAGATGAGTGTCCATAATATTGAAGAAGCCCTGCTTAAGTTTAAAAAATATCCGCATGCAATTATTATGATCTTCAATGCGGTCCCTGAAGTGTATCACGCATCAACCCTGCTTGGAAGCGGCATAAAAGGTTATGAGAACTCATATATTAACAAAGATAACCTGCTAAAGATGCTCTTAAGTGTAGAAGATGGAAACAACTGGCTCTTTGCAGACCTTACATACTTCATAATAAACAAATACATACAAAACAAAAAGAGAGATGAGCCTGAATTTATCTCGCTGCTAACTGAAAAAGAGAAGGATATAGCGCTTATGATAGCAGATGGTCTAAGCAATAAAGAGATCGCACAAAGAGAGAAGATCGCACTCTCAACAGTAAAGGGTCACATCCACCATATATTTGAAAAAGCGAATGTGACCGACAGAATATCTCTTGCACTTAAATTTAAGTAGAGATATATCCATATTAAAATTTTTAAATAACGTCTATAGAGTCATCCAATTCTATAAGAAGTGTTGCTCCTCCGCCTGTATACTCTGCATAGTTAATACCGTCAATGCTTACGCTATCCAATTGAAGAGCCAGTGAGTCTGTATCGACATTGACTTGATTTAAATCACTGCCGTCAGATGACTGGATGATAAGGGTACCGCCATCAGTGGCACTTAAGACATCATCTGCATTTATTCCAAGATCAGCGCTGCTGCCTACAACACTTGTTCCTGAGTTTAGCTCAATCACCTCAATATTTGATATATTTGAGAGATTTATAATTTCGGAGCTGCCTATCACGGTATCAAATCCATCTCCACCGTCTATCTCTGCGTCCAAGGCGTCGTATTCAATATCATCATTGCCTGCACCACCATAAATAGTATCGCTTCCATCACGTCCATCAATATAGTCGTTGCCATCTTCTCCTGCCAAAATCTCATCTGCAGTTCCGCCTAAAATTGTGTGTGAAACAGGTAGACCACTCTCACTTTCAATTGTAATTGCATCAAAAGCAGGCTGAAAACCTTCAATAATCTCATTTTGTGCGGCTATTGTAACTACAACATCTCCATCTACGACATCAGATAACAGATTACTGTCATCTATGGTTATCATTCCGTCGGCATCTGATGTATATTCCACTTGAGTGCTATCACCGTATGTAAATACAATTTTTGTCGTCGTATCGTCAAACCCACTAATTGTAACGCTATCAACAGCCTCATCGATCTCTTGTAAAACAAGATCCATATTATATTCATATGTATAATAACCTGCAACAGACATCGGATCGTAAATATTTATCAATGAGAAACCGTCTTGAGTATCTGCATTTGCATCTGCTATAAATATTTCAGCAAATTTTGTATCGCTCATTATCCTGATGGTATCACCACCATTTTTTAAATCATTGCCGTTTATATAGCCATTTGCATCAACACTCAATAAAGTTTCATTGCCTTTTGCAAATGTCACGCCGGATGTTATCTGATTACCGTTTGCATCATAAAGCTTAATCTCTATCAAATCGCCGCTAGTAAGTTTTAGGTCAATATTTAGTGCAAATACCGAGCTAGGAAGCTCAATATTTAGTCCTTCATCATATCTTCCGTCTATATTCATAGCTTCGCTTTGAGTGTTATCACTAAGAGTGTCAACACCAAGCCCATGTCCTGGATTAAAATTTAAAGGCGTATCGGATGTAATCACAAGTCCGTTAGAGCTGTAGGTAGTAGATACTCCATTAATAAAGTCTGTATCACCCTCCAAGGTAAAATCTGCCAAATCAAACAGCGGCTCGCCTATTGTTCCAAGTTCATCACTGACAACAAGCGGATCCGCGGCAGGAGTTATTTCAGGTGCAGCATCTGAACCGATCGCACTCAAACCTGATGAATATACAGTTACACTTACATCAGGCAACTCTCCACCGCTATTTACATGTGCAACACCTGCAGCAGTAAGCTTGACATCCGAGCCGTCTATAACATAGTAGCCGTTTAAATCAGTTCCTACTGTTACTTCATAGGTCATCGCGGAGTTGTCACTATCCACATCATCTGCCGCAAAACTTGCGACTATAGTATCTTGAGTAGCAGAATCCTCTACAATCTCATTTGGCGTTGCCGTAACTATAATTGTCGGTCCATCCTCTGCACCTGCAATTGTTATTACAACATCCTGAGTAGAACCATCCGTTGCAGTAAATGTGTGAGTATCTTCTCTGCTCTCTCCATCTCCAAGGAACTGTACCGCATCATTATTAAGCGTATATGTCCATTCGCCGTTTGTAAGTTCAAAGGTACCAAAACCATTATCTCCTACAGTTGCCGCAACATTATTAAAGTCTACAGGATTGTCAAGTGTATCTACGTCGGTGATTGCAAGTGTTCCTGAAACAGTTAAAACAGCATCCTCAGCAACCGCACCGGTAAAAATACCGCTTACTACAGGACCATCTTCTGCACCGGTTATAGTTATGGTAACTGTAGCTTCCGCGCTCTCAAAAGGACCTTGGTCCGATGGCTCAGAGCCTGCTATTTCTACAGTTTTGTACGTAAATGTAATATCCTTTGTTTCACCCTCGTCAAGGCTCTGAAAAGCATCGCCTATATTATAAGTATAGCTTCCATCAGAGTTAAATATTAAAGTACCCTCACCTTCGTTTAATCCTTTGACTAAAACGAACTCTATTGCGTTTCCGTCAGCATCGCTTCCTGCAACTTGACCAGAAACATCAACAGGAACATCTTCTGTTGCACTATTACTGCCATCATCTGCAAGAGGAATGTTGTCATTTAGGTTATTGATTGAAACTGAGAGGAGTTGTGTCGTATAGTTTCCGGCTTCATCTGTAGCTGTTACGTAAACATTATATTCATTGTCCCCGCTTAAGTCTTTTGGATTTTCAAAGTCTGGAGAGTCGTTAAAAGTTACGACACCGCTTTGAGGATCGATTGTAAAGTGCTCGCTGTCAAGCCCTGCTATGCTGTAGCTCACACTGCTCTCACCGTTTGCTTCAACCTGAATTACCGGCTCAGTACCGTTTTCATCATATATTACAACGTTTGGAGATGTTATTACGGGAGGAGTGACTATAGGCGCTTCGCCCTCTTCTTGTGCAAGATCATAAACAACATTTTCGCCGCCGAAGTCAGTTATGCCAAATCCAAGCTCACCGTTCGCACCTCTGTTAAAGCCTAGCACGCTTGATTCGGCAACGATGTTTGTAGGAGTGAACGAAGAGCTGCCCTCAGCCGACTCTTCACCTGCCGCAGTCTCTAGATCATCAAAATTATCTCCGGCAGCTGTCTCTAAAATATTTGAGAGATCTTCATCGCTTGCTATGCTGTCCATAGCATCTCTGCCGTGAATTACAGAGCCATCTGCCAAGATTCTAAATACTCCGTCATACGCAGAGGCCTCAGGAAGTGCTAAAAACTTGATCTGAAACAGAGCAGTCGGGTCATTACTTATAACTTGTTCATTCTCATACAAAAACCCCTCATATCCAGGCTCGCGAACGATACCGTCAACACCTACTATTTTAATGCTGCCTTTTGTTACTTCTATCTGACCTATTACTTTTCCAGCTGCCATATCACACCTCCGTTTTATTATCCCACAATGTTAACATATAGATTTTTGCAAGTAAATAGTACTTTAGTATTAATATAGTAAAATGCAAGGATGACTGATGATTTGATTTTGAACTATTTACTTTTGTTTATTTTGTTAGAGTTTTTTGAAGTAACTTGGCAGAAGGCGCCGACTATTATGGGCATGATAATCAAGATGCACAGATACTACTCAAAGAGCATATTGCTGTTTTTGATAATGCATCCGACATTCTATTTCAGCATCGGCTTTGCGATGCTTACCGATCTAAATATCTACGCCTTGATACTGCTCTTTTTGAAGACTCTGGATATTGCTACCAAGATACTTCTAATAGAGCAGATATACACAAAAAGAGAGCTCTCACAAGAGTTAAGCCTTATTCTTCTTGCACCTATAAACAGCTTTTTACCATATATCGGGCTTTTTTTATATCCGCTACTTATTCTCTTTGCTCTCTGACATTGTATAGCCGCTTTTTAGCTGAGCCTGCTTAGAGAGAAATTTGACACTTTGGGAGATATCTTCATTCGCCAAAGAGTAGTCTTTGTGCAGCTTTTCCAAAGAGCTCTCTATTTTAGCTCCAAGTTCATTGCCAATGGACTCCATCTGCTCTTTTGCGCTCTTTATCTCGCTCTCTTTTATATCTTTGAACTCTTTTATCATCATACTAAGCTGTGACTGCGATTTTACATACTCCGACTTAATGACCTCTATATCTTTCATCAGATCTCTCATCGTAGAGTATATGTCATGCAGAGAGCTGTTTTGATCTTTAAGCTCGCGCATCTTGTTTGAAGAGAGGATCATCTGCTTCATAATGATCTCGCTTTGCTCTTTTATGCCTCCAAGCCTGTTTTCACTCTCATAAAGAGATGTGTTTACACCTTCGGTATGTGACCTTAAAGAGAGCACCTCTTTTTCAAAAGATTTTGAGATACTTGAGAGCTCCCCAATGGTCTCTTTCACGATCGATTTGGCAATACTTTTTGAGAGGTTGCTCATCTGCTGAAGATTCTCTTTGAGCTCTTCGATCTCATCTATTATGTCGCTTCTGCTCTCCATCGCTTTTGCCAGAGTAGTCTTTACCTTATTGAAGTGATCCTGCTCGGCGACCCTTAGTATATCTATGTGTTTATGTACTATATTATCAAGCGAAGGTATCTGCACATCTGTGAAATTTTCAAAAGAGCTTTTGACATCTTCATGCCAGCCGCGCATCTCTTCAAACTTTTCTACAAATCTGTTCTGGTTTATCAGTATAGAGTCAAGCGCCTTTATATCATGCTTAAATCTCTCTCTGTTCTCCTCTTGCATCTGCTTGTCTTGGTTCTGATTTAAGATCATCTTTTTCTCAAGCTCAGACGTAAACTCTTTAAGCTCAGAGAGCTGTTGAGTTAGCGCTTTTGTAAATTTGTGTTGAGTCCTCTCCTGCTCTCTTTGCTGTGTCTGGTGAAAAATATTCATTATTATGTATAAAATAAGGGAGACTAAGATGGGAAAGAAGCTCTCTTTGAGAGCCATGAACATATCTATGCTATCAGGGTGTAAAATAAAGTGGACAACGGCGCTTATAGCACCGATGCCAAGCATTAGAGGCGCATAGTTTATCTTGTTTGGCTCTTTTATAATCGATATCTGTCTAAGAAAAAGCAGTGCCATCAACCCAAATGCAATAAGTAAGTCACTATCAAACACTTTTGCGTCCTTAAAATAGTTTAAAACTATTCTAGCATAAAGTTTTATAAAACTATATCTAATACCTCGGCAGGTTTTTTTACAATAAGTTTAGCGTCGCTTTTAGGGCTAAAACCCCATGTCGCAAATATCGACTCTATGCCTGCGCTATTTGCACTTAAAATATCTTTTGTGTTGTCTCCTACCATCCACGCCTTATGATTTGTTGCATCGTACTCATAGTGGTTCAAGATATGATGAAGCATCTCAGGGCTCGGTTTTGAAGCGGAGACCATGTCCGCTCCTATGATGACATCAAAGAGAGGTTTTACTTTCAGATGTTCGAGCATCCTTAGTGCAAACTGCGTTGGAGCATTTGTGGCGACCGATATTTTTACGTTTGCTGCTACGAGTTTTTGAAGCAGCTCTTCTACGCCATCATATAGATAGACGTTTTTTACGCACTCCTGCTCGTAGTGAGCCTCAAATAGATCTCTATCTTTTGGATGATAGACCTCTGTCTCATAAAAAAGCATAGGGAGATTCCGCACCTCCATATTTATAGCCTCGACTATAAACTCCTCGCTGAGAGGAGGCAGCTTGTGGTGCATCTCTCTTACGTAGTTTACCGAGACCGTAATATCTTTTTTTGAATCCAGCAGAGTGCCGTCCATATCAAAGATAACGATTTTCATCTCTTTATTTTATCTCATCTTCTCATATAGCTCAACGAGAGTGTCAACAAAAAAGTCACTATCATTTGGACACTCGCAGACTCTATAATCCTTAAAACCAAGCTCCTCTGCTACTTCTCTGTACTCGATCTCAAGCTCAAAGTCGGTCTCCGAGTTATCAATGGTAAAGGCAATCGGAAAAATAAGAACTCCGTTGCTCTTTATCTCCTTTAGCTTATCTTCAAGCGATGGTTTTAGCCACTCCATCGGTCCAACTTTTGACTGGTATGCCAGATGGATGGCATTAAAGTTCATCCCCGCCTCTTTAAGCATATTTGTCAAAATAGCGACATGCTTGTTTACATGGCGCTCATAAACATCGCCTCTCTCGATTACTTTTACGGGTAGTCCGTGAGCAGAGAAGATAAGATCAAAATTTGGACACTCATCCGCACTTATGCGCTCTGTGATTCTTTGAAGCACTGCTCTGTTGTAGTTTTGATTTTGAAAAAAGTGCTTTATCTCAACCAAAATGGCATCGCCGCCCTTTAGATGGTACTGTTCCTCAAAATCCTCTAGAGAGGACTTTGTGGTGGTCGTAGAGAACTGCGGATAGAGCGGGATCAGGTAAATCTTCTCAATATCTTCTCTGTTTAGTCTCTCTATAACTTCCGAGGCAAAAGGAGGCGTATAACGCATAGCAAAATCAACCACAACATCTTCGCCGAAGCGTGATTGAAGCTTTTCAACCAACTCCTTCGTATGTCCGACGATCGGAGATTTTGAACCTATCTGTCTGTATATCTCTTGAGATTTTTCCGTTCTTGTAAAAGTAATCATCTTTGCTATAAAGGCTCTAAGCAGTGAGCTCTTTACGGTAATTATGTTCTTGTCGTTAAACATATTTGTTAAAAAAACTTCAACCTCTTCAAGGTTATTCGGTCCGCCCATATTTAACAGAACTATCGCCTCTTTTTTCATAACCTAATCCTCTTTAGCTCTTAAGCTTATCTCATAAACTGTTTTTTGTAATGGTAGCATATCTTCATATATTTTATAGAGCGTATCTATGAGCTTCTCGCCCTCTTCTATAAGGCTTGGCTCAAGGATCTTATAGACTGCCATCCCTTTATAAAGGCTCAAGTGGGCACTCGGCATGTCAGCGCTAAAGCCGCGCGGATACTTTTTATAGCCCTTATCGATGGTCTTGTATCCCTTTGCCTCAAGAGCATCTAAAAGATTATCGAGCTCGACTCTTCGTCTCTCATCTTTTATGTACTCTCTGTAAGCATCCAACATCGGTTTTTCAAACCATCTCACACCAGCGGAAACAAAAAGCTCGTCGCAAGAGAAGTGAAGATAAAAGGAGGATCTCTGCAGCCTGCTTCCGCTGCCTTGTGTAAAGATAATGCCGATCCTTGATTTTAAAGGTGCCTTGTTCGCGCCCATTCTTCGCGTATCTCTGTAGATTCTAAAGAGTGATTTGTTTATCTTTGGCTCAAAATCTATTGTCGGTTCCAACGCCATGAGATGTTCACCCATCTCCTGTACAAAAGCGCGGGATGGGTTTAGTATATACTCCTCATACTCGTTTCTGTGCGCCTCAAACCACTCTTTGTTGTTGTTTTTGCGGATAGCTTCCAAAAAAGGAAGCGTTTTTTTGCTAAAGCCTGAAAACTCCACTACTAAGCCTTTTACGCCAACTTTCTGTTTCTAAACGCAACAGCAATAACAATAAAGAGGATCGTATATGTCACAGGAACAAAATCAGGAATAGGAACAGGGTCGCCTTTTGCGTATGAGTGCATTCCCGCAAGGTAATAGTTTACTCCGAAGTATGTCATGATGACCGATGTATATGACAACAATGAAATAACGCTAAAGTTAAATTCGCTGTAGATAGACTTGATAAATCTAAGGTGAACAACGACCGCATAGACCAAAATAGTCACAAGCGCCCATGTCTCTTTCGGGTCCCAGCCCCAGTAGCGTCCCCAACTCTCGTTTGCCCAGACACCGCCTATGAAGTTTCCAACCGTTAACAACACAAGACCTATCATAAGACCCATCTCATTAATGGAGTTTAGCTCTTTAATTGATAACGAGATATGCTTCTCATTGCTTTTAGTCTTAAATATAAACAGAAGGATCACTATAAAGCCCAAAAGTGCGCCAAGCCCCAAGAAACCGTAACTAGCAGTGATAACCGCAACATGTATGCTAAGCCAGTATGAGTTAAGAACCGGTACCAAGTTTGTCACCTGCGGATTCATCCAGTTTAGATGCGCCACAAAGAGAATCAAGCCTGTAAGTACTGCAGTTGAAGCCATGGTCATTGATGAGCGTTTAGAGAAGAAGAGACCCGCTAAAATAGTTGCCCAGCTAATGTATATCATAGACTCATATCCATCAGACCAAGGTGCATGCCCCGCAACATACCATCTAAGACCAAGTCCGAACGTGTGAGCGACAAACAGGGCAGTTAAAAGCCACAGAGAACTCTTTTCAAGCACTCTGATATTTAGTGCAGGTTTTAGGATCTTTATAAAACTTGCTATTAAAAGTATGAAACCGATCACAAAGTAGAGAGGGTATAGCCTCTCAAAGATATTTGCATAGTTGTACAACATCTCAGCTTTGATCCTGTTCTCTGAAGGCATAACGGATACCCCGTAAAACTTCTGATACTTGGATATTTTCTCTATTGCGCTATTTGCATCACTCCAATCACCTGTTGCAACGCCTTTGTCAAGTGAGACAAAATACTCAAACGCTATCTCTCTGATCTTCAGGGCATGGTCTTGCGGGAAAGTTTGAAGAGCCTCTATGCTTGGAAACCATTTATTGTTGAGATCATTGGGCTTTGGCCATATTTTTATAAGGTCACCCGTATAGACGGAAAATGAGATATTTACCCTCTCATCTACCTCTAGAACCGCTTTATCAAACAGGTCTCTTGTTTTTGGCTCTTTTCTGGCTGCAGTATCAACATACTCGACCAGCTTATAGGTGCTTAAATTTTGCGGATCGGCAAAAAATTGCGTAAAAGATGCATGGGTAGCATTAAGTTTTGCTCCTATGATCCTGTTTATCTCTTCATTTTTTGTTCTGATTATTTTAAGCTCTTTATAGGCATCGGGCTTTGACATCATTCCCAAAATAACCTGATTTGCATTTAGTGTCTCATTTCCCACTTTTAGAGATGAGCCTCTATATATCTTTGCCAATATCTCATGTGAGAGAGTATCAAGAGGTTTCATTCTTCCTGCGCTGTCCTGCACGATAAGCTCACCAAACTTCTTAGCGTGCTCTTTGTCAAACGAGAGTACCGTTTTTATGAGGGGGTCCACATCTTCTGCGTATGTCGGTGCAACGCTAAAGAGCATACCGATAGAGAGCAGTACCCCAAGAGCTTTCTGCTCACTTGCTTTTCTAGCCCTCTGCGAGAGCTGAGCAAACCTGTTATTTCTTGAAAAGAGTGACCAAAACATACCCACACTCAAAAGAAAGTATCCTATATACGAAGGGAGAGTTCCGGGATCGTTATTGACTGATAGAACTGTTCCCTGTTCATCTTGATCGTATGAAGATTGGAAAAATCTGTACCCGCGGTGTTCTAAAATATTGTTCATATAGATCCTATAAGGCATATGTATGTTCTGCTCTTCATCTATCAGCTCTACTTCACTCGCATAAGATGCAGGAGACATAGAACCAGGGTATCTGTCTAACTGAAAGTCCAAAAGTTTTACTCCAAAAGGGAGTTCTAGTATCTTTGAACCGTACCCTATATGAACATCTACGCCATTGATTATATTGTGGCTCTCTTTAGCCTTTCTTCCCGCCTGACCGAAAATTGTAACAGACTCTGATACGCCTGCGACATTCACATCAAAGATTAAAGCATCCATTCCTGGTGACATTGCAGATGCGTTTGGATTTGAGACTAGTTTTGTCTTTGTATGTTTGTAAAAATTTCTAACGACAAAGTTGCTCCCCTCAGCGCCAAAAAGTGTTCTAAATGCAAGAGCACTCTTATCGCTAGGAGCTATCTCACCCTCTTCTCTGCCGTCCATCTTCATAAACTTTAGTGCGAAATCGTGCTTCATAAAGAGTTCGCCGCCCTCACTGTAGAGTGAAATGGTAGGTCTTAAAAAGACTTTGCCTGAATCAAAATCTATTGCTATGCTCTCATTTTCATAATATTCGCCTCTGCGGAGCTTTATAGGCTCGCTCCCCTGCTCGCCCGTTACCATCATATCCACCATCTCAAAGCCGCCATCTTCACCCTCGATATAGCTCTCAACAACGTCAGGGATGTACTCTGATAGATTTACGCTTACATCTTTTCCATCTATGTTTAGAGATGCAGATAGAGAGTTGCTGCCTCTTTTAGAGAGATATACGCTCTCTTGAGTCTCGACTTTGTTATCGTCAACTTTCGCACTTACTAGAAAATATGTGTCCATGCTTATCATCGTGTTTGCCGTCTCGCCCTCACGAATATGCATAGTACCCTCAAAACCTATAAAACGGGTTATTGCCGCGCCTAGAAGTATAATAAGAAACGACAAGTGGAAGATAAAAATAGGAGCTTTTTTAACGCTAAACATCTTGTATTTGAATATATTGATTGTTAGATTGAGAGCTAAAAGCGCCATTAACACTTCAAACCAAAGAGCGTTGTAGATATCGGCTTTTGCCGTTATAGTTCCGTAGTCATTCTCTATAAATGTAGCGTAACCGATGGCTGCTGCAAATATTAGCATCAGAACAGCCATGGTTTTCATAGAACTAACCAGCGATAAAAGTTGTTTCATATATTAGATCCTTAATTTAAAAAAGGATATTCTAGTTAAATTTAGATAACAAAGTTTAACTATGCAGGCTTATTCTTCCAATTTGAAAGTTATTCTAAAATCGCCGCTCTCAAGCTGCGCTGCTTCATGTGATATTGTGAGTGGAATTCTCTCATACAGTGGAAAAGGTTCGTGAAAAAATATTCCGACCAGTCTGTCGTTTTTGCTTTTTAAGAGAGAGAGCCCAACCATTGTGTTTACCATAGGCTCAGGCGGCTGACAACCTGTTGCATCATACTCATAGTATGTCAAGCCATCCTCTTCATATTTGAAAAAATCCAGCGTAGTTCTTGGAACCTCGATCAACTCTTTTTTCACATTTACCCCTTTTTTTCGTTTATTCTAACATCTTATAATTCAAAAAAAATTGTCATAACGCAAGTTTTATCTCAAATCCTTTTCTTTTTGAGCTAAGCAGCTCAACACTTCCCCCGTGAGCCTCGGCGATCTGTCTTGAGAGAACAAGCCCAAGCCCGTTTCCTTTGACCTTCGTGCTCTTAAACGCTTCAAAAAGCTCTTTTGTGTTTTCTATCATCACGCCGCTGTCATATATGTAAAATTTATGAAATTCGTCATCACTCTCATAGAGTATCTCAACACTTCCATAATCATTATCATCAAGCTCTATCGCATCGATGGCATTTGTCAGAAAGTTTGAAAAAAGCATCTCCAGAAGGTCTTTGTCGGCGTTTAGTATAAACTTCTGCTGCGGAAATATAAATGTAATCTCTTTTGTATAGTCATAATATCCCACAGCCATATTCAGAGCATCTTGAAGCTCGCTCCACATAAACGGCGCTTTGTTCGCATGAACGCCTTTGCTAAACATCAGCGTGGCTTTTATGATCCTCTCTATCCTGCATACCGA
The DNA here is from genome assembly GCF_005217605.1 of Sulfurimonas crateris. Classification (NCBI taxonomy): domain Bacteria; kingdom Pseudomonadati; phylum Campylobacterota; class Epsilonproteobacteria; order Campylobacterales; family Sulfurimonadaceae; genus Sulfurimonas; species Sulfurimonas crateris. The sequence continues at coordinate 195,080 of NZ_SZPX01000002.1, read as the reverse complement.
CTTTTGGATCTCCTCGACAATTGCCACGTTTTCGGGAAGAACCCTCTTTTTAAGAGTTGAGCTTAAAAGCGAGATAGAGCCTATAGGGTTTCTTATCTCGTGAGAGAGATGTGCCGCCATCTGTCCCATAGTTGCGAGGTTCTCTTTTCTCTTCTGCTCGGTTATATCGGTGGCACTCAGAAGCAGTTTCTCTTTGTATGAAGAGCTTTTTATAAGGTAGGATTTTGAGTCAAACTGTACCTCGTAGTCATCATTTTTAAGCTCCAAAAGCTCAAATAATTTGCCCAGTGATTTTGCCTGAGAGTTTTGCAAAAAAACGCCGCCGTCCTTCTCCAATATCCAGATGGCATTTGGCAAAAACTCGACAACCTCTTCAACTGTGTCCTGCAAATGTGCGTAAGAGGCTTTTAGCTCATTAAACTCCTTCTCAACCTTGTAGGTCTGTTCTATTAGAAGGTTCAGCTCATCGGGTGTTATGCCTGACATCAGTCGTTAAACCCCAAGATTATTTTATAAAGGCTGTATGCATCATCGCTTCCGCAAAGCTCTCTGATGGAGTGCATAGCAAATGTCGGAAGTCCGACATCCAGAGTCTCAATGCCGAGTCTTGAAGCTGTTATGGGACCGATGGTAGAGCCGCAGCCCATATCGCTTCTTGTTACAAAGTTTTGAATCGGCTCGTTAATGGAGGATGCGACGTTCATAAACCTTGAGATCGTCTTTGAGTTGGATGCATATCGCTGGTTTGCATTTACCTTTACAACGCTTCCTTTGTTGATAAGCGGAGCGTGGTTTGAGTCGTGCTTGCTTGGGAAATTCGGATGAATGGCATGAGCGTTATCGGCGCTTATAAGCATAGATGAGCGTATCATCTGAGTATACTCCTCAAAATCACCGAACATACGTTTTAGCGTGCTCTCCAAGAATGAGCCCCCTGCCCCTGACGTGCTCTCGCTCCCAACCTCTTCATGATCGCTTGCAATAAAGAGCATCGGTTTATCTTCGCCGATGCTGCAGATGGAGAGCATCCCGACGTAACAGCTAAGCAGATTGTCTATCCTTGCACTTGCAATAAACTCACTATTTAAACCCACAAACGAGGCTTTTTGTGTATCATAAAAACTAAGCTCGTTCGCATAAAGCTCCACTGCGTCATCCACGCCGCTTGACTTTAACTGCTCTTTTAAAAAGAGCTCAAAACTGAACTCTTCAGAGGTAGATAAGATAGGCGTTATGTCAGTTTGGGCATTTACGCTTTTTTTCTCATTTACCTCACGATCGAGATGAATAGCAAGAGAGGGGATGATCGCTATGGGCTTTTGGGCATCTATGAGTGCGTCTTTTATGATATTTTTTGCATCGAGATAGCTCACTCTCCCCGCCAAAGAGAGATCTCTGTCAAACCAAGTGTTTAGCAAAACTCCGCCGTAAGGCTCAACTCCAAACTTTACGACTCCATGCTCTTTTATAACAGGATTTGGCTTTAGTTTTAGGTTTGGCGAATCCGTGTGAGCACCGACTATAACGTACTCTTTCGAGCCCGGATATGTAAAAGCTATGATAGATGAGTCGTTGCGGGTGACGTAATATCTCTCGCCTTTTTTCAGAGACCACTTCTCTACTTCACTAAGCTTTACAAAGCCGGCGTTCTCAAACATTCCGGCCATATTCTGCGTTGCGTGAAACGGCGTCGGCGAAGCGTCTAAAAAGCCAAGTAAACCCTCGTTAAAATCATCTTTTGTCATCATTGCAATTCCTAGTTAAATTTATAATTTTTTTCTGATTATACAAAAATATCTTCAATTCTACTCAAACTCTATGCCGCCTGAGAGTTTTTTGGGCGCTTTTATGCGAAGCTGTTTGTGGATGCTCTCACGCCCGTAAACCACCTCTATGTCGGATGAGCTTACGCCAAACTCTTTTGCCAGAAACGAGACCATATAGTCCGTTGCCCGTCCGTTTTGGGGTTGCGCTTTTACACTAACCTTTAGCTGATTGCCCTTTGGTTTAAGTATGACATCTTTTTTTGCCATAGGCGTGCCGAGTATATTTAGCACCAAAACGTCGCCGTCCCACTCGTAAAAACCGTGTTCAAGGTCTTGCGCTCTCATCTAAAAAAACAGCCAGAGCAGAAGTGCTATGCCAATGGCAAGATTTAAGAAGCTCATACCATCTTCAAAAAGCATCACTAAAAGTTCGTAATACTGCGTAGAGAAAAAGTTCTGAGGTTCCAAGAGCTGATTTTTTGCAAACTCTGTAATATCCGCTCCCCAGATGTAAGCGATAAACTCAGGAACGATAAAAAAGAGAATAACCCCGCCAATACCCCAAAAATTTTTCTCAGGCTTCATCGACTCAAGCGCTTTTTTGGTGTTTGGATTTTTTGCTATTGCTTGTGCTTTTTCTTTGATTTTATGTTTCATTTATTTTTTCTCTCTTTAAGCAACTTTGCTATTTCCTTTTTTTAGAACTATTGCCTTTAACTATCAAATGTCTTTTACTTCAACCCGAATTCCAAAACATCCCTCTCTATCTCCGCCTTCAACTCTTCTTCACTCGGCAAATAGAGCTGATACTTCGACACAAACAGATTTTCATTGTCGTTTAAGACGGAGTATTTTACGACTGTATTGTCTTTGTCTGCACAGAGTATGATACCGATGGTCGGGTTGTCGTTCTCTGCTTTTTCTAAGTCGTTATACATTCGCACATACATATCCATCTGCCCTACATCTTGATGGGTTAGTTTTCCCTTTTTTAGGTCTATGATAACAAAACATTTCAACATGTAGTTATAAAAAACTAGGTCTATGTAAAAGTCACTTGTCTCTGTTTTGATTCTTTTTTGTCTGGCTACAAATGCAAAACCTCGTCCAAGTTCTAGTAAAAATTCTTGTATCTTTTCGATGAGAGCGGATTCTAAGTCGCTTTCATAAAAAGCATTATTTTGTTTGAGGTCTAAAAATTCTAAAACATAAGGGTCTTTGATGATGTCTTTTGGAGTGAGCTGTAAATCTTTTGTGTTCTCTTTAGCTTCATTTATGACTGGTTGTTTTTCTTTGCTTGAGAGCAATCTTTCATAGTAATGCGTGCCGATTTGTCTCTCTAAGGCTCTTACACTCCAGCTTGCTTTGGCGGATTCCTCTGTGTACCAAAGTCGTGCTTGTGGATTATCTAACCTCATGATAAGTCGATAATGACTCCAACTCAATTCGCCACACAGTGTGGAGCGAATTGGAAAACAGTTATAAAACTGTCTCATATTTCTAAGATTTTGCTGGGTAAACCCCTTCCCAAAATCTTTAGTTAGTTTAGTAGAGAGTTCTTTGATGAGATATGAACCATACTCGGCTCTATCTTTTCCGTTTTGTTCTTCCTCTACGATTTGCTGACCGATGTTCCAGTAAGCCTCAACCATTATGAAGTTCACTTGTCTGTAGGCGTTGTCTCTAGCACTCTGGAGGATATTTTTTATGTTCAGATACAAATCATCATTTTTTACTGGCTTCATTTAACTCCCTCTCTATTTAACATAAAGTTATTTCCGTCTTGGATTTGGTAGATGAGAATTTGGTTAGTTGAGTTTTGTGTCATTATTGATATCCTCCATTGTAATACCATTGGTCTTGATATAATGCTTGATACATAGCAGTTTCCCAAGAGTTTTTATATCTACTCTCATAACTTCTTGCTTTTTTTTGAAGTTCTTGTTGAATATCCAAAGGAGTTGAATTGTATAAAATAAATTCTTCCCTTAAATCAGCTAAAACATTTGCAGCTTGCATAGCAAATCTTCCATACAATTTGTAATTAACAAAATGTTCTTTAACTCTATCTTTATCTACTTGGTTCCAAGTTGCATGAGGGTTCACATAAAATTCTATTGATACTGGAGAAGTTTGCAACACTCTAGCATACAGCCATTGTTGAGTTGTGAAATCATCATAATATGGATGTAATGTTTGTGTATTTTGCGTAGTTGCATAGCTTGCTAATTTACCAGTATTACAATCTTTGCAACTAGCTACTAAATTATGCGGTAATACAGAAAATATCGGAAATTCTGCTTTGGGTAAATAATGATCTAAGGTTGAAACTTCACCAACTCCACAATACGGGCATCTACTAAGCGGTGCTAAAGATAATAGCTTATCGTATATTTTTCGCCCTCTTTTATTTTGAACCATATTATTTTTATACAATGTTTTCATATCGTTTTTTGAAATAGTTCCTTGTACTACTACGTGAGGCTGAAAAGTATATAAATTCATATTATTGGCATTTGTATCATACAACATGGATTGTGTATTAATAAAACTGGCAATAGATTTAAAATTATTTTGTATCACTGGATTAGCAAAACTAGAATAACATGCCACATAAGCTCTAACAGGAGAGATATTTGGTTTAGGAATTATTCTCATTAAAATAATTCCTCTTCATCATCATTACTGCTGTTATTCAATAATGCTCTTAATAATAATTTTGCTTCAAATCCTAATTGGTCATTATACTTTCGGATAATTTGTTCATAAGTTTTTCCTGTATTTACATCTTCACTGAGTAATTTATAAAATCCTGATTCATTTACTTCTAAACCAAAAACTTCACGAGTCAATTTTCCAATCGTTTCACCAAAGGTTTCAGTTTCAAATCGTTCAGCCTTTGCTTCATATCCAAATCTACTTAATTTCCATACACAACTTTTAGGAACTTCTTGTGCAATTACTGGAGAATGTGTAGCTATTATTGCTACTGCATTTTTATTTATTAACAAATCAGACAATGCTCGAATAAATGCCGATAAAAGTGGAGGATGCAAGTGTGCTTCAGGTTCATCCAGCAACACCAATGTTTTTTCTTCAATTTTTTCAACTAGTTTTGTAATCGTAAGTAATACAATAGAATGACCAGAACTTAATCTTTTAAACAATCTTATAGTTCTTTGCTCATCTAATGATATATCAATCAATTGAGTAATATTAATTTCAGCAAAAAGAGGATCTGATTCTAAGCTTTTTACAGCATTTACCCATTTTTCTTTTTTACCAACACCAAAACAATATCTTATGCTTTCAAAAAATTCTTTTGCTAATTCATCATGACTTTTTGTTGTCTCTAATTCTTCTTTTTTTAATCCAATATATGAATAGTGTGAATATTGATTTTCAGAATATGGATTGAATGGGTCAAATGCACTATATGATACAGATACTACTCGTGAAAAAAAATCTCCAGATTCTTCCCACTCATCCTCTGCTTGTTTAAATTCTCCTTTAGCATCTTCAACACCTATAAAACTTTTAACCATATTATTAAGTAAATGCGTTTTCCCTACACCATTTCGACCTATCAATACATGAATATTTGTTGGTGGATTAGATTCTGGTACTACATTAAAAGATAACTCATAACCAGCTTCGTTTCCAGTTTGTATAGTTTTATATGAAAAATCATATGGCGTAAGAACTGCACCACCATTTAATATTCTTTTATACTGCCCTTGAATTGTTACTAAACTCGTACCTCTTAGTAATGATATTTTTGTTACATCTTCTTCCAAAGCTCTTGCTTGTAATTCTTCATTAAAAACAATATCTCTCAAACCAGCTAATAATAATTCTTTTAATCTTGGATTTAAACTTTGAATGGTCTGGTAATATTCTGCACTTTGTCCTAAAGAAAAATATCCATCATCTAATCTATCGAATTTTTCTTCTAGTTCAATTCTTTCTTCAATTGTTTGTCCAAAATTAGCAATCTTTATATATCCTAAGTCATACTTACTTCCATTTTCATCAAAAAGGATTATTTCATAAAGTGTGCGATAACTAAAATCATTCCAATTGTCCACCCTTAAATATACAGATAATTGTCCAGATTCAGGTAAAAAAGAACCTTTTGCTTTTTTATAAAATATCAACTCCATATAGACTCCCCCTTCGTAAATATCCAGTTAAACAAAACATCAAAGCATTCAACTATTGCTTTCATCTATTTCCTATGAAGCAATAATATCCACTTCCTCATTGCCCTCAAGCGCAGCTATAAGTTTGCCATCAACCCTTATAGCCGAGTCGATTACGACATTTTGCAGTTTTGAGATAATGGTGATTTTCAGCTCTCTTTTTCCTGGATTTTGACGTACAACTCTGTACAAATCCTCCAAAACTCTCATGTCACTGTCGAGTCTTATGGCTAGGTTTATCGGCTCTAGCGGCTCTGGCTCTACTTCACGCACCTCTTTTTTCGTCTTTTGCGTCTCTTTTTTCGCCTCTTTAAGTGTCATTAGCTTGCTGACGCCGATCCTTGTAAACATCTCGGTATGCGTTATTTTTGCCTTGATGGCGATAGGCTCGTTCAGGTTCATTCCCTGAAGCTCTTCAAGCTTGTCGGCAAAGAGCATCACCTCTATATTTCCGTGAAAATCCATAAGGCTTACTATGCCGAACTGGTTCCCTTTCTTGGATGTCTTTTTGGTTATCTCCTCGACCTTGCCTATGAAGATGGCATAAGAACCGTCTTTTGCACTCTCTATCTCCGAAGAGAGCGTGTAGTCAAGCTCATCTATCTTCTCTCTAAACTCATCTAGCGGATGCCCTGAGACGTAAAAGCCCAAAGTCTCTTTCTCAAACTCCAGTATCTCTTTTAGCTCATACTCGCTAGAGTTGGTAAGTTTAAGCTCGACCATAGTTATCTCGGAGTCATCTCCAAAGAGGCTTCCTATGGCATTTTTTCTGGCTTGAGAGGCATCCTTTGCAGTATCTACTATATACTCGATCTGATCAAGCAGAGCCTTTCTTGAAAAGCCGAACCGATCGAACCCGCCAGCTTTTATGATGGACTCTATAACTCTTTTGTTCACTTTTGAAGGCTCGATCCTGTTGACGAAATCTTGAAGCGAAGTGAAGTCGCCGCCCTCTTTTCTAGTCTCTAAAATTGATAAAACGGCAGCTTCTCCGACTCCTTTGATAGCACCAAGACCAAAAAGGACTATCTCTCTCTCATCTTTTGTGATCGCCGAGAACTCTAGTTGTGAGTCACAAATATCTGGAGGAGAGAGCTCAATGCCCATTCTTTTGGTCTCATCTATGTAGCGTACGACCTTGTCGGTATTGTCTTTGTCCGAGGTTAGAAGCGCCGCCATAAACTCGTTTGGATAGTATGTCTTTAGCCATGCGGTCTGAAAGGTTATCATCGCATAAGCCGCAGAGTGCGATTTGTTAAAACCGTACCCAGCAAATTTCTCAATGAGGTCAAATAGCTTGGATGCCTCAGCATAATCAAGACCTTGGCTTTGCGCACCTCTTGCAAACTCGTCGTTGTAGACGGACATATCCTTTTTCTTACCCATAGAGCGGCGGATAATATCTGAATAGCCAAGAGAGAAGCCTCCGATGGTCTGAACTATCTGCATGACCTGCTCTTGATATACGATGACCCCGTATGTGTTCTCTAAAATTGGTTCCATCGTATCAAAAGTGTACTCTATCTTCTCTCTGCCGTGCTTTCTCTCGATAAAACTGTCAAGCATCCCCGACTCCATCGGTCCCGGACGGTAGAGTGCCAAGACCGCGATAAGGTCTTCAAAACTGTCGGGCTTTAGACGCTTGTTTAGATCCTGCATACCAGAACTCTCTATCTGGAACATCCCCACCGTGTTTCCGCCGCGTATAACGTCGTAAACTTTAGGGTCGTTTTCATCTATCTCGTGCCAGACAACCTCTTTGTTGTAACGAAATTTTATAAGCTTTATGGCGTTGTCGATCACGTCGAGAGTTTTAAGCCCCAAGAAGTCGAACTTGATAAGATCAACATCTTCAAGATAGTTAAGAGAGTATTGCGTTACAAAAACATTCTCGCCGGATGGTTTATAGATAGGGGTCTTTTTCCAGAGCTCTTCATTTGAGATGACCACACCTGCCGCATGTATCCCCGAGTTGCGCTTAAGCCCTTCGAGTTTTTTAGCAAACTCCCAAACTCTTGCGGCATTTGCATCGTTTTGGATGAGTTCTTGAAGTTTTGGCTCTTTTTGAAAAGCTCCCGCAATAAACTCATCTCCTTTTTTCTTCCCGTTGAGTGTTATTCCAAGCTCGTCAGGAACAAGCTTTGCCATCGCATCGGCTTGAGAGAGCGGCATGTCAAGAACGCGAGCTACGTCGCGGATGACACCTTTTGCCAGAAGCGAACCAAACGTGATTATCTGTGCGACCTGATTTCGCCCATACTTCTCAACAACATAGTCTATCACCTCTCCACGGCGAGCCTGCATAAAGTCCATATCTATATCGGGCATACTTACACGTTCCGGGTTCAAAAATCTCTCAAAAAGCAGATCATACTTCATCGGGTCAATGTCGGTAATACCAAGCGAATAAGCGACAAGGCTTCCAGCCGCACTACCACGCCCAGGTCCTACCGCAATACCCATCTCTTTGGCAACTTTGACAAAGTCCCAGACTATAAGCATATAGCCGGGAAACTTCATTGAGTTGATAACATCCATCTCAAACTCTAGTCTCTTTTTATACTCCTCATGTCTCTCTTGAGGAACATGCTGTAACCTCTCTATAAGTCCGAGTTCACAGCGGTATATAAAATACTCGGCATCATTTTTATCCGCCGCACTCTTCCAAGCTCTCTTCTGCTCTTTGGTCGCATCATCTCCCAGAGGCTCATCATCTTGGTTGTTTATCTCCAGACCCTCTTCTCTTGCGTACTCTCTTGTAAACTTAAAGTTCGGAGGGATCGGATCACCCAGTTTTAGCTCCAAGTTACACTTGTCTACGATCTCTTGTGTATGGGTGATGGCTTCGGGTATGTCGGCAAAAAGACGCGCCATCTGCTCTGGGGATTTTAGGTAAAACTCATGCACGGAGTGGCGCATACGATTTGGGTCGTCGTAGAGTTTATTCATCCCGATACACATAAACGCCTCGTGATACTGTGCATCACCAGGAAAGGTGTAGTGGGTGTCGTTTGTGGCAACGACCTTGATGTCAAGCTCTTTTCCCAGACGAAGCACCTGCTCGTCAATATGGAGCTGATCGCCTATGCCGTGGCGCATTAGTTCTAGGTAGAAGTCATCGCCGAAAATATCTTTGTACTCCTGCGCGACCGCTTTTGCACCCTCATATCCGAGTGCTCCATTCTTTACATTTCTCTCGTTTGCCGTATTTAAGTGCCAGTTCACCTCGCCCTGCAGACACGCGCTTGTGCAGATCAGCCCCTCTGAGTGTTCGCGCAGCTCTTGTTTGTTGATACGAGGAAAGTAGTAAAAGCCGTCTATAAAAGCTTTTGAAGAGAGGTACATAAGATTTTCGTACCCCTTTTGATTCTTTGCAAAAAGACAGATATGAAATCTCTGCTTCGTGCTTTTGTCATCAAGCGTTTCGCCGTTATGGATGTAGCCCTCCATCCCTATTATCGGCTTTATGTCGGCATCTTTCATCTGTTTGTAAAAATCGATTGCGCCGAACATATTTCCGTGGTCGGTCATAGCGACGCTTGTCATGCCGAGCTTTTTAACCTGCGATACCAAATTTGTAAGTTTATTTGCACCGTCAAGAAGTGAGTATTCGGTGTGAAGATGTAAGTGGGTAAATGGTTGAGCGCTCATAATAAATTTGCCTATATTTTTTTAAATTTATTATAGTAAATTTGACTTAATATTGAGTAATAATACTTTTTTACTCTCTGTAGATCGCATCTCTGGCTTCATTTTTTTTCGCACTCTCCACTATAAAATCTCTCAGCTCATGATATTTTTTACTGTAATATTCACTCTTAAAATATTTATGAGAACTTTTGCGGATCCTATCTTTGGAGTTCACATATTTTTCTTCCGCATTTAGATGAATATCCGAGAGCCTTTTCCCCTTTGCATCAAGCATTTTTTCCCACTCACTAGAGCTGTGCGTACCTACAAATATCTTGCTGCTTAAATGGCATACTCTGCACTCTTTTAAGTAGACTAACTGCCCCTTAAATGTTGATACCGCACCCAAAGAAAATGGAAATAAAAAAGCGCAGCAACAAAACAAACAAAACAACCTCTGACAAAAAACACTATTACCCATCGTACTCATGAATCTCCCTTAAAATCTGATTACACATGTCGGCAAGATATTAAAAAGTGAAAAATCTTTCATTGTTCAGCCTTTCAATTGCCTGCATATCGTTTTAGATGCAGGCAATAGTTAAACGCAGAGACTATTTTACTTTTTCTAAGTATTCACCCTCTACAGTATTTACTTTAATAGTATCACCCTCTAAAACGTGGTAAGGAACCTGCACAACGGCACCTGTCTCAAGAGTAGCAGGTTTTTTGCTTCCGCTTGAAGTGTCACCTTTAAAGTTTGGAGGAGTATCCGTAATTACAAGCTCCATAACTTCAGGAGCAGTTACGGTGATAGCCTTTCCTTTGTAGAATACTATATCAACGTTGATCCCGTCTTTAAACCACTTTGACGCATCATCACACTGCTCATAGCTAAGTCCAAGCTGCTCATAGCTCTCATTGTCCATAAACTGGTACTGCTCACCGTCATCGTAAAGATACTGCATAGTTTTGTAAGTTATCTCAGGAACTTCAAACTTATCTCCGGCGTGAACAGTTTTATCAACAACTTTGCCGTTTAAAAAACTCTTAACTTTCATACGAACAAACGCTGCACCCTTACCCGGTTTAACATGTTGAAACTCTACTACTCTATATGGGACTTCGCCAATAATTAAGCGAACGCCTTTTTTGATATCACTCATACCTACAGTTGCCATTAAAACACCTTGATAAAATATTTTTTAAAATTTTACACTAACTGGACTTAATTTCTTTTGTTATAATTTCAAAAATTAATACGCTTTAGGAACCTACTATCTATGGAATTTACTTTAGAAGCAACCTCAAAAAATGCACGTGCCTGCACGATCAAGACTGCCCACTCGACCATAAAGACACCTGTTTTTATGCCTGTTGGAACCGTGGGGAGCGTTAAAGCTCTGGATATGGAAGATGTACTAGAACTGCTTGGTGCCGAGATAATTTTGGCAAACACTTACCATATGTATCTGCGCCCCGGAGATGAGACTGTTGCAAAGATGGGGAAGCTTCACGGCTTTACTACATTTCCAAAAAGCTTCTTGACAGACAGCGGAGGTTTTCAGGCTTTTAGTCTCAGCGACATATCCAAAGCTTCACAAAACGGCATAGAGTTTAGAAGCCATATTGACGGAAGCAAGCACTTTTTCACGCCAAAAAAAGTTATAGACATTCAGCACAATCTAGGCTCGGATATTATGATGATCTTAGATGACCTCGTAGCTCTTCCCGCAACTCAGGAGCGCATCGCTCTTAGCATCGAGAGAACGACAGCATGGGCGAAAGAGTCCATTGAGTACTTTAGAGCAAAGCAAAAAGAGGGTGTCGGTGTAGAGCAAAACATCTTTGCGATCATCCAAGGCGGAACGGACAGAGCTTTTAGAACAAAGAGTGCGACTGAGCTTTGCGACCTTGACTTTGACGGTTTTGCGATAGGAGGACTATCTGTTGGAGAAGCAAATCAGGATATGTACGATACGGTTGAACATACCGTGCAATATATGCCCAAAGATAAACCGCGCTACCTTATGGGCGTGGGAACCCCCGAAGATCTTATAGAGAATATTGAGCGCGGTATAGATATGTTTGACTGCGTTATGCCTACTAGAAACGCAAGAAACGGAACGCTCTTTACCCCTTTTGGAAGACTCAACATCAAAGGTGCAACGTACAAAGAGGATAATACTCCGGTAGATAGCGAGTGCGAGTGTCTAACTTGTAAGAGATACTCAAGAGCCTACCTCAACCATCTATTCCGTGCCCGTGAGATAACATACTTCAGACTTGCAACTATTCATAACCTGCATTATTACCTGAATCTTATGAGAGAAGCCAGAGAAGCGATCTTAGCGGATAGATTTGCCGAATTTAAAGCGGAGTTTTATAGTAAGAGGGGTTAATCCATCAAAAATGATGGATTATATTACAGGCTGTGCTCTTTTTTATACTGGATTAGAATCGCATAAGCCTCATCTTTTAACAACAGCTTCTCTTTTTTAAGAGTCTCTACCTCTTTGTCAGTCAATACCAACTCGCCGTTCTCAGCTTTTGTTATTTTATCGTCAAGCTCGTTATGCTTGTCAAAAATTCTTAAAAAGTGGGCATTTGCTGCGCTGTTCTCTTTCATATGTGTAATAATGTCTCTGTATTCGTGTAACATTTTTTATCCTTGATTTTTTTTTGGAATCTTATCACATTATCAATTAAAAATCTTCTCAACCCTGCCGTAAAGTTCTTCACCGCAGTACAAAGATAGTTTCTCATCCATCATAACTTTCTCATCAGGATTGAACAGCATCGCATTTGCTCTGCTTCCGACCTTTATCTCCCCTGCGCTCTCTCCGATTGAGCGAGATGGATTTTGCACGCAGAGTTTTACAAGCTCTTGCATAGATATAATGCCGCTCTTTACAAGTTTTGTATAGTAGACGCTCATTGCATTTTTTAGACCCTCACAGCCGTAAGCCGCATCATAAAAAGCAACCTCTTTGTTTAGAGGAGAGCTTGGCTGATGAAGAGTTGTGAGTATGTCTATCTTACCCTCTTTAAGAGCCTCCTGCAAAAGTTTGAGATCCTCTTTTGAAGAGAGAGGAGGATTTAACTTTGCTGTGGTGTTGAAGTTTTGACAAGCCTCATCCGAGTTGCTTAGATGGTGGATGGATACCTCGCACGTGACATCTACTCCGTCTTGTTTTGCTTTGTCTATAAGGTAGATAGAACGCGGAGATGCGATCGACTTAAAAAGTATCTTTATCTTAAAATGTCTTGCTATCTCTATCATACGAGATACATGCAGCACTTCGCTCAGATCAGGTATGCCTGCAAGTCCAAGTTTTGAGCTGATATCGCCCTCTAGCATAACGCCGCTGGATATCAGAGAGTTGTCTTCCGCCTTGCAAAAGAGTGTTACTCCATACATCTGGCAATACTCTGCTATCTTGATGGCAACGTCATTTTTAGCGATCGTGCTCATATATGGTGCGACTGAGCCTCTCTTTAGTAAGATGGCGATATTGCTAAGGGTGTTATCCTCTTTAAGAGAATTTAACATAAGATTTACTTTTGCACCCTTTAACTCATGCAAACCGTTTTGGGCAAACTCTAAAACTATCTCATTATCTATTGCGGGAGCTGTGTCTGGATTTAACACAACGTGTCCAATCCCTGCACTTAGAGCTTCTTCTGAGAGCGCTTTTATGTTCTTTGCATTTAAAGAGGAGTCTTGAACCCTTGCGTTCGTCTCCACCAAAAGAGGCATAAAGTAAAGAGAGCTTGCATCTAGCATCTCGCTGCATGAGAGCCCATCTGCCATCTCTGTTACTATGCCATCTTCTATGCGTACATCTGTTACTCTCTCGCCGTGTATATCGCAAACCGTCGCATTTTTTATTACCATCTACCCAACCTTTAATCTGTTAACGAAATTGTAGTGGATTATGACTTATAAATAAGATTAATCTAATAACTTTTTAATATATTTAGGCTATACTAATCCAGAGATAAAAGAAGGCGGGCCGGTTGAGATTCTCTTTAGGTACAATCAAAATTTTCATCATCCTCCTGTTTATACTCCTCTACTCATCTGTCTATACGATTACTACTAACGATAGAAATTCACGCCTTGAACTCCTACTTAATCAAGAAGTAAGCAATCTTACCCACAGCTATAAAGTCACAACTGATAGATACAGTGTTGTATCACAGATCATAAATCAAGAGGTCTTTAACAGCAATAGAGTTTTAAAGCTTTTCAACAATGCCAAAAATACGAAAGATAAAGATGAGCGAGATATGCTTCGCACTATGCTCTACTTTGAACTTCTTCCGCATTTTTACAATCTAAGAGAGATAGGCGTAAATATTATTCACTTCGTCTTTGAAGACAACAGATCATTTCTAAGGGTCCACAAAAGAGATGTATACGGTGACGATCTCTCCTTGGTGCGCTATTCCTTTGCTTATACCAACAGAACAAAAGAGCCTATAAGCGGCTTTGAAGAGGGGAAAGGAACACACGCTTTTAGAAACGTTTTTCCTCTCTTTTATAATGAAGAGTATTTGGGAGCTGCCGAAATATCTTTCTCGTCTCAAAGTATGCAAGACGCTATGCTTGAACTTCACGACACATACACAAACTTTATAGTCAGAAAGAGTATCTTTGATGTTGTTGAGTATAGCAATGACTTTAACTCAAACTATACACAGAGCTTGGAGCATGAAGACTTTTTGTTTCTAAACACAAAGACAAAAAAGAGAAAGATCTTTCCGCAAACTCTTCTCTCGAACAAAGAGCTAAAAGATGAGATAACAAAAAACATAACCCACAACAACTCCTTTTCGCTCTATACGCATCACTTGGATGACTCATATATAATCTCTTTTTTACCTATTAAAAATATTCAAAACCAAGTTACGATGGCATACCTTGTCTCATACACAAAAAGTAAATATCTTCACAATATGATATATGAGTACTTTATGATAAACGCCGCTGCATTTTTTGGGCTTATGATTCTGCTGACGGTCATCTACTTCAATATAAAACAGCGTATGAATCTTGAGACAATAGTAAAAGAGCGTACAAAAGAGCTTGAGAAAGAGAAGACCATTGCCCAAAATGCAACAAAAGCAAAGTCACAGTTTTTGGCAAATATGTCGCATGAGATAAGAACTCCTATGAACGGTCTGATAGGCATAAGCCGTCTGCTTCTCAAAACAGACCTAAACGAGAAACAGAAAAACTACCTCGACAAGATAGATGACTCGGCAAAATCGCTTCTTAACATAATAAACGATATTTTGGATTTCTCAAAGATAGAAGCTGGAAAGATGAAGATAGAGAAGATTGAATTCAACTTAAAAGATACCATAGATAAGGTCATATCCCCACTTGAAGTGATAGCAAACCAAAAAAATATAACTATCTCAGTGGATTATGCAAACAATGTCGGAAGTTACTTTATCGGCGATGCTCTTAGGATCTCGCAAATACTGACCAATCTGATCGGAAATGCCATTAAGTTTACTCCAAAAAATGGAAAGATAAACATCTATGTTGCTAAAGTGCAAGAGTCAAAATACAGATTTAAAGTCCATGATTCAGGAATAGGCCTTAGCCAGAGGGAGCAGACAAAACTATTTAAACTCTTCTCTCAGGCTGACAGCAGCACCACAAGAAAGTACGGAGGGACAGGACTTGGCCTGGCGATCTCAAAACAGCTTGTTGAGCTTATGGGCGGAAAGATATGGGTTGAGAGCAGAGAGAACATAGGGAGCTCTTTTATCTTTGAGATAAAACTAAAAGAGACGGAGTTTATAAGAAAAGCAAAAGAGAAGAAAAAAATAGAATTCAGCAAAGAGTTCATAGATGCAAAAAGAGTTCTTATAGTTGAGGACAATGAGACGAACCAGCTTGTGCTTCTTGGACTGCTTGAAGAGTGTGTAGAAAAGATAGATATTGCAAAAAACGGCAAAGAGGCTGTTGAGATGTTTGAAAAAGATAAATACGAGCTTATCTTTATGGATCTGCAGATGCCTGTTATGGACGGATATGAAGCAACCAGAATCATCAGAAGCATGGATAGCGATACTCCTATTATTGCCCTTACCGCGAATGCTATGAGCGAAGAGATAGAGAAGACAAAAGCCGTAGGAATGAATGGACACCTTATAAAACCGATAGATCTTGAAAAACTTTTTGACACTCTGCGCAAGTATGTTAACTCAAATACGAAATAATTGCATCTATAAAGCAGAGGGAGAGAGCATTGAAAACACTTTTTTTATCTCTGATCGCACTTCTTTTAAATGCAGATAGTGCCTATGAGAAGGGAAAAGAGCTATATATCAAAAACGGCTGTTACGGCTGTCACGGAACAAAACTCGAAGGTCTTCACCGCTATCCCTACTTGGCAAACCGTGCAAAAGGGTATATGAAGTATAAACTTGAGCGTTTTCGCTCGCGTCTCTCCGACAACCAACAGCAAGAGATGATGATACCTTTTGCCGTAGGACTAAGCGATGAAGATATTGAAAATCTAGCGGTCTATATGAATGAATATGTGGAAGATACAAACAAAGAGAGGTATGATGACAGTTATCAAGTACACGGAGATGGAGGATCATGAAAATATTAGTTAGCGCGCTAGAGCACTCGGCAAACGTTCATCTTAAGTCTCTTAAAAAAGAGTTGAGCCAGACGACAGAATTTATCGGCATATTTGACAAAGAGCTTGGAGAGAGCATAATTGACCTCAGAAGCTTGGCGATAATGGGCTTTGTAGATGCGATCAAAAAACTGAGGTTCTTTTTAAAACTTAACAACGATATGCTAAAGCTCGCAAGTGAGGCTGACAAGGTGCTTCTTATCGACTCCTCCGGATTTAACCTCCCGCTTGCAAAAAAGATCAAAAAAAAGTACCCCAACAAAGAGATAATCTACTACATCCTCCCACAGGCTTGGGCATGGAAGCCAAAAAGAATTCCAGTTTTAGAGAAGACGATAGACCGTCTGGCTTCCATCCTCCCTTTTGAGAGAGAGTACTACTCCAAAGATGCCCCCATAGAGTATGTCGGACACCCTCTTTTAGACCAGATAACCGAATTTAAAGAGTCTCTAGAGAGTGAAGTAAAAAAGGTTGTCTTTATGCCCGGAAGCAGAAGGGGCGAGATTAGCAAACTTATGCCAATCTTTAGAGAGGTTCAAAAAGAGCTTGATGTAGAAGCGACGGTTATAGTTCCAAAACACTTCTCTAAAGAAGATATAAAAGAAGTTTATGGTAGCCTTTTGGGTTTTAAAACGGCTAATGACGCGCATACTGCACTTAGAGATGCCGACTTTGCATTTATATGCAGCGGAACGGCAACCTTGGAGGCATCACTTATCGGGATACCTTTCGTGTTGACATACATTGCCAAACCGGTTGATTATTTTATTGCAAGCTCTCTTGTAAAACTGGAGTATATCGGGCTGGCAAATATAATGTTTTCTAAGTTTAAGAACAGGGCACTGCATCCGGAGTTTATACAAAAAGATGTAACCGCCAAAAACCTGCTTCAAGCATACAAAGAGTATGACAGAAGTAGGTTTTTAAGTGACTCAAAAGCACTAAGAGAGTACCTTGTGCACGGCAGCTCAAAGCGAGTAGCAGAAATTATAGAGGACAGAGATGAAGATTAATTTTATAGATTTACAAGCGCAGTATCAAGCATATAAAGATGAGATAGACAAAGAGGTCTTAGAGGTTTTCGCTTCAGCGCAATTTATAGGCGGAGAGAAGCTAAACTCTCTAGAGAGAAATCTTGCGGCATATACGGGCTCTAAGCATGCTATAGGGTGCAGCAGCGGAACGGATGCTCTATTATTGGCACTTATGGCGCTTGGCGTTGGAGCGGGCGATGAAGTTATCACTACTCCTTTTACCTTTATCTCTACGGCTGAGGTCATTGCACTACTTGGCGCAAAGAGCGTTTTTGTTGATATTGATGAGCAGAGCTACAATATTGATGCGACAAAAATAGAGTCATACATAACCGATAGAACAAGAGCTATCATGCCGGTCTCACTTTACGGACAGTGTGCAGATATGGATGCTATCAACGAGATAGCCGCGAAGTATGAGCTTCCTGTCATAGAGGACGCATGCCAGAGTTTTGGCGCAACATACAGAGGCAAAAGATCGTGCAACCTCTCAACTATAGGATGCACAAGCTTCTTTCCATCTAAACCGCTTGGCGCTTACGGCGACGGCGGAGCGATCTTCACAAATGACGATGAACTGGCAGAGAAGATGAGAATGCTTCTAAACCATGGTCAAAATGAGAGATATAAGCATAAGTATATAGGTATTAACGGTCGTCTTGATGCGGTTCAGGCGGCTATTTTAGATGTAAAACTGAAGCATTTTGACAAAGAGGTAGAGCTTCGTGATCACATAGGCACAAGATACAGCGACCTGCTTGAAGATGCCGATGTCATTACGCCAAAGATCGCTGAGGGAAACAGAAGTGTTTATGCACAGTACTCAATTAGAGTTCAAGAGAGAGAAGAGATGATCGCTAAACTTGGTGAACAAGGCATACCTACCGCAGTTCACTATCCTGTTCCTCTTCATCTTCAAGAGGCATTTGAGCATCTTGGGTACTCTGAGGGAGATTTTCCGATCAGCGAGCTTGTCTCAAAACAGATAATGTCGCTTCCTATGAGCGCATATCTCAGTGAAGCGGAGCAGGACTTTGTAGTCCGCGCTATTAAAGGTTAAAGATTGAAAAGAGTTGCAATTCTAGGGCTTGGAGCAATGGGCAGAAACCACTACAACACCCTTAAAAAGATAGAGGGTGCAGAGATCGTCGGACTATGCGACGTAGTAAAAAACGGCGATTTCGAGGAGCCTTTTTACTATGATCTAGAGACGATGCTTGATAATGCCAAACCTGATGCCGTCATTATCGTAACTCCTACTTTTTTACATAAAGATGCTGCTCTAAAATGTGCCGCGCGCAAAGTGGACATCTTTATAGAGAAGCCTGCAGCTTCAAGTGTAGAAGATGCCAAAGAGATACTTAAAGCAGTAGAAGAAAACGGCATAAAAAGCTGTGTCGGACATATTGAGAGATACAACCCCGTTGTAAAATCTCTTATAAACGAAATTGCGGACCATGAGATACTATCCATCTCAATTACTCGCAGCGGCTCTTTTCCAGAGCGTATAGCGGATGTTGGAATTCTCACCGACCTCTCAGTCCACGACAGCGACCTGATAAGGTTTATAACAAAAAGAGACATTATCCACAGCGCGGTATTTAAATCTCAAAAGATCCACAAGACGCATGAAGATAACGCCATTCTCGCCTTTGAGCTGGAGGGTCAGGTTATCGGTGACATATCTACGAATTGGCTCACTCCATACAGAAAAAGAACTATCTCTCTGGCGTGCAGAGTGGATGAGGATAGCAAGATAAAATATTTTGAAGCGGACCTTATCTCTCAAACCCTTACAGAGCGCATAAATATAAATCCAAACTCCTTTATAACAAAGAGCTGCTTTGTAAACAGAAGCAATGCTCTCCAAGATGAGCTTGAAGCGTTTATAAACTACCTGCACACAGGCAATAGCGGCTCACTGGCAACCGTACACGACAGCATAATCACTCTAGAGATCGCGAGCAAATAATGGCAGAGACAAAAGCAAATATTCACCCAACGGTAGTTATAGAAGAAGGTGCGAAAATAGCCCCTGATGTCAAGATAGGTCCATTT
Source organism: Sulfurimonas crateris (assembly GCF_005217605.1). Classification (NCBI taxonomy): domain Bacteria; kingdom Pseudomonadati; phylum Campylobacterota; class Epsilonproteobacteria; order Campylobacterales; family Sulfurimonadaceae; genus Sulfurimonas; species Sulfurimonas crateris. Next base: position 175,722 of record NZ_SZPX01000002.1, on the reverse strand, counting down.
TCCTTCATTGGCAGAGATGTTGAACTAAAAGCAGGATGCACGTTAGAGTCAAATGTCATTTTAAAAGGGAAGCTTCAAGTAGATGAAAATGTAAAGATCTTCAGCTTTGCGGTTATCGGATGTGAAGATTCAGAGATAACTATAGGCGAGAAAACTCATGTGAGAGAGTTTGCTCAAATAGGCGCTCAAGAGAGCGTAGATGAAGAAAACAGAAAAGTAACCATTGGTGCCAACAGTTTCATTATGGGTTATGTACAGATCCTAAGCGGGGTTGAACTTGGTGATTTTTGTATCGTTACAAATGCCGTAAGACTTTATGAGAATGTAAAATGCGACGAGCGCGTTATTATCGGCGGACTTAGCACAGTAGAGGCTAACAACAAGATAGGAACGGGTGTTATGATAGGCGGAGCATCTGTGGTAGCTTCGGACATTCCTCCTTTTATGCTGGTCGAGGGAAACAAAGCCACAATAAAAGGACTAAACGTTATCGGTCTTAGAAGAAGGTTAGAGAACAAAGGCGATATCGAAGAGATAAAAACGGTCTTTAAGAAGATTCTAGGCGACGGAGCAGACAAGATACTGGCTCAAGAGATAGCAGATACCAATCCAAATGAGTTTATACAAAAATTGGCATCTTTTGTGGCTTCTAGTAATATAAAGCAGAGGGTGGTTTAAAACTACATCTTTGCAAGATGTTCTAAAAGCTCCTCTGGCCCTATAAATCCTACAATAGTTTTTGACTCTAGAACATTCAGCTCTTTGTCAAAAAACAGAAGCACAGGCGGACCGAACACTCCATACTTTTTGCTAAGCTCTTTTTGCTCTTGGTTATTCTCTGTGACATCTGCTTGGATCAGCACATACTCTGAGAGCTTTGCTTTTACTGCTTCATTTGAAAATGTTTTTTTATCTAACTCTTTACAAACCGCACACCACTCTGCACTAAAATCAAGCATTATCTTTTTGCCTCTGTTGGCTTCTAAAACAGTGTCAAGCTCCTTGATGGATTTTACTTTTTTAAACTTTAGATGCGAAGAGATTACGGCATCAGAGGATACTGAGATAGATGGCTTTAAGAACTCCAGCGGTTTTGTCATACTGTTTGAACCGCCAAGAACTCCTATAAAAAGAGCTACTGAGTAGATAAAGACTATGATTGCGGTACTTTTTCTAAATGTATGCGCATCCTTCTCAAACGCGCCGAAATAGACTGCAAAACCTATCCCCAAAATAGAGTACAGAAGCATAATAATGTAACTGTCAAGTACTCTCTCAAGCATCCAAATAGCAACACCGAGCATCATCACACCGAATATTGCGCTGATCATGGTCATCCATGCGCCAGGTTTAGGCATAAACTTACCTGCACTCACACCTACGAGTATAAGAGGAACTCCCATCCCTATGCTCATGGCAAAAAGAGCCGCTCCACCGAGGATGGCATCTCCCGTCTGACCTATATAGACCAAAGCACCTGCAAGAGGAGCCGCAACACATGGTCCTACAATAAGAGCTGATAGAAAGCCCATAACCGCAACTCCGACATAACCGCTGCGGTTCGTATGGTGATTTGAGCTTATTTTTGCAACAAAAGAGTCTGGAAGTTTTAGCTCATAAAATCCAAACATGCTAAGCGCAAGCGCAACAAAGATTGCTGAGAAGGTATATATCGCCCATGGAGCTTGAAGAGCGGCTTGAAGATTTGAACCAAATAGACCCGCTAAAACTCCCGCTATTGTATAAGCTACAGCCATGGCCAAGACATATACAAGAGAGAGCATAAATGCTTTTTTAGTCGTTATCCCCTCACCTTGAGAGATAATGATCCCTGAAATAATAGGGATCATAGGAAACGTACATGGAGTGAGTGCTAGCAGAAGCCCAAAGCCCAAAAAAGTGAGAAGTACAAGAGCAACGCTTCCCTCTTTGATAGTGTCGGCGATAGAGTCACTCTCCGAGAGCTCTTTTTTAACTTCGATATTTACTTCTATCTTCTCTTGGGCTTTTTTATCCGCTGCGCTATTCTCTTTAACTGTGGCATCGCTAAGTTTTGAGCTGTCTACCTCAAAAGTAAAAGCTTCTGTATAGGGCTCATAACAGAGCCCCTGTTCTGAGCACCCCTGATAAGAGAGCTCAAACTCTACAGTTTTTACACCGTCTACACCGCTCTCTTTGCTTAAATCTATAATAAATGTCGGAGAAGTAATATATGACATATCCCCATGATGATCCACGCTTTTTGGATAGAGCACATCCTTGATGCCTATGCCGCTTCCATCTTTAATATTTAACTTAATAGAGTCCTCATAGACATATATATCCTTGCCTAACTCTATAGTTGCTTCTATCTGCATCTTATCATTTAGTTTTGCGGTAGGTTTAAAGGCCTCTTCGGGCATTAGAAATTTAGGCTGTGCGCCAAAAAGCAGAACTGATGAGACAAGAAGCAAAAGAAGTTTTTTCATACTGTATTTTCCGATTTATGTAATGTCGAGAAATTATAACAAATTAATACCAATGACACACATTAGCGCTTCTTTTAACAATTTAATCAAAAAATAGTACAATTTTGCATGGAGATACATAACTTTTTTTTAACACTTTTTTTAATATTGATATCGGCGAGGATATTGGGCGAACTTTTTGCAAGGGCGGGCATCCCATCGGTTCTTGGCGAACTTTTAGCAGGAATCCTTCTTGGTTCCTCTGTTTTTGGCATTGTAGAGCCAAATCAGGTTCTAAAAATATTGGCGGAGATCGGCATAATCCTGCTTCTCTTTGAAGTAGGTTTAGAGACCGATTTTACGCGCCTCAAAAATGCGGGAACGAAATCCCTCATAGTCGCTCTACTGGGTGTAATCTTGCCTTTTAGCTTTAGTTTTTTCACAGCGCACTATCTGTTTGGGCTATCTTCAGACATATCTCTTTTTATAGGCGGAACGCTTACCGCCACAAGCATAGGCATCACGCTTAGAGTTCTTAAAGATATCCATATGGAAGATACAAATATTGCTCAAATCGTGATCGGTGCGGCTGTTATTGATGACATCATAGGGATTATTCTTCTTGTCTTTATATACGATTTCTCTATCTCCCATGAAACAAACTTTGAGCATACGCTCTCGGTTGCGGGAATGGTCGTCACATTTTTACTCCTTGCACCCGCTTTTGCAAAGATAATATCATATGCTATCCATAAGTTTCACGGCAACGATCTGGTTCCGGGGTATATACCGACAATCATCATCTCGCTTATTCTTCTCTTCTCATACCTTTCACATCTATTCGGCGCACCTGCGATCTTGGGCTCTTTTGCAGCCGGACTTGCGCTCTCTAGAAGATTTTTTCTCCCTTTTGGAACACTTCTAAGCGCGAACGAGCCGCTACTTAAAGATGTTAAATCAAATATGACGCCTATCATTCAAATATTTACTCCCATATTTTTTGTTATGGTCGGACTCTCTGTTGACCTTAGCATCATAGATTTTTCATCATCCATTTTTTGGATTATGGGGCTCTCATTTATCTTTATAGCCTTCTTTAGCAAATTTATCGGCGCTTTTTTCATTATACAAAAGTGTGTCAAAAACAACGCGCTCATCGGTATCTCGATGGTTCCACGCGGAGAAGTTGGGCTTATATTTGCAGAGATGGGAAGAGTCAACAATATCTTGCCAAACGATATATATGCTATGCTGATATTTGTAATAGTAGTCACGACGGTTCTGCCCCCGTTTTTACTAAAAAGATATTTTAAAGGCGAGTGCGTTTAGGACTTTAGGGCAATTTTTTTAAGCGCAAAATTAGCAACATTTCTCTACTCTAACAAAAATTTATATTAAAGAAATAAAAATGTCAAACAGATTAAAATCAGAAGACTCTCCATACCTTCAGCAGCACAAAGACAATCCCGTAGATTGGTACCCGTGGTGCGATGAAGCGTTTGAGAGGGCAAAAAAAGAGAACAAGGCAATCTTTATCTCCATAGGCTACAGCTCATGCCACTGGTGCCATGTTATGGAGGAGAAGGTATTTGAAAACAAAGAGTGCGCGGATATACTGAATGAGAGCTTTATCTGCATAAAAGTAGACCGTGAAGAGCGTCCTGACATAGACAAACACTATCAAGAGGTCTATATGATGCTAAACCGCAGAGCCGGCGGCTGGCCTACCTCTATATTTTGCACGCCGGAGAACAAACCATTTTTTGCCGGAACTTATATTCCGCCTCAGTCTCGTGAAGGAAGCATTGAGGGAATGGGTTTTATAGAGCTGAGTAAGCTTATAGCCCAAAAGGTCTCTTCAAGAGATGAGCAGCTTCTTAAAAATGCTGACGAGATAGAGAGCTTTTTAAACCATAAAGAGCATCCAAAAGAGGCAACGGTTTTAAAAGAGGATTTTGTCAAAAACTTTATGCTGCAGGTAAAAAACAACTACGACACAATCTACGGCGGCTTCTCTGTATCTCCGAAATTTCCGCATGCAAGCACGCTTGGAACACTTCTGGTACTTGACAGACTCTACGACGATAAAGCGGCAAAAGCGATGATCTTAAATACGCTTCAAAATATGAAAAAAGGGGGTATGTATGATCTGGTTGACGGCGGATTTTGCCGCTACAGCGTTGATGACAAGTGGCTTGTTCCGCACTTTGAGAAGATGCTCTACGACAACGCCCTGCTCTGCGAAATATATACAAATGCCTACCTGACATACAAAGATGAGAGCTTTTTAGATATTGCGAAAGAGATTGCAGATTTTTGGTACAACCACATGAGCGAAGATTCTCTCTTCTACAGTGCCAGCGATGCCGACAGCGAGGGCGAAGAGGGAACTTACTTCATCTATAGCTACGATGAAGTTTATAAACTATTATCAGATAACGGATACACAAATATAGATGAGATTTTAGAGATGTTAAGCATCACCGAAGATGGCAACTTTGAGGGCAAAAATATCGTTAGATTAAAGGGCGAAAATGCGCCAAAAGATTTTGAAAACATAAAGTTCCTCCTGCGTGGATTAAGAGCCTCAAGAGAGTATCCGTTTATTGACAAAAAGATACAGACATCGTGGTCTGCCATGATGATAAAGTCTCTATTTAACCTAGGCAAGATTGATAAAAACTACGCACAAAGTGCGAAAAAAAGTCTTGATGCGCTTCTTGGGACTATGTTTATTGAGGGCAGGCTTTACCACACCACGCTAATTCATAAAACTCCAAAAGTAGAAGCGTTCCTAGAGGATTACGCATTTTTATCCCAAGCTCTAATAGAGGCATTTAACTCTACACAAGAGGAACTCTACCTTATCCGCGCACAGCACTTTGCAAACTTAGCACTGGAGAAGTTTTATGACAAAGGAGTGTGGAAGTTCAGCGTAGGAGAGTTTGAGACAAAAGCCGAGATCTCAGATAACACATACACAAGTCCTGTCTCTATTATCGTGGATGTCCTGCTCTCTCTTAGCACACTTTTAGAAGATGATAAATACAGCCACTTTGCATTTAAGACGATGGAATACAACTCTTACGAGCTTGGCAGACGTCCTGTTATCTACCCATATATGCTGCGCCAGACCCTTAGATATTTAAAGGGTGAGAGAGTCATAAAATCAACGCAAACAAACTTGGAATCCAATGCGCTTGAGCTCTCCTCTTTGAAGTATCCGTTCATCCAGAAAAAAGCAACTGAAGATGAAAATTTTATGATCTGCGGCGATAAAAGCTGTTTTGCAAGCACAGATAGTATTAACAAAATCAATGATATAATCCAAAAAAGTTTTTAAAGGAATGAAGATGAAAAAATTTGTTTTAATAGCTGTTTTAGCGCTTGGTACGATCTCTGTTTTTACTGCTTGTGAGAGAAACGATTATCAACATCCTATGCACAGAAAGTAGAAAAATATTTGAGTAGTATGAAACTTGGCGTAAACATTGACCATGTGGCGGTTTTAAGAGAAGCTAGACGTGTCAACGACCCTGACATCTTAAATGCCCTCTACGTTGCGTGTGCAAATGGAGCCGATCAGATAACCATCCACCTTAGAGAGGATAGACGTCATATTCAAGACGTCGATGCCTACAACATTATGAAGCACTCTACTCTTCCCGTTAACCTTGAGTGCTCAATCAACAGAGATATTCTAAACATAGTAGCCGACCTAAAACCCCACCGCGCTACTTTGGTTCCTGAGAAGAGAGAAGAGGTAACGACCGAGGGCGGACTTGACGTAGTAGGGCATGAAGATGAGATAGCCTACGCTATAGAGCTTCTGCATGATTACATCATCCCTGTTTCGCTCTTTATCGACCCGACAATAGAAGCAGTCGAGAAATCCAAAAAACTTGGTGCAGAGATGGTTGAGCTTCACACCGGAGCATTTGCAAATATTTACGCGATGCTCAACTCTTCACTTTCATCCTCAAACCACTCACTAAAAGAGCTGGAACTTCCTAGAAATGAACTCTCTATAAGAGTTGAAAAATCATTAGCAGAGATAACTGCAGCCGCGAAACATGCAAAAAAGATAGGTTTGGAAGTTGCCGCTGGGCACGGGCTAAACTATCATAATGTCCATGAGATGATGAAGATAGCTGAGATCACTGAGCTTAACATCGGTCAGAGCATTGTTGCAAGAAGCGTCTTTAGCGGTTTGGCAGATGCTGTAAAAGAGATGAAGCGACTCACTGCCAGATGAGCAAAAAGCGCATTGCCATCAGCGTAGGCGATCTAAACGGTGTGGGAATCGAGATAGCTCTCAAAGCCCACAAAGAGGTCTCTGCACTCTGCGCGCCCATATACTGCATAAACTCCTATATGTTAAATCAAGCCTGCGAGCTTTTAGACGTCTCTGTTCCCTCCGATTTTGTACTGCATGAGGTTGAGGGAAGCTTCAATATAAAAGAGGGTTGCGTTGACAAAAATGCGGGAAGATACTCCTACGACTCATTTTTAAGCGCCATAAAACTTTGCGAAGCAAAAGAGACTGAGGCGGTCGTGACGATGCCTATCCACAAAGAGGCGTGGATGTTAGCCGGTCTGCGCTACAAAGGACATACAGATATGCTTCGTGACTATTTTAAAAAAGATGCCATTATGATGCTTGGATGCGAGAAGATGTTCGTGGCTCTATTTACCGAGCATATTCCCTTAAAAGATGTAGCGTCTGCAGTGCAGTACAAAAAGCTAAAAGAGTTCTTTTTGGCTCTTCATAACTCAATACCAAAAGAGAGCGTGGCAGTTCTCGGGCTTAATCCTCATGCGGGTGATAACGGAGTTCTTGGAGATGAGGAGCTTAGAATTACAAAAGCTATAAAGAGTGCAAACAAGAAGATAGGTTTTGAGCAGTTTGTGGGTCCGCTTGTTCCAGATACCGCTTTTACGCCGCATGCCAGAGAGAAGTATAGATACTTCGTGGCGATGTATCACGACCAGGGTCTCGCACCTCTAAAAGCGCTCTACTTTGATGAGAGTATAAATGTCTCGCTCAATCTACCGATAATCAGAACTTCGGTAGATCATGGAACTGCGTTTGACATCGCCTACAAAGGCAATGCGAACACTCTTAGCTACATAAATGCGATTAAGAGCGGTATACTGATGTTACGCACAAAAACGAACTCGTCCGTTTTTGGTGGCATGGACTAAAGTCCCTACAACCCCCTAAAGCTACCCCTATCTTTCGGATAGGGGAGAAAAACTGACACTTTACGTTTTTTTATAAATAAGTGAGTATGGTTTTATGTTATTCTTTTAACGGTTTAACATTACAAAGAATAGCTTCTATCTTAGTTTTAAACGCTATCCCTGTTTCACTCCATGTTTTTCCTTCATGAAGGTCAAAACACGCTTTATTTATTGATGATAGAGCATCGCCTGCGCTAAAGTCTAAAATATCGATAGTTCCTTTTGCTTCAAATATATCATCGCTAAAGCTGTATGTCATAGGAACTGTTTTTTTAACACCGTTCATCTCTATCTCTACATCTACTACGCCTGTTCTTGGCGCATCTTTTACTCTTTTATCAGCTTTGATATCTACTATCTTTGCATTGATGTTTTTCTCACTCATCATACCGAAGAAAAATTTAGCAAGCTTGCCGTCACGATCCTCATGCTTTGAGTTTACGCTTGAAGTATCAATTACAACAGATGAACCGACCAAGATCGAGCGAAAGTTCTCACCGCTCTTTGCAACAGGTGTATATGCTACGCTATCAAAAACTCCGCCTACACCTACTTTACTAGGAGTTTTATAACCTGTCCAACTAACCTCAACAGCTCCTACTTGAGCCAGTTCACATCCGCTTTTTTGACTTGCAATTGCACCTGAAGCGGCAAAAAGCACCATAAGTGCAGAGATAACTATATTTTTCATTCTTAATCCTTGACATAATTTTGACAGAGTATAACCTCTATTTCTTTTTATAGCTATCTATTTTGAAAAAGAATTATATTTTTAAAGTTATGTTTAATTATTGTAACACCGAACTTCTGTGCCATGTACTCAAACGTTTTGATATTAAAAAAGCCAATATGTGTCACGTCTCTTATATACCACCACTTTAAAAACTCTTCGTCATTATCTGGATGAAATGCGCTCATCAGCAGAAGATAGCCATTTTTTTCCAGATGAGAGAGCAGTTTTTTAAAAACTTCAATCGGGAATGAGAGATGTTCAAACACCTCGGTAGAGGCAATAAGGTCATACTTTTTTCCCTCATAAACTTTTGTAGGAAAGTAAAAGAGGTCATATCTGTCGCTTGCTACTCCACTCCTCTGCAAAACTATTGGCAGTACCTCACCCTCCCCGCACCCAAAATCAAGCGCGCTTCTTATCTCATCTTTGTAAGGAAGGACGAACTCCTCCACTAAATCCTCGAACATCTTTACATAGCCCAGAGATTCAAGAGTGTTGTGGTGCTTATCGTAATGCTTTTTTTCTCTCTCCTCATCGACGTAAAAAGCCTCATCAAGAGAAATATAGCGACACTCAGGACATTTATGATATATTTTTTGAGTTTTTGTATCTGTTATAGATGTTGTATTACTACTGCAAATTTTACATATTTTCATAAAAAGAATGATAACATTTTTTCAATTTTGATATACTTCCCAGATGAATTACATACTCTTTTTTACCGCTTTTATCGGCGTCTTTATCCTGCTCAATATGTATATAAGCAGAAGGCTTATCGCCAAACTTGATATAAACCAAAAGACAAAATACTATTTTCGTATATTTCTTATAATCAACCTTCTGGGCATCTTGTGTTACATGATGGCAAGATACTATGTAGATACGCCAAGCTGGCTCTATTTTCTCTTCTCACTTCCTATCGGTGTGCTTTTTTTACTCTTTTGGAGTGCGGTCGTTTATGATATCTCAAGAGTGCTTCTCTCATTTGCACCGATCTCCGACTCAAGAAGAGCATTTTTTAAAAAATCCCTCGACGTCTCATCTATAGCTGCAGCAGCTACGCTGACTCTAAAGTCTATTCATAATGCCAAATTTGTAGAAATTCAAAAGGTAGAAGTTAAGATCAAGAGCTTAAAAGAGTCATACAAGATAGTCCAGCTCAGTGACATTCATATCGGAGGGCTTATAGACAAAGGTTTTATAGAGGATATTGTAGATAAGGCGAATAGACTTGATCCTGACATTGTCGTTATTACCGGAGACCTTATAGACGTAGATGTTCTTGGTGCACAAGGGACGCTAAACGTACTCAAAAAGTTAAATTCAAAACTGGGGACATACTACGTAGTCGGAAATCATGAGTATTTTCACGACATAGAGACCATTATAGAGAGTATGAAATCTCTTGGCATACGGGTTTTGGAAAATGAAAATGTTTATATTGGAGAAGACGGCAGAGGTTTTAATCTTGCGGGTGTTTATGACATCTTTGGATACAGAGCAGAAAAATATATGCCAAACCTCCAAAAAGCTCTAGAAAACACCCAAGAGTCCCCCACGGTTCTTTTGGCTCATCAGCCGAGATTTATTTATGAAGTAACCAGCGGTGTTGATCTGATGTTAAGCGGACATACGCACGGCGGACAACTCTACCCTTTTAAATTTCTAGTTCAGCTTCAGCAGCCCTATATTAGCGGTCTGCACCGACACAATGAGGAGCTTCAGATCTATGTGAATAAAGGAACTGGATTTTGGGGACCGCCTATGAGACTTGGTGCAAGTTCAGAGATAAGCGAGATCGTTATCAAACCTCTTTAGCACCTCTGCCATTAAACCTACTATAAAACTTGGTGCAGTTCCTTCCCGCATCTTTTGCGTTATACATTGCCATATCCGCATGTTTTAGAGCCTCATCTACTGTTTCACCATCTTTGCCGATAAGTGCGACTCCTAAACTCAGTGTTACGTTTAGAACTACATCTCCTACAAATATACCTCTATCCATAACGCTGTGTATCTTTTGCGATACATTTCGTGCCATCTCCAAAGCCTCTGACTCATTATCGCTAAGATCAGAGAGTAAAACGACAAACTCGTCGCCTCCCAACCTTGCCACGGTATCCTCTTTTCTTATCAGAGATAGGCTTGAAGATCCCTAAATATAAAGAGCAGCTGAGGCAAAGTAGAGATGAAACGAAGCCATCTTCATAAGAGCTTCTCTGACCTGAAGATTGTTGCTATCGATGTCTCTTCTCATTTCAGTAAACCTTTTCAATTATTAACTAAGATGATACCATTTTTTAAAGATAAACAAACAGTACCTAAATCAGATTACCTAAAAATGACCCTGTTTCTACCCAGCCCTTTTGCCTCATATAGTGCGACATCCGCAACTCTAAGTAGGTCATCAAGACTTTTTGTAGCGCTATTTCTTTTAGCTACGCCCTCACTTATAGTGAGTTTTATACTCTCTCCCGCATCCGAGAGCAGCTCTAATGCTTCTACAGCCGCTCTTATGCTCTCAATATTCTCAGAGACGCTTTTTGGTGAGGGGCAGTTGCACAGGATCGCAAACTCTTCGCCTCCTAGTCTTCCAAAAATGGCATCATGTGAGAGATACTCCGATACTGTTTTGGCAACTATTTTTATAACTCTGTCTCCCGTCGGATGTCCGTAGCTGTCGTTTATGTTTTTAAACTTGTCTATATCTATCATTACGGCGTAGAGCTCGTTTGTACTCTGAGCAAACCTCTTCTCTCCAAGCTCAAAAAACTTTCTTCTGTTATATATTCCCGTCATCTCATCATAGGAGGATATATAGTTAAGGTGGTTTATAAGCTCTTTTAACTTTAGCTGAGTATCAATTCTAGCCAAGAGTTCAAGCGGCTTAAAAGGCTTAGCTACATAGTCGTCTCCGCCTGCCGCATAAGCTTTCTCTATGCTCTTCTCATCATCCAAAGCCGTTATAAATATTATAGGAATATTTATACTCCTCTCATCAGCCTTTAATCCGCGGCAAACATCGTAACCGTCTATATCAGGCATCATAATATCAAGAAGTATCAAATCTACCTCATTATCCCCAACCGCATCAAAAGCGCTTTTGCCGTCAAGTGCGACAACTACATCATACTTATCTGAAAGTAACTCAAGCATAATATCAATATTTGTCTCTGTATCGTCTACTACTAAAATTGTTTTTTTTGTTTTTTCCATGGGAAAATTATAACACTATTTTGTCATAAAGATGTCTTATTTATATTTTGAGATTATTTTGAGACTTTTATAGGATAGAATATTATCATTAAAGGATCTATATTGCTAAAACTGCTGACTTTACTACTCTTCTCAACAACTATTATGGCTTCAATTCAGAAGGTCTCAGTCCAGCTTGAGTGGAAACACCAGTTTGAATTTGCAGGATTTTATGCCGCAATTGAAAAAGGGTACTATAGAGAGATCGGTCTTGACGTAGAGCTTAGAGAGTATGCGAACGGAATAGATATCAGCGATGAAGTTATAGAGAAGAGAGCAGAGTTTGGGGTCTCCTCATCTTCACTTATTTTAGACAGACTTCAAAACAAGCCTGTTGTGCTTATCGCCTCATATTTTAAACAAAATACTCTTGGTTTTGCGGTAAAGCCTGAGATAACGACAGTTGAGCAGCTTAGAGGCAAGAAGATAATGGCTCTGCCATATGAGATAGATCACACCAGCATAGGTGTGCTTTTAAAAGAGGGAGGAGTTAAAAGCAGCGATTACACTCTTGTAACTCACGATTTCAGTATAGATAAGTTTAGAAGCGGTGAAGTTGACGCTATGTCTATCTTTATCTCTAACCAGCCCTATTTTTTTGATAAAGAGGGAATTAAATATAATATTTTAAATCCTGCTGATTTTGGGATCTACTCATATGATGTAGAGCTATTTACCTCAGATGAGTTAGCTCGCAACAATCCAGATATGGTAGAGAAGTTTGCCGTTGCAACAAACAGAGGATGGGAGTATGCTTTTAAACACAAAAAAGAGATTATAGACCTAATATATGACAAATACTCACAAGCAAAATCCAAAGAGTCTCTTCTTTATGAGGCTATTGTTGTGGAGAGACTCTTTAAAACAAATATTTTTAAAGTAGGAGCTGTAGTTCCCGAGCTTATAAAATTAAATGCGCAGATGTATGCAAAACTTGGTCTCTTAAAGGATGGCTTTGAACTCTCTGAACTTCTAAATAACTATACTTTTGACAATCTTAAAGAGAGCGGATATATAACTTATAAAAGCGAAAATATTTTAAATGAGCAGATCTCTACCCTTAGCGAATACGAGAAGAGTTACCTAGAGAGTAAAAAAGTCATCAAGGCATGTGTCGATCCGAATTGGATGCCTTTTGAGAGCATTCAAGAGGGCAAGCACGTAGGACTTAGTGCCGATTACTTTGAGTTGTTTAAAAGAGATCTCTCCATTCCCATAGAGGTTGTAAAAACAGATAACTGGATGCAGTCTCTGGAGTTTGCAAGGGCTAGAAAATGCGATATTTTGCCACTTGCGATGGAGACTAAAGAGAGAAAGGAGTATCTTGACTTCACATCTCCATACCTTAGAATACCCGTTGTACTTGCCACCAGACCTAATGTGGCATTTATTGCAGATTTTGAGAGTGTAGGAGATAAAAAGATAGGGATTCCAGAGGGGTACTCATACAATGAAATATTAAAGAGAAGATACCCTTCGCTAAATATAGTCGATGTAAAAAGTGCAAAAGATGGGCTTGAGATGGTTAGAAGCGGCGAACTTTTCGGCTACATTGGAACACTGGCAAGTGTCGGGTACTTCTTTCAAAAAGAGTTCACCGGAGAGCTTAAGATCGCAGGTAAGTTTGAAGATATGTGGGAACTAGGAATTGGAGTTAGAAACGATGACCCTACGCTTTTGGCTGTTTTTGAAAAAGCGATTTACTCCGTAAGTGACGATGAGAAGCAGAAAATACTAAACAAATGGGTTGCCATCAATTATGAGAACGGTGTTAACTACTCACTAATATGGAAAATATTGGCTGTTGCCGGAGTTATTGCTCTTGGCGTGACATACTGGATAAGAAAGCTATCTTTACTAAATAAAGAGCTCGAAAATGCCAGAGCAAAGGCAGAAGAGGCATCAAAAACAAAATCAAACTTTTTGGCAAATATGTCGCATGAGATAAGAACACCGATGAACTCCATCGTCAGCATGGCATACCTTATTAAGAAAAATATTACTACACAACCGCTTCTGCAGTACGTGCAGATCATAGAAAACGCATCAAACGATCTGCTCTCACTTCTAAACGATATCTTAGACCTCTCAAAGATAGAGGCTAAAAAGATGAGGATAAACAAGAGTGATTTTAATCTTATAGAAGTACTTGACAGCATAAGCAACATAACAAAAATAAAAGCGGCAGAGAAAGGCCTTGCGTTTGAGATAATCTATGACAAAACCGATGAAATGTATGTTTACGGCGATAGTCTGAGGATCATGCAGGTGCTCTCAAACCTAACCTCCAATGCGGTCAAGTTCACACACAGCGGCTATGTAAAGCTTTTCGTAAACAGGCTCTCTAACAGTAGATTTAGATTTATGGTAAGCGACACCGGAATAGGTCTATCGCAACAACAGATAGAGAATCTGTTTAACTCTTTTACGCAGGCAGATGAGAGCACAACAAGAAAATACGGGGGTACGGGTCTTGGACTTGCTATATGCAGGGAGCTTGTCGAGCTTATGGGAGGCAAGATCTGGGTTGAGAGCACCTTTGGCGAGGGGAGCAGCTTTATTTTTGAGATCGAACTTGAGCAATTAAGACCGACTTTAAAAACGGATGAGCGCACTAAAGACAAAAACCCTTTAGATGAAGTAAAAGGTGCGCTTGAGATCAGCCAAGAACAAAGAGAGGCTCTATTTTTAAAGCTGCGTAGTGCAGTAGCATCAAGACGCCCAAAAATGTGTGAACCGATAGTTCAAGAGATAGAGATGTATGATCTGGACGAAGAGGATAAAGAGCTCTTTGAAAAGGTAAAAAGATTGATACAAAAATATAAGTTCAGCGAAGCAAAGGAGTTGTTAAATGCATAATAAACAGACCATACTTATAGTAGACGACGTAAAAGAGAATATTGACGTTTTGATGGAACTTCTTGGGGATTATGACCTCATTCCCGCACTAAACGGGCAGAGTGCTATCGACATTGCAACGAATGAGAAAAATATAGACCTGATACTCCTAGATATAATGATGCCCGAGATGGACGGATTTGAGGTCTGCAGAGCTCTCAAAAAAAACCCAAATACTATGCATACTCCCGTGATATTTTTAAGTGCAAAGAACAAACCCTCAGACATCCAGATGGCTTTTGAAGCTGGAGGCGTGGATTATATAACAAAGCCTTTTAATCCCGATGAGCTTCTCTCGCGCGTCGGCACACACTTAAAACTAAGGGCTTACGAAAGAGATCTTGAAGCAAGAGTTCAAGAGGAGATCCAAAAGAACAAGACAAAAGAGCAGATGATCTTCCAGCAGTCAAAACAGGCGGCTCTTGGCGAGCTTTTAATGCACATTGCCCATCAGTGGAAACAACCGCTCTCCTCTCTTGGCTCGATCAACAATCTCAACAAGGCAAAATTCGAGTCTGATTCAAGTGTGAGTAAAAGTGATTACCTGAAATCTATAAAGCGCTCAGAAGATATTATTATGTTTATGGCAGAGACGATAGAGACATTTAAAAAATTCTACCACCCATCTACGGACAACAAAGAGTTCTTTATCGCCGATGCCGTTATCGACATCTTGACGATCATTGAAGGAACATTCTACTTTGAAGATATAAAGATATATATAGTCTCACATGAAAAAGAGCCTGTATTTGGCAATGTAAATGAGTTTTCACAGGTGATCTTTGCGATACTAAACAACTCAAGAGAGATATTTAAGCTAAGAAACAGTTTCAATCCTGAGATCCGCATAGAGATCGAAAATAAGAAAATAACCATAAAGGATAACGGCGGAGGCATAAAAGATCAATCTTTTGAGGAGATATTTCTGCCTACCGTAAGTACAAAAAACAGCTCGGGGATCGGTCTATACTTGGCAAAAGTTCTTATTGAGAAAAACAACGGCGTTATTACTGCCTCAAACACAGAAGAAGGCGCTATTTTTACAATAGAGTTTCTTACATGGATAGATTAAAAGAGCTACAACTTCTCTTTTTGGAAGATAATGAAGAGTTTGCTACAAACACCGCAAAACTTTTCAACATCTACTTTAAAAAGGTATTTATCTGCAAGAGCGTAAAAGAGGCTCTGCTGACATATAAAGAGAACCGCATAGACGTGATTATCTCAGACATAAAAGTTGAGGGCAAAAACGGCTTGGAGTTTATACAAGAGGTCAGAAAGAGTGATAATGAGTGCATAATTGCAGTACTCAGCGCATACAAGGATGAGGAGTATCTCCTAAGAGCAATTCCTCTTAACCTCATCTCCTATGAACTAAAGCCAATAAGATATGACGACCTTATCCTGCTTTTAAAAAAGATCTCCTTTAAACTGCCGCCGCGCGAAAATGTGCCACTTCGCAAAGAACTTCTCTACAACTTCTCTACAAAAGAGCTGCTGCTGCATGACAAACCTATAAGATTGACAAAAAAAGAGGCTCTATTTATTGAGCTGCTGATAAAAGAGAATGCAAAACCTATAAGCAGCGAGAGGGTTCAAAGAGATATTTGGGAGAGCAGAGTTATGAGTGATGCAGCCATAAAAAATATGATATTTAGACTCCGCAAGAAAGTGGGTCTTGATTTTATCTCTACCCTTCAAGGAGTAGGATACAGGCTTTTGGAGCCTATCTCTTTTTAAAAATAAGAAGCGTTTTGTCCTTGGTATCGTAGAGCGAAAAGGTCTGTTTGTCTACAAGCTTTAGAGACGGTAGTTTCTCAAAAGCTCTGATCTTGTGAAAATATTGAACTATAGTATCTTGATATTTTGTATATATTGAGTTTTCACTCTTTTGAAATAGAGTAAATTGTGTATATAGTTTTTCATCACGAAAGACTGCATCTACAACCAAGAACTCTTTTTCGTTCTCACTGCTCATTGTACCCTCCGCCACATCGCTAAAACCGTAAAGGGTATTTATATCGGCTATAAAGACCCCATCATCGTTAAGCCTAGCGGCAACACCGTCGAGAAACTTCAAAAGCTCCTCTTGGTCCAAAAAGTTAAGCACGTCAAATATAGCCACTACCGCATCATATTTTCCGCTCTCATCCGCTATATCTATACACTCCGCATTAAGACCTTTTGCCCTGCACTCATCGACCATAACCGAACTTAGGTCGATCCCTTTACATGTCACTCCGTCACTCATCATACGCTGTATAAATCCGCCGCGACCGCATCCCACATCTAAAAGCGTCTTTATCTTATACTCGTCAAGCTCTGAGCGGTAGAGGTCGTAAAGCGCCTCCGTCGCCTCTTCGATGCCTAGTAGATGTTCGGCTTTTGCATAGAGGTCAAGATTTGTCATATTAAGCTTTTTGCTCAGCTTGTACGACGCTGTTTATCTTTTTATATATGTCCAGAACTTCATCTTTTTTTGCAACGTAACTGTTTTTGTTCGCTATAAGGTAAGTCGAAGATGTCATAATATCCTCTACAACTTCCAAACCGTTTTGCTTCATAGTAGTTCCCGTCTCAACAACGTCTACTATCATATCTGCAAGCCCGATAAGCGGTGCAAGCTCAATTGAGCCGTATAGTTTTATGATATCAACCGAAACCGCGCGCTCTTCAAAGTATCGTTTTGTAATATTTACCATCTTTGAAGCGACTTTTATCTCCGGTTTGTTAAGATCGAATTTTTCGCCCTTTTTCATACCTATAGAGACCTTGCAGATGCCTCGTTTTAGATCAAGAAGACGGACAACGTCGAGTCCCTGCTCCTCTAGAGTGTCAAGTCCTACAACACCTATGTCAGCCGCCTGATGAAATACGTATGTTGCAACATCCTGATTTCTTACAAGCAAAAAACGAAACTTCGGCGTCTCTAGTATCAGCTTTCTATCATCAAAAGCAAAATCTTCACCAAAGATTCTCTCAAAAATCTCCAGCGTCTCTTGCGCTATGCGTCCTTTTGGAAGTGCGACTGTTAACATATATTGGCCTTTTTCATAATATTTTTCATCCCTTTAAAGAGCAGAGTCTCATCTATATGCGAATATGGAAATATCTTTGCAAACTCTGCAGCATCTCCGCCCGTGAGGTATATATCCATACCGTATGACACCACTTCATTGCGAAGCAGTTTTAGATATCCGTAACTTATGGCATCGCGGGAATTTTTCGGCATTTTACCCAAATCAAGCTCAAAGTTAAATGAGTAAGCCAGCGCATCCGAGATATTTCTGTAGCACTCATTCATGGCTTTAGAACCTGGATAGATAAAACCGCCCTCAAACCTGCCGCTTTTTACCACATCTATGGTCACGGCACTTCCCGCATCGACTATTACGCCATCTTCTATCGCCTCGCATGACGTAACTCTGTCTATTCCCATCGTCTCGTAGTAGTTTCTCATATCTACGTAAGTTGAGAGGTCTATCCAGTTTTTTAGAGGTTTTATGAGCTCTTTAGCCTGCTTATTGACGCAGATATAAAATATCTCCTCTTTTATGGATGAGGGGTCAAAAAGTTTTGCATCCTTTTTATAATGCTCTATGCCGTCAAAAAAGTGATAGGTCGTATTTCCTATATCGCAAAGAAGCATTACTGGATCTTCCAACCCTGAGCCAGAAGTGCCTCTTTTGCTTTTGAGCAGATCGGCGCGTCTATAAAGATGATCTTATGCTTGAAATTATGTCCGTAAAAAATAACGAGTTTTGCGTATATCTCCTCAAATTTATGGACATCTTTCATAAGAAGTCTGCTCTTTTGGCTGATCGCAAAAATTGCCCAGAAATATCCGCTGACATCTGTAGCTTTAAATATTTTTATCTTGTTTCGTACACCAAGCTCTCTTGGTGCGATCTCTTGCATCTTCTTATAAATCTTACCTTTTTTTCTAAGAGAATCTACTACACTCTGCATAACTCAGCCTTTTTATCTAAAGATGATATTCTATCAAAATTTTGCTTCAGCAATAAAGCAGAGCTAGAAAAAATCTCTGCTATAATTCGAAAATGAAAATTGTAAAAACAAAACTAAACTACGCCAAATCCTACACGCTGCTTGATATTGATGCACTTGCCGTGGGAGCCGTTACACTTTTTGATATTTTTATAAAAAAGAGAAGAGACTATATTATCATTATTGAAGCGGGAACCACTCTTACGCAGAGTCTGTATGACAAGCTAAAAAAACAGGAAAATCTATACATAAACAAAAGTGATGAAGACAAGCAGATACTCTCCTGCGAGACGCTCAAACACTACATAAAATATAATAAAGATGACCATAAAAAAAGACTCGAGCTTCTATATGAAGTAAATAACCAGCTTTTTGAAATATACATGGTAAACAAAGAGAACAAGATAAATCTCGGATGTGTCGAGCTTATAATCGATGCTATTATCTATCTTCTAAAATATGATGAGCTATTTATAAAAAACACTATGCCATATATGTTAAATAACCATATGCTCCAAAACCACTCACTACACGTCGCCATCTACGCTCTTACTCTTGGTTATACGCTCAAATTCAGCGACGAGCAGCTCTTAAAACTCGGTTCCGCAGCTCTTTTGCATGATGTCGGAGTCAAAAAGATAGATAAAAATATTATAAATAAAGAGAGCGAACTAACACCGCAAGAGACCCTCATAGTTAGAAAACACAGCCAATACAGCGTTGAGATACTAAAGCAGAACAGAATCCACGACCCCTATATTATAGATGCGGTAATGCACCACCACGAGCGATATGACGGGCTTGGCTATCCCGACAAACAGACAAAGGGCGAGATAAGCGACTTAGCCTCTATTTTATCGATATGTGACGTATTTGACGCTCTTACTAACAACAGACCATATAGACCGCACTACTCATCGTTCGATGCGCTTAAGATGATGATGAAAGATCCTGATATGGTAAATAGATTTAATCAACCTTATCTTCATATTGCACTAAAACTGCTATAAAAAGTTATAATAATCAAGTTTTATAGATTTTATTATAATCAAAAAAAATATATGTTATAATCTCCACTTAATTAAACAGATTTAAGGATACGTATGAAAAAACTACTTACTTTTATGCTCATAGCAACAATCGGCGGCTCCCTTTTAAATGCGTCACAATCACTAAGCCTTGAGAGTGCACTGGAGATGTTAAAATCTCAAAATTTAGAGATTAAAAGCGCTCAGATAGATATAGAGAGTGCCTTGCAAGATGCCAAAGCTGCTTCGGCAAACCACTACGGTAAGCTTGATTTTATTCAAGATTTTGCAAGAAGTGATGATGCGGGAAATGTCTTTGGTTTTAAACTGAGCTCAAGAGAAGCTACTTTTGGAGATTTCGGGGCGCAGGAGTTTATGTCAAGCCTTAACCCATCTAGTCCAAATTATGTGCCAGATGGTGACTACACCACTCCACCAAGCGACCTAAACTACCCAGATGACAGAAACTACTTCCAAAGCAAGCTAAAGTATGAAGTTCCTCTATTTACCGGCTTTAAGATATCAAGCTACGAAGATATTATGGAGTCCGTAACGAAAATAAAAAAGCTTGAAAAGTCTCAAGTAGTAAATGAGAAGATTTACGAGATGAGAAAAAGTTTTTACGATATGGCGCTGCTTGAAGAGTCGATCTCAAACCTAAATGTAATTCTATCAAACATAGAGACACTTGAAGCCATGACAAAAGAGATGATCGAGGTGGGATACGCCAAAAAGGTTGATCTTCTTGAAGTAAAAGCTAAAAAGGGCAATGTTGAGAGACTTATATCTCAGATGGAATCAAACAAAGAGCTTCTCTACCACTATATAAGTTTTTTACTAAATCAAAAAGTGACCTCTATTGAGACGCCATCTTTGGAGATAAAAACTCCCTCAATTTCGAGTGAAGAGATCGTCAAAAACAACTTGGATATTCAAAAAGCAAACAGAGGGCTTGCCATAAAAGAGAGTATGGTAAATGTTTCCAAATCCGCTTACTACCCGATGGTTGGGGCTTTTGCTGAAGTCGCAACTGCAGATGATACCTTTTTGGGAGATGCAAGCGATCATCAGTCATACACACTCGGGGCAAGACTCACATGGAATATCTTTAACGGCGGAGCAGACTATGCAAACGTTGAGAAGTCAAGACTTGACTACCTAAAGACAAAGACTCAGGTAGCACTCGCAAACAGCGGTATTGAGCTGCAGATACAAAAGATAAAGACTGAGATAGATAGCTTTAACAAAGATATAGAGTCGCTGAAAAAAGAACTCGCACTTGCTGATGAGATATATAAGAACTATGAGGCGAGATATAGAGAGAAGTTATCTTCCATGAGTGATGTTATAATCAAACAATCAGAACAGATACAAAAAATTCTGCAGCTGCAGCAGACGATAAATAAGCGAAACGAGAGAGTTTTCGCACTTGAAAAACTAGCAAACGGAGATGAGAGATGAAAAAACTACTACTGATTTTAGGACTTGCGGCTTCGCTTATAGCTGAGGGGATCGTACTCTCAGGCACAGTTATTAGCGATAACAAAAAGATGATTACAAGCCGTTTTATGGGCTTTGTAACGGATGTGAAAGTCTCAGAGGGCGATGAAGTAAAAAAGGGAGACCTGCTTTATACAATAGACTCTAAAGAGATAGATTCGGCTCTTATTCAAGTAGAACTTGCGATCTCTCAGGCACAGCTCAGCCTTCAGATGTATCAAAATCAATACACGAACGTTAAGCTAAACCTTGAGAGACATAGAAGACTACTTCAAAAAGATATGGTCTCAAAATTTGAGGTCGAAAATCTCGCACTTGCAGAGAATAATCTTGCAAATATGATAATCATCGCAAAAAAGCAGGTGGCTCAAGCGCAAGCGCAACGTGAAGAGGTAAAAAACCAGTATCGTTACCTAAATATTACCGCACCAAATGACGGGGTAATAGTTAGCAAAAATGTCAATGTTGGGGAGATGGCAATGCCGGGGATGCCTGCACTTGAACTCTCCGACCTCTCAAACCTGAAAATATCCGCAGAGATAAGCGAAGAGAATTTAAGCCGCATACAAGAGGGAAAAAAAGTAGTAGTAAACATCCCATCAAGAGATATTAAGATCATTGGAACGATCAGTGCGATCATACCGAGCTCAAACCCTATGACACACTCATTTAAGATTAAGATCTCATTTAAAAATGTTTACAAATCGATATACCCGGGTATGTATGCTACCGTGGCAATAGAGTAGGAAAAGAGTATGAACGTCTATAAACCAACAGATATAGCAGGGAAGCTGGCAAGCGGATTTATAAGAAATCCTCTTACAGTGGTTCTTGGCATCTTCTTGCTCTCTATCGGCTACCTCTCACTCAACATAATGCCCCGCGAAGAGAACCCTCAAATGGTAGTAAGCGGCTCGACGGTAATCGTAGCACTTCCGGGAGCAAGTGCCGCCGAGATACAAAAAGTGATAGTAAAGCCTCTGGAGAGAAAACTAAAAGAGGTAAAAGGGGTTGAGAATATCTCAAGCATGGCGATGGATAACGTGGGAATAGTCAATGCCGCCTTTTTCATCGGCGAGAAGAAAGAGGACTCTAACCTAAAAGTATATGACAAGATAATGCAAAATGCAGATATGTTTCCACAAGGTGCTATGAACCCTATCATCAAGCCTCTTGACATAGATGTAGACATACCTGTCGTATCGGTCGCTTTTTACTCAAAAGATGAGAAGATGAGCAAGACTGAGCTTTATGACAGAGTAAAAGATATTCAGCACCGCATAAACGGACTTGCAAATGTTGCAGTTACGGAAGTAAAAGGCGGAAACAAGCCTCAGTTTAACATCGAAGTGGACCTAAATAAACTCTCGGGCTACAACATCTCTATGGGGCAGATAGTCCAAGGGGTGCAATCTCTCTCATATAGCGTTCCTGCAGTTAAAAACAGAACAAAAGAGAATAAGATAATCATGCTTGGTGTCAAAAATGCGATAGAGAGTGCCGAAGATATAGGCAATATTATTATTGCTAAATATATGAACTCGCCTATATATCTTAAGCAGGTTGCAAAAGTGTCACTCTCTCACGATATACAGAACTTCAAATCTGCAACTATCAGCAAAAAAGATGAGAGCGGGGAGTTTTCTCCACTGCTAAATCAGGTAACACTCAGCGTATCAAAACTTCAAGGTACAAATGCCGTAATAATAGCAGATGCCGTAAAGAGCGAGCTTGAAGGCTCAAAAGAGTTTTTTCGCAAGAACTCTATCGGGTATGTAATTACCAGAAACGACGGGCAAAGAGCGAACGAGGCGGTAAACGAACTTGTCTACCACCTTCTTTTATCTATTGTAATTATCGCTATCTTGCTTATCTTGGTTCTTGGATGGAGAGAGTCTCTCATTGTTACATTTACCGTTCCTGCTATTTTGGCAATAACTCTTTTTGTAGCCTACTTAAGCGGTCAAACCATCAACAGAATAACACTCTTTGCGTTCCTGCTCTCGCTTGGACTCTTGGTCGATGCGGCAATTATCGTAATAGAGAACATTCACAGACACTTCCACTCAAAAGAGGCAGCTCATGAGAGCATAGAAGACATCATGGTAAAGGCTACAGATGAGATCGGACCTCCGACAAACATTGCAACACTGGCTATTATTATGACAATGGTTCCAATGGCGTTTGTCGGGCAGATGATGGGGCAGTTTATGAAACCTATCCCTGCAAATGTTCCCGTAGCACTGATCGCATCTCTTTTTGTTGCATATATTTTCACACCGTATCTAGCAGCCAGAATGCTAAAAAAACCGGATTTTCACTCTGAGGAGAAGAAACATGTTTAAAAAATTTCAAGATGCGGTACTTAACGGAATTCAAAGCCCCCTTCAAAGAAACTTGATACTTTTTACAACTTTAATAGCTTTTATTCTCTCCGTATTGATGATAGCGCCTAGCAATATGGTTTTGGCAAAGATGCTTCCGGGGAAAAACAACGATACATTTACCATATATACCACTCTGGCCGAGGGAAGCTCTATCGAGCAGACAAGAGAGGTAACGGAGTGTGTTGCAGGTTTTATAAAAAAAGAGAAAGAGGTTGAAGATTTCGAGATATTTCTCGGGATGGGCGCACCTCTTGACTTTGCAGGTCTTATTAAAGGCTCACACTTTAAAAACTCCGAAAATGTAGCAGAGATCGTGGTCAATCTATCTGAGAAACACCACAGAGAAGAGCCATCATACTTTATGGTTCAAAGAATGAGACCGGATATCCAAAAAAGCTGCTCATCTATCTACGATAAAACAACCATCACTTTTGTAGAACCTCCGGCAGGTCCTCCGGTATTGGCTGCTATTGTCGCAGAGATATACGGTGATGACGCAGATGGCATCAGAGAGCTCTCAAACAGAGTAGCGGATGTATTTAAAAATACTGAGGGCCTTGTAGATGTCGAGGTCATGCAAGATGAGATCTACGACACTTTTGAGGTAGAAGTTGACGGCACAAAAGCTTCACTCTCAGGCATCAGCGTAAAACAGCTAAATGATATTTTATATCTGGCTTTTGAAGGGATGCAGATCGCTGTTAAAAACTCAGATTTGGCAAACGATCAGATCCCAATCTATCTATCACTTAGTGTAGAGTCTAAAAAATTCTCCTCAAAAGATATAGATGCTATCAAAGCAAAGCTCTCATCTTTGAAACTTATGAACGAGATGGGGATGATGACGCCTATTACAGAGCTTGTGAGTATAATGCCTAAAAAATCAAATCCCATGATAATGAGCAAGAATCTTCACCAGATGACAAATGTAATGGCTGAGACAGATATGGTCTCACAGGTTTATCCGCTTATGGAGGCAAGAGATACCATCTTAGACACCTTTAGCGACAAATATGAGATCGAAAAAATTGGTCTCTTTAATCTTAAGCTCACAGACAAAAGTTCCAAAAATGTATATAAACTTATCTGGGATGGAGAGATGGAGGTAACGCTTGATACTTTCGTAGAGCTTGGTGCCGCATTTATAGCCGCTTTGGTTCTTATCTTTTTACTGATGGTAATCTACTATAAAAGCTATACGCTTAGCGGAATCATACTTCTAGGCTCATTTCTCTCGATCATAGGAGTGATAGTCGGGCACTGGATCATGGATCTATTTACTGCAGACACCTTCTTCTTGACAGCTACTTCTCTCATAGGCTTTATAGCCCTGATCGGGATAAGCTCAAGAAACTCTCTGCTTCTGATAGACTTTACCGCTTCGCTTATGAAAGATAGTGGAATGAAAAAAGCCGAGGCTATCGCTTACGCAACTGCAACGCGTGCTAAGCCTATCTTTCTAACAGCTGCGGCAATAATACTTGCTTCAACTCTTTTAGCTGGAGATGCGGTATTTGGAGGGCTTGGAGTCGCTCTTATCTTTGGAACGATTGCGGCTGTTATCGCTTCACTGATAGTTGTTCCGATACTTCTTTATAAAGCTGATCTAGAGAGACATTTTAATATGGATAAGAAGTAGGAATCTCTTTTAAAGGGGTTTCTACGCACACCGTTAGGTGTGCATATTTTTTAGCGGGCATAGCCCGCTAAGTTTTTACATTCTTGCGTATTGAACGCTTATGCAAGCATCAACTTCTAGAAGCTCATTTAGCGTAATATCATTAATAATATTATCGACTAAGATAACTGCCAGAGCCTCTTTCTTATCGTTTCTAGCAAGCGAGAAGTCTGCAATATTTACGCTGTGTTTTGCCAGAGTAGAACCGATATTTCCGATAACACCCGGGACATCTCTGTTTTTAAGAACTACCATATCGCCTTTTAGCGCAACTTCGATGTCAAAACCGTCAATTGATACGATTCTAAATACGTTGTCATCAAAGATCGTAGCACTGATAGTAGTTGTTCCACCCTCTGCCGTAGTAAGCTTAATTGTAATAAGGTTTTTATAGACAGACGAGTCGTGAAGCGCTTCTGACTCTATCTTTATCCCTTTTTCTTTAGCGATAAAATCTGCATTTACATAGTTGATAGTATCATCGCTTATCTGGCTCATTGCACCAACGGCAACAAAAGTAGCAAGAGAGTCTACATATTTAGCTATCTCTCCCTGTCCGCTCACTTTGATTGAGATGATCTGAGACTTGTTAAGCTGAGATTCTAAGAAACCGATCTTCTGTCCCATCTCCAAGAAAGGTTTTACAAATGAAGGTATCTTGCTCTCATCTATAGGCAGGTTCATAGCATGCGGATAAGAGATGCCTTTTGCAGCAGAGATCGCATTCGTAGCAGCCTGAACACCTATGTTGTATTGTGATTCGTAAGTATTTGCACCGAGGTGAGGAGAAACAGTTACGTTATCAAGATCAAGAAGAGGATGATCGGTTGCAGGCTCTTTCATAAAAACATCAATTCCCGCAAAACGGATCTTGCCGCTTTTTAGACCCGCATATAGAGCCTCTTCATTATAAAGACCGCCTCTTGCACAGTTAATAAGGACAACGCCCTCTTTCATCTTTGCGATCTCGGCACTGCTTATCATATTGATAGTCTCTTTGTTTTTAGGCGTATGGATAGTGATAATATCGCAAGCCAAAATATCATCAAAGTTCTTTGTATATGTCATATCGTAGTCTGTAACTTTAGATGGGTTTATATACGGGTCGTAAGCCACAATATCCATCTCAAAAGCTTGAGCTCTCTTTGCTACGCGGCTTCCTATGTTTCCAAAACCGATAACACCGAGTTTCTTTCCTTTTAGCTCATACCCGTACCACTTCTCTCTTTTCCAGACTCTCTCGTTTTTTAAATGGTTGTGTGAATATGGGAACATTCTCATACAAGAGAGCATATGCGCCATTGTAAGCTCGACCGCTGCAATAGTGTTAGCAGTAGGGACGTTCATAACGATTATCCCCTCTTTTGAACATCCCTGTATATCCACATTGTCAACACCTACACCAGCACGTACAATTGCTTTCATATTTTTTGCATGTGCGATAAATTTATCGTCAACATCAGTCGAGCTTCTTGTTATAGCAACGTCAGCTTGCTCAATAATATCTAAAAGCTTTACCTTATCTTCGTCAGCAGCCATGATAAAATTTATGTTTTCATCATTCCTAAGCATCTCCAAACCGGCTTCGTGAATATGGTCACAAACAACTATAGTATGTTTTTGCATTATGTATCCTCTTTGTACAGCCCAACAGTGGCTGAGATTTGGTAATTCTTTAAAACTTTAACGAGAGATTCCAACTTGTCTCTCTCTTTTGAGTAAATTAGCAACTCTGCACCGCTCTTATCTTTTTTAAGATAGTACTTTAGCTGATGCTGTTTTAGCTCCTCTTTTAAGCAGAAGAGCTGATAAGGATCAGCTATGGGTGCAGAGAGTCTGTAAATAGTCTTTTCTGCTACTTTCTCATTCAAATCAACTTGAATAAAAACTTCGTTCACAGGATAAAAATATCCGAGTCTCTCCGTTTTTGAAAAGCTCTCAAGCCAGATATTTTCTCTATCTTTTACGGCAACTTCGCTTCTATGTTCCAGCGGGACCAAATTAACGGAAGTCTCATTAGAGTTAATTGAAATAAGAAAAAAAACAACAAAAACAGCTACCCCTACCGCTATTAGCAGGGTTAGCCATTTTAAAATCTTTTGCACGATATTTACTTAAATTTATCTTTTATCAAATCACCCAGCGAGTGTGATTCGTCATCGTTGATCTCATCAAGCATCGCTTGGTTTTTTATGTAATCAAGTTTTTTTACAGAGAGGCGGATACGGTCACGACGAGTATCGATAACTGCTATTGCAGCTTCGATCTTTTGTCCTATCTCAAGTTCGCTCTTCTCTAGCGGAGCAAGATCTTCATCACGGATAAGCGCATCAACGCCATCTTCTAAAGATACAAAAACACCAAAATCTTTAATGTCACGAACAGTTCCTGTAACAAGGCTGTTTACCTTGTGAGTTTTAGCGAATGCATCTATGGGACTCTCTAAAAGTGCTTTTCTATTTAGTGATATTTTTTGGTCTTCAGGGCTGATCTTGGCGATCTTGACTTCAACTTCGTCACCAGATTTTAAAACATCTTTACACTTAACGTTTTTGTCCCATGAGATATCTTGGTTATGAAGAAGACCCTCAACACCATCAATACGTACAAATGCTCCAAAGTCTGTCAATGATGTAACAGCTCCTGTAACAACATCTCCCTCACTATGGTTTTTGACAAATTCATCAAACGGTTTTGGAAGAAGTTTTTTAAGTGATACACGAAGTTTGTGAGTTTTAGGATTTATCTCGATAACTTCAACATCGATCTCTTCTCCTACTGTTAAGTAGTCATTTGGATTTTTAACGTTTTTATCCCATGAGATCTCAGATATGTGCAAGAAACCTTCAATGTCATTTCCCAGATCAACAAAAACGCCATACGCTTCAATGTTTGAAACAGTAACTGTAATTGTATCGCCTTCGTCCAGTTCGCTCTCAACTTCTTCCCATGGATCAGGATGAACCGCTTTGATAGATAGTGAAAGATGTCTTTTGTCTTTATCGTAAGAGATTGCTTTAACACCTACAGTGTCACCCTCTTTATAGAGTTTTGACGGATTAACAGGACCTTTATAGCTGATCTCGTTGTAGTGAACTAAACCATCTACACCGCCAACATCTACGAACATACCGTAGCTTGTTATCTTCTTGATAGTTCCCTCTACAACAGAATCATCTTCCATCAACTTGTCAATTATCTCTTTTTTCTTTTTACGCTCATCATTAAAAAGTTTACGGCGAGATACAACAATAGAGTTCTGCTCTTCATCGATTTTCACGACTTGAGCTTTTATCTTGCGACCTACAACTTCGTCACTCTCTTTAAAAGCAGCCAATGAACGAGGCATAAAGAAAGATACACCGTCAGCTTCTACAACGTAACCGCCACGGTTCTTCTTGGTGATAACACCGTCAATAACTAAATCTTCAAAGTTCTCTTTGTATTTATCAATAAAGTCTATTGTTTTTTGCTGCTCAAGTACTTTTTTGTAAGATATTTTAGGACGCTCGTTATAGTATCCCGTTACCATTACTTTAATCTTGTCGCCAACATTAAACTTAAGTTCACCATTTTCACTGATTTCGTCTAAACTAAGAATACCCTCTAGTTTATCGCCAACACCTACTAGTGCTCTATTTTCATCCGCTTGGATTTCTACAATTTCACCCTCAACAATGCGGCTTGTTTCCTGCTGCTTCTCGCTAGCAGCAAACATCTCCGCAAAATTTTCTTCTTCTTCAAATGATTCGTTATCGAACGCCATTACCTATCCTCTGTTACATAAAAATTTCGTGATTATACCCAATTATTGATAACTTTAGCATTAATCGGATATAAATTAAGAGGATTAAAAGATATTTTTGCGGGTAAAAGTGTGTAAAATTCGGACGCTATACTCTAGCTGTTTTTTGTTTGCTGATTCTTCTCTATAGCATTTACAACATTTTGTATGATCCAGTCAGGTGTGGATGCTCCAGCACTTATTCCGCAGAACTCTTTGCCATCAAACCATGAAAAATCGAGATCATTCTCGTCTTCGATATGGTAGCTGTCTTTACAGTTGTCATGGGAGATGCTAAATAACTGTTTTGTGTTTGATGAATTTTTTCCGCCTATGATTATCATAACGTCGGCTTTTTTTGATATTTTTCTAACTGCCTCTTGGTTTTCAAATGTCGCGTTACAGATGGTGTTAAAGACCCTCACCTCTTTATGACGCGGTATAAGATAATTTGCCACTTCCAAATAGTCTTCAACTTTTCTTGTTGTCTGAGCAACTAAAGCTATCTTATCTTTTAACTTTAGATCTTCAAGCTCTTTTGGAGAGGTAACTACGGTCGCTCCGTAAGTCGCGTAACTCTTAACACCCTTTATCTCGGGATGAGCCTCGTCTCCAAAGATGATAATGTCGTAGCCCTGCTCACTCATCTCTTGGCATATCTGCTGCGGTTTTGTAACATATGGGCAAGTCGCATCTACAACATTTACGTTGTTTGCTTTTAGCTCTGAGAGCTCATTTTTGGGTATGCCGTGTGTACGTATGACCGCTTTATCACCCGAAGAGAAGCTTCTGTGATCGTCAGTAAGTCCGACTTTAAAGTCTTTCTCAAGCCTCTCGATCTCTTTTGAATTATGGATAAGGGGTCCGTAAGTAGAGGAGTTTTTATTATCTTCTGCAATTTTAATTGCACGCTTTACACCGAAACAAAAACCGTAACTCTCAGCTAGCTCTATCTTCATCTATAAAAACTCTACTTTCGTTATTTTTTGAAATATCTCGAAAAAGTTTGGAAAAGAGGTATTTATACACTCTATATCCGTCACGTGCATTGAGCATTTTGCTCCGGCGATAATAAAGCTCATAGCAATTCTATGGTCTCCGTGGCTGTCTATCGTAGAGGCTCTCAGCTCTCCACCCTTTACACTGTAGCCGTCATGGACCTCTTCAACCTCTATGCCGCAAGCCCTAAGTCCGTTAACTACTGTTGATATCCTATCGCTCTCTTTTACACGAAGCTCCTCGGCATTTTTAACCACGCTCACGCCATCTGCACATGCAAAGGCTATAGAGAGGGCAGGAAGCTCGTCAATCAGCCAAGAGATATTATCTTCAACGATTATGGCCTTAAGAGGAGAGTGTTTTACGCGTATATTTCCGATCGGCTCATACTTGTTCTCAGTCGTCTCATAGCTGATATCAGCTCCCATTCTCTCTAACGCCTTGAACGCCTCTATACGTGTCGGATTTAAAGTAACACCCTCCAGCACGACATCAGAACCGGGTGTGATCGCAGCGGCAACGGCAAAGAAAAATGCGCTTGAGGGATCTGAGGGTACTCTTATTTTTAACGGAGAGAGAAGCTTTTTCATAGGCTTTATTATTGTAATCAAGCCATCCGTCTCGATCTGGGCACCCATCCCTTTTAACATTCTCTCTGTATGGTCACGACTCAGTTCAGGTTCGCTGTAACTGCACTCACCGTCTGCTCTAAGAGCTGCCAAGATCATCGCACTTTTAACCTGTGCAGAAGCGATTTTACTCTCGTAGTTAAACGCCTTGAGAGATGCACCTCTAATACTTAGCGGTGCCAGATCGCCATCATTTCTGCCATCAAGTTTTGCACCGATGTCACGCAAAGGTGCAGTCACTCGCTTCATTGGACGGCGTCTTAGATACTCATCTCCCGTTAGGACAAAATGCCCCTCTGCCGAGCTTAAAAGTCCGCAAAAAAGCCTCATTCCTGTTCCGGAATTTCCACAGTCAAGTATCTCGCTGCTCTCTTTGATCCCCTCTGAACTTATCCTGATAACTTCTCCATCATCAACCACCATTGCGCCGAGATTTTTTACTATATTAAGAGAGTTTAAAGTATCTTCAGCTCTTAAAAAGTTAGTGATCTCGCTTGTTCCATCTGCTAGCATAGCAAACATAGCACAGCGGTGAGATATTGATTTATCGGGTGCTATCTCAGATATTGCAAGTGAGAATGGTGACGCTATTGTAACTTTTACGCTTCTCATCTAATAGTGATTCCCAATTTATCTTTTAGTGCATCTAGTATACTCTGCATAGATTTGGTAATATCATCCTCTTCTAGCGTCTTATCCATCGACTGAAGAACAAATCTTATCGTCAAACTCATATTTTGACCCAAAGATTTATCGCTGTATTTATCAACCGGGTAGAAGCGGATAAGATTCTCTACCGAGGACTCCTCTATAACACCCTTGACCTTATCATAACCCATATCTTTTGGCATAACAAGACTCAAGTCTCTGTGTGACGCCTGATATCTTGAGCTGTTTTTAGCACTCTTTAGTCCGCTTGGAAGCTTAGAGAAATCAAGTTCACACATATAGGTCACATCAAGATCATAACTCTCTTCTACATCCGGATGAACGCGAAACAGCTCCCCTACACTTTCATCTCCGATAATGATCTGAGCAGATTGAAATGGATGAGAGAGCGAGTGCTCTGTTTTAAACTCTCTTAGTTCAAACTCTCCGATGATGTTTGAGATCTTTTGAGTAAAAAATCCAAAGTCAACCTTTGATGGTTTACCTGCGTTTGAGAGACTCTCAAGCTCTCTGTCACCTGAGAATAGAACTGCCATCCTCATTGACTCCTCTCTTTGGGAGTTAAATACGGAACCGACTTCAAATAGCTTTACAGAATAATAGCCATTTTTAGAGTTGTTTGACGCCGCTTTTAAAAGACCGGTTAGAAGAGTAGATCTTAGTGTATCAAGAGTATTGACGATCGGGTTTAGAAGCTCTTTACCCTCATCTAGGGTCTCAAAACCGTACTGCTCTAAAACCCTCTTCTCATCAAAAACAAAGTGAACCGACTCAAAAAAGCCGCTAAATGCAGCTTTATGTCTATAATCACGCTTCTTTTTGTAGGCAAAATAGTCATCTTTTAGTCTATTCTCTTCTGTGAAGCTAAAAGGTTTTGAGGGGATATTGTCAATCCCCACAAGGCGGACGATCTCCTCTACAATATCTTGTTTATTGGATATATCATGTCTAAATTTAGGAACAGAGACAACAAAATTGTTCGCAGAAGATTTTGTCGTATCAAAACCGAGATTTTTAAGTATTTTTGTGATCTTAGCCTTGTCGATGTTAGCACCGATTATCTCATCTATCTCTTTTTTGCTGACACTGATTATCTTATCTTCATGAGAATCGCCAAGCTCAATAGTGCCGCCAAAGACCGATGAAGCTGAATTAGACTCCAGTATACCGACACAGTAGCATAGACCTACATCCAGATCCGGTTCACTCCCTCTTGAAGTTCTGTAGTACATCGGACCTGCAAGCATCTTTGACTCTTGCATTTTTTTAGAGATTATTTCAGGGGGAATATAGCTTGCCTCTATAAGGACAACACCCTTCTCGTCGGTTACTTTTGACTCATCTTCTTGAATTATTCCGACAGTAGAGGCTTTTTTATTCTCTTTTGTCATTATCGAAGCGTAGCCGTTTTCATCCTGCGTAAGAGATACTTTTGCAAGCATCTCATTTTTAGAACAGAAGAAGCTATGATCGTATGCTCTTAAAATAACCCCGCTGCTATGAGTTGCATAGTGCATAAGAGACTCTATGTCGCTCTCTCTTGAGTTCTCTATCTGCGCCAGCCTCAATCTTACTATAAACGGAAGATTTAACTCTTTTAGATCAACGGCCTTGTAGCGAAGGTTTACGTTTAAATTATTTTCATGCGATAGAGACAAAATCCTTCCGATCCCTACTCTTTTATCATCATTTTCATCTTTTTTCTCATCTTTTAGAGACTTGTCATATGCTGCGCACAAGTCTCTGGCTATACCTCTTATACTTAAGCAGTCACCGCGGTTCGCAGTCAGCTCTATCTCGATTAAATCGTCGCTGAATATCGGGTTCTCAGAGACCTCTTCGCCAAGTGTATAGCTCCCTATACTGCCATCAAGCTCGATTATTCCATCGTAAATATCTTCAAGCCCGATCTCTTTAGCCGAACAGATCATACCCTCAGACTCTACTCCGCGAAGCTTTACAGGCTTTATTGTAAGCCCGCTTGGCATAACGGCACCGATAGTTGCCACTACTACGTCAAGTCCAGCTCTTACATTTGAGGCTCCGCAGACGATCTGACGCACGCTTGTCCCTATATCGACCTGACACACAT
This sequence comes from Sulfurimonas crateris, assembly GCF_005217605.1. Classification (NCBI taxonomy): domain Bacteria; kingdom Pseudomonadati; phylum Campylobacterota; class Epsilonproteobacteria; order Campylobacterales; family Sulfurimonadaceae; genus Sulfurimonas; species Sulfurimonas crateris. The sequence goes on along the minus strand of NZ_SZPX01000002.1, from coordinate 142,371 downwards.
TGAGCTTGTCTGCATCCGGATGCTTTTTACAATCCAAAACCCTGCCAAAGAGTATCTTTTTAGGGATCTCATATGTTGAAATGCTGTCTACTTCAAGACCTATTGAGTTAAATGTTTTTACAAGTTCCTCTGTGGAGATGTTGCTCAGATCCACCCACTCGTTTAACCAACTTCTAGTAACTATCATTGAAACTGCTCCAACAACTTAATATCTCCTTCAAAGAGCGAACGCAGGTCTCCTATGTGGTGGATAAGCATTGCAAATCTCTCCACACCGAGCCCAAAAGCGTATCCGCTTACATTTTCATATTTTACCGCTTCAAAAACATTCGGATCAACAATTCCGCATCCAAGTACTTCAAGCCATCCTGTTTTAGAACAGACTCTGCACCCTTTTCCCTTACAAAAAACACATGAGATATCAACCTCTGCCGAAGGTTCCGTAAAAGGGAAGAAACTAGGGCGAAAACGGACATCTACGTCACCGAACATATACTTTAAAAAATCTTCTAAAATAAATTTCAGATTTGCAAAAGAGACCTTCCCCTCTTCATCTACTAAAAGCCCCTCGACCTGATGAAACATTGGAGTATGAGTAATATCATAATCTCTTCTAAAGACAGCCCCCGGAGCTATCATACGTATAGGAGGCTTGGAGTTCATCATCGTTCTTATCTGAACAGGCGATGTATGCGTGCGAAGCAGCATCTCGTCCCTGAAATAGAAAGTGTCCTGCATATCGCGTGCAGGATGATATTTTGGAAGATTTAGAGCTTCAAAGTTGTTAAAATCATCTTCTACCATATTCCCTGTTTTAACGGCAAAATTCATAGACGAGAAATACTCTACGATTCTATCCATAGTCTCCATAACCGGGTGCAATGCACCTGATTCAGAGTTTGTGCTGTACATAGAGACATCTATAGCCTCTGCCTTCATATGCGCTTCTAGCTCCAACGTCTGAAGGATAGTCTTTCTCTGCTGCAGCTCGTTCATCAAAGCAGTTTTATGAGTGTTTAACTCTTGTGCTATTTTTGATTTTTCTTCGTCCGGTGCGCTTTTCATTTTTGCAAATTCTGCTGCTAAAACACCTTTTTTTCCAAACACGGCTATACGGATCTCTTCAATCCGCTCAACGCTCTGTGCTTCTTTTATTGCGTCATACCACTCTTTCAATAGACTCACCCATATCTGAGGGAAATACCCTCTTAAATTTTGAAGTTGATTATAGTCAAATATAATTTATATATAGCTTCATTTACTCTTTTATATGTTACAATAAATAAAAAAAGGAGCACAGATGTGCATATTTTGCAAGATTATAAACAATGAAATTCCTTCAAATATTATATTAGAAAACGAGGAGTTCATGGCGTTTCATGACATTAATCCAAAAGCTCCGATTCATGTGCTCGCAATCCCGAAAACTCATGTAGATAGTTTCAACGAAGTTAGCCCTCAGACTATGGAGGGAATGACTAAATTTATGCAAGATGTCGCAAAAGAGATGGGAATCGATAAAAGCGGTTACAGAGTGATAACAAATGTCGGCGATAACGGAGGACAGGAGGTCAAGCACCTGCACTTTCATATAGTAGGCGGTGCAAAGCTTGCCTGGTCACACCTGAGCGATGCGGATCCTATGGGAAAATTTTAAGAGACTATGTTCGTTAAAACCCTGATCTCTCTATCTCTATCTTCACTACTTTTAGCACAAAGTTCAAATGATTTTCAAAAGACTCAGATGGGGGCTTTTGAAAATCAAAAAAGTCAGTTCAGCTCCTACAAAACAGGTATAGAAGATGAGTTTAACTCCTATCAAAACTCACTGCAAAAAGAGTATGACAAATATACAAAAGAACTAAGCCTCTTTTGGGAAGATCCCATAATTTCAACAAAAAAAAGATGGGTAGCTTACAGTGAAGATAAAAAGACAAGAACAGATGTTGATTTTGAAAATGAGACTATCGTTGTAGAGACTATAGCATCATCCGAACAAGAGGCAAAAGAGAAGCTTAAAAAAGCTCTTGCCAACGTAGTTACTATAGATACAAAAAAAGCGCATGAGAGCGATCTCCTTGAACAGAGGCTCTCAAAGATAAAAAAACCCTCTTACATGGCAGATGATGAGATCAAAGCAGAGCCTATTCTCTCAACCGTTATATTTGACAAAGAGCCATCAAAAGATGCTCTTATCTCCTATGTGAATGAAAAAGCAAAAGATGAAAATATCAGATCAAGCAGTTCAAAAAAAGTAAAAGGTGAGAGGATCTATACGCTAAATGTGTCAATGCCCTCAGACGCAATGCTAAAGAGATCGAAAATATACTACGAAGAGGTTAAAAAGCAGTCGTTAAAACAGAATATTCCCGTGCCTCTTATATTTGCCGTTATACACTCCGAGAGCAGCTACAATCCAAGAGCAAGATCTCATATACCTGCTTACGGATTAATGCAAATAGTCCCTAAAACAGCAGGGATCGACAGCTATCTATTTTTATACAAAGAGAAAAAAATAGTCTCAGGCAGTTATCTCTACAACAGCAAGAACAACATCACTATGGGAAGTGCCTATTTGCACATTCTTTACTATAAATACCTTAACAAAATAAAAGACCCGCAAAGCCGTCTATACTGTACTATTGCGGCATATAATACGGGAGCCGGAAACGTCGCCTGGGCATTTGCCAAAACGAACAATATGCATAAAGCTGCTCCGATTATAAACTCTATGACACCAAATGAAGTCTATGATGCACTCCTGAGAGATTTAAAATACAGCGAGCCTAAAGAGTACCTAAAAAAAGTCTCAAAGAGAATGCTATCTTATCATAAAGCTTATCAATAATATTATACTTCTCGAAAAACTTGTTTTTCGTAGCTTTAGGGGGTTGTAGGGACTTTAGTCCCTGCCACTAAAACGGACGCGTTCGTTTTAGTGTATAAATTCCTATGAGGGGCAACTCTCGATCTCGCCCATGTCTATCTTGCTTCCACCGCCAGAGATCATCTTCTCATTTTTTCTTATCTTATTTCCGTTATGAGTTATTGAGTATGAGATAACGACGGAGTCTCTAATGGTGTTTATTGTAGAGCAGTATGTCTCCAAAGATGCCATGACCCAGCGAGCCGCCATCATGTCATCTCCATCGGAGTTAAAGCTGTACTCAAGATGCAGAGTGTTGAACTTTCTTGGATGCTCATCATTTCTTATTGCATCGCCCTCCACCACAAGGTCTGTAACGGTTTTGCCTTGATTTTTAGGCAGTAAAACAATATCCGTTGCACTGCAGGTGATAATACCTGCCAAAAAATACTCGACAGGCGTTATCTGCGGACAGTCAATCACAAAACTGCTTTTTTCTGTTTTAGCCTCAAATTTCATACTATCTTGGTGAGAAACAGTAACCTTCATTACTTCTCCTTTAAAAAATTTCTAAAATATTCCAGCTGCTCTTTGGTTCTTTGCGTAGATGTTCCGCCTGCAGAAGTTCTTGCATTCATAGAGTTGTCAATTGAGAGAAACTCTAAAACATCCTCGCCGATTCTCTTATCTATCTCTTGAAGATATTTCAGCTCTATATCGCTTAGATCAATTTTCAGCTCTTCGCTTTTTGCAACAGCTTTACCCGTAATAAAGTGTGCTTCTCTAAAAGGGATATCGCACTTTTGAACCAGATAATCTGCCAGATCGGTAGCGCTCAAGTGCCCTACTTTACATGCACTGTTCATATTTTGCTCTTTTACCTGCATAGTCTTGATAGCCTCTTTTAATATCTCTAATGATATTTCAGCTGTCTCAACCGCATCAAAAACACCCTCTTTGTCCTCTTGAGTATCTTTGTTGTATGCTAATGGAAGAGCTTTCATAACAGTCAGAAGCCCCATCAAAGAGCCGTAAACACGACCTGTCTTGCCGCGAAGAAGTTCAGGAACGTCAGGGTTTTTCTTCTGCGGCATTATTGATGAACCGGTAGAGTACTCATCGCTGAGCTCTACAAACTTGAACTCATAACTTGACCACATAACAAGCTCTTCACTCAGACGTGATATATGCATCATCATTGTTGATATACTGAACAATATCTCTAAAGCAAAATCTCTGTCGCTTACGGTATCTAGACAGTTAACACTTACGCTATCAAAGCCCAGAAGCTGAGCCGTCATATCTCTGTCTATTTTATGCGGTGTTCCAGCAAGTGCAGCGCATCCAAGCGGAGAGACGTTATTTCTTGCATGTGAGCTCTCAAATCTCTCTATATCTCTTTTGAACATTGAGAGATACGCACCCAGATGAAAAGCAAAATTGACAGGCTGAGCATGCTGAAGATGTGTCATACCCGGTATTAGAGTTTCAGTGTGCTTAGATGCAACGACCAATATCTCTTGCATTAGCAGCTTTATGGCATCTACAATCTCTAAATTTTTACGAAGAACATAACGGCGAAAATCTACCGCGATCTGATCATTTCTGCTTCTTGCAGTATGGAGTTTTTTTCCTGCATCACCGATAATAGCAGTCAAACGCTTCTCTATGCCCATATGAAGATCTTCATCCGAGATTTTCCACTCAAATAGACCTGACTCTATCTCCTCTTTTACTTGAGTGAGCCCTTGTGTGATCTGGGAGAGTTCATCGGCAGTTAAGATACCCTGCTTTGCAAGCATCTGGGCATGTGCTAAAGAGCCCTCTATATCCTCACGATATAGTTTTCTATCAAACATGATGGATGCGTTAAACTGATCTAAAAGATTTGATGAGCCTGCAGAAAAACGGCCTGACCACATTTTTTCCATAATTATTCCTTGATATATTAAAAAGTTTGGTATTTTAACTAAATTAAGTGATTTTTACAAAGTGAAGAGTCTTTGCAAAGAGGCGAAGTTAGTACTTCTGATCTCTGCTGAAGTTATTATTTAATTACAAGCCGGAACGTTACCGCTGTCTTTTGCGTATTCGAGTAAAAAATCCTCTAAATGTCTGGTATTTTTAGAAAACTTTTTGCTCTCAAAATATTTATGAGACTTTTTAGCTTTATCACTCTTTAAGTGAATATCTTGGAGTCTCTTTCCTTTAGCCCTAGTATAGCTCTTCCACTCTATCTTTCTTTTTGTCGCAATGTAACTTTGTCCTGCTTTATGGCATTTGACGCAATTTCTTACGAACTCTCTTTGCCCTTTATATATCGCAGCACTTGCACTAATTGAAGTAAAAATAGATATAGATAGGACAAACATTAAAAACTTACTCATGCGTTAAACCCCTATAATGATTGATTATGTTACATCACTATTTATTATATTAACCTTATAATAAGAGAAAAAGAGATTAAATAATTACAATTGAAACTTTTCATACATTTTATCGCTTAAATCCCACACACCTTTTTGCTTTAAGGCATCTACGACACTCTGTGTGCACTCAACATCATCAGGCCACTCTCTACTAAATCCGTCAAGAAGATTTTTGTTTGTTCCATCAACTCCCACCATCAAAGCAGATATATAAACATCTCTCATGGCATCCATATTGTTTGTAACTCTCCAGATGAGCATATACGGGTTAAAAATATCATTCTTTGCTTCATCTACAAAGACAACCACTCTCATATGCATGCTCAACTCTACTAAAGCGTCAAAGTAGCTCTTTGCATTTTTTGTTTTTCTTACAGATATAACAGTTATAGGGTTCTTTGTTCTTCTCATAAACTGATGTAGGTTAACAGCATCTGGGACAAGCTCTTTAACCCTTCTTAAAAGCTCCTCATCACCTAAAAGCTGAGGTGCTTCCACTTTATTTGCAGAAGTAGCATCGATTCCCAATTTTCCGCCAACAAGCGTTTCGGGAGAAGAGTGATCAAGAGCATCTAAAATACCCTCGGTTATAAAGAGAGATTTAGGCGCAAATCTATCGAGTATATATGTAGCAACTGCCTCATAATTCTCCAGAGTAGGAGCCTTTTCGTCCAAAAATATGGCATGTTTTACAAAGCTCATCTGTCCAGCACCCCAAAAAGCGTGCATAAACTGCTTTGCATGACCTTTATATAACGGTTTCATCTTTGCTAAAATGAGATTGTGAAAACCTGCATTCTCAGGCATATGATAATCCAGCAGATCGGGTGCGGTCGTTTTTAAAAGAGGGAAAAATATCTTCCCCGTAGCCCAGCCCATATACTTATCTTCAAGCGGCGGTTTTCCTACAACGGTAGCTAAAAAAACCGGCTCTTTTTTCGTAGTTATCGCGCTTACTTCCATAACAGGGTATGGCTCTTTGAGCGTATAATAACCCGTGTGATCCCCAAAAGGACCCTCTATTTTCATCTCCTGTGTATCCACCCACCCCTCGATGACATAATCAACATCTTGCGGAATATATAGAGGTGTTGTAAGAGACTTTACAAGCTTTGCAGGCTCTTTTTTTATAAGTCCGTACATTAAAAGTTCGTTTACGCCATACGGAAGCGGAGCAGTAGCACACCATGTATATAGAGGATCTCCTCCGATAGCAATTGAGACCGGCATCTTCTTGCCGGCTTTTTGATACTGATCAAAAAAGTGAGAGGAATCTTTATGAATCTGCCAATGCATCCCCAAATGATTTTTATCGTACACTTGAAGTCTATACATTCCAAGGTTAACCATCTCACCGTCAAGGCTCTGCGTATAGACCTGACCCATTGTTATAAAAGGGCCTCCGTCTTGCTCCCAAGTAGTCAGTACAGGAAGCTTGTAGAGATCTATATTTTCATCTAAATATTTTATCTGCTGACAAACCCCGCTACCCTTTAACTTTTTTGGAAATATGTTTTTAAGGGCAAAAAGTTCACCTGCCATTGAGAGCTTGTTGAAAAAACCTTCAGGCGGCTTCATGTGAAGAAGTTTTGTTATCTCATCGGCAACCGACTCTATTGTTCTTCCAAAGAGCAGCTCACAACGTCTGTATGAGCCAAAAACATTCATAAAAACGCTCTCTTGAAATTTTTTTCCGCTTTTCTTATCAACTACGTTTGTAAATAGAAGTGCCTTGCCGCCATCTTTTTTCTTTACCTCTGCATAAGCCAAGTGAGGTATCTCAAGATATATATCAAGCTCTTCTTCTATTACTCTTAACTCATCATTTTTTCTAAGTAGCTCGATAGTTCTCTTCATTCTATTTGTTTTCCATCATGGCTTCAGCACGCACAAGAAGCTCTTTAGCACCTCTTGCTATAAACTCTGATGCCATCTCTCTGCCTACGCTTTGGTAATCTCTTTTGGATGTTATTTTTGAATCACTAAGCATCTCTGTTCCATCAGGAAGACCAAGAACTGCTTTAATGCTTACATTTCCATCCTCTAAAACAGATGCATTGACACCGATAGGAACCTGACATCCGCCCTCTAGTTCATCAACAAAACTTCTCTCGATAGTAGTCTCTATTCTGCTGTACTCATCTTCAAGTCCTGCAACTATCTTTAAGACCTCTGCATCGTTTACCGCTTCAATACCAAGTGCTCCCTGACCCATAGATGGAACCATCTCCTCCAGAGAGATCGGGTATACGTGTTTTACTGCATCTAGTAAAGAGAGTCTGTTTATCCCCGCAGCCGCTAAGATAATAGCGTCAAACTCTCCCTCTTTTAGCTTTCTTATTCTTGTATCGACATTGCCTCTTAGATCTTTTATGACCAAGTCTGGACGAAGCTTCTCTATCTGCATACGACGGCGAAGAGAAGATGTGCCGACTACCGCACCTTGCGGAAGTGAATCAATATTTGCATATTTTTGGGAAAGAAGTGCATCTCTGCAATCCTCTCTCTCCGTAATAGCAGCCAGTAAAAGCCCATCAGGCATAACTGTCGGAACATCTTTTAGAGAGTGAACGGCAATCTGAGCCTCGCCTCTAAGCATCGCCTCTTCAAGCTCTTTTAAAAAGAGCCCTTTGCCACCTATTTTAGATAGTGCCTTATCTTGGATCCTGTCCCCCGTAGTCACAATCACATTAAGCTCAACCTCTAAACCGGGATTTTGCTCCTCTAAAACAGCCTTTATATGATTTGATTGCCAAAGTGCAAGCTGTGAACCCCTTGTTGCTATTACTAATTTTTTCATTATTTTGCCTCTTTATATTTCATTTTTGTTTTATCTAACTTTCCGTCAAAAAAGACCATCGGTGTGCCGTTGACCATCATCTTGTCAGCTATCTCAAGATCACTCTTAAAATGAGCCGTAACCTCTTTTGAGAGAAGTTCAAACGGCTTGATATTTGATTTCATTGTCTTGTTGAACTCGGCTAAAATCTTCTCATGAGATCTCTCTTTTGGATCTACCTTGACTTTGTAGAGGTCAAGCACTACGTTTTTTCTCCCCTTGAGTTCAAGAGCTATAGCTGCTTTTACAAGCTCGACCGCAGCGGGATGAAGCGTCTCTAGTGGAAAATGATAATAATACACTGCATATTTGTTAGGCTCTTTTTTCATAAAGTTGATCGCTTCAGGAACGTAAGATTTACAAAATGGGCAAAGCGGATCTGAGAAAATAGCAACCTTGTATTTTGCATTTGGATTTCCTGAGATCAGGTTCTCTCTTTTATAGTACTCATCTTTAAAAGGGATAGAGACAAAATCGCTCATCGCTTTTGCGCTTTGTATATCAAAAAGCTCTTTTGTCAAAATCTCTCCATCTGAGAACCAGAGCATCTTTTGAACTACCTGTCGTCCATCTTTTTTTAAAATAGCGTCCAACTCGACTACATAGGCACTCCACTTTTCATGCCCTTCAACGCTGTTTTTACTTAAAATTTTAACATTCATAGATTTTACGTTTGGATTATTATCAAAACTGTTCTCTATAAATGTCTCTATTTTTTGTTCTAAATCTTGCGCACTTACAAAACTACTTATTAGAGCTATTGTCGCTAATAATTTCAACATCAATGACATCATTATCCTTTTTTAAACTGTTGTATTCATCTTCTTTTTTGCATTTGTCTGATTTTACATTATAACGATTAACGAGCATAGTCGTAAATATGCTAAACTGCAGTAAAGCGCCGATAATGTCCGTTAAAAAACCAGGCACTATAAGCAAGATAGCCCCTATGATCGTAAAGAGATTAAGGCTTTGAAACTGCTGCAGATCGATACAGTTGTATGATACCGCCATAAAATTTTCTCTAAGAGTTGATTTGAAATTAGCCAATATCATAAGCCCGATAAATGCGCTTAGAAGTATCTCAAAAAATGTTGCCAAACCACCGATGGCAGATGATATGTTTACCGAGATTATGACTTCCAAAAAGAGGTAGAGTATAAAATATATCATTACTTAAGAAGTTCCGTTATTTTTTCAAAGATCTCATCAGCTTTTACGGAGATACTCTCTTTTGTTTTTCTCTCAAATACCTGAACTAGACCGTTTTCAAGCTCTTTACCTATGACAACCGTGTAAGGGAAGCCTATAAGCTCCGCATCTTTCATCTTAAAACCGAATCTCTCTTTAGAATCATCAAGCATAACATCTACATTTGATTCTTGAAGTTTTGTATAAAGCTCTTCGCCGAGATTTACCTGAGCGTCATCTTTAATATTTGAGATCATAATATTGACCACATATGGAGCGGTCGCTTTTGTCCAAATACATCCACTCTCATCATGATTCTGCTCAATCACAGCCGCTACAAGTCTGCTCACGCCTATGCCGAACGTAGCCATCTCAAAAGGCTTCGATCTTCCGTTTTCATCGTTGAAATGCGCTTCAAGCGCTGCAGAGTACTTAGTTCCGAGCTGAAAGATGTGCCCGACTTCAATACCTTTTTTAAAATGAAGCTCAGATCCGCAAGAGCAGCGCTTCTCAATAGTTAGCTCTTGAAGCTCCTCGTAAGATTTTATCTTTAGTGCATCGATCTCCTCTTCGCTCTCATAGATGGTCTCTATATTTGCGCCGTAATCACAAGCCTCGCAGACTACAAGAGTATCTTCGCCGCTGTTTGCCAAGACATGAAACTCTTTACTCCCCTCTCCGCCGATAGCACCGCTGTCAGCCGCAACTACTCTAAAATCAAGCCCGAGTCTTGTAAATATCTTTTTATATGTCTCTTCCATAAGATCAAACTCTCTTATCATATCCTCCACAGAGGAGTGAAAAGAGTATCCGTCTTTCATCAAAAACTCGCGACCGCGCATAAGTCCATATCTAGGTCTTGCCTCATCGCGAAATTTTGTATTGATCTGGTATAGATTAAGCGGCAGGTCTTTGTAGCTGGTGACTCTGTTTTTTACCATCTCAACCATAGCCTCTTCATTTGTGGGGCTAAGCACAAACTCGTTTTCGTGTCTGTCCTTTATGCGAAGCATCTCTTTTCCCATAGCCTCGGATCTGCCGCTTCTCTCCCACAAACCGATAGGTGTAACAAAACTAAGCTGTACCTCTTGGCACCCAGAGCGATCAAGCTCCTCTTTTACAATAGCTCTTATTTTTTCTAACACGATCTTGCCAAGAGGCATAAAGTTATAAAGTCCGGCACCTTGGCTGTTTATAAAACCGCCTCTAATTAAAAATTTATGGCTTGGCAGTGTTGCATCGGATGGCGCCTCTTTTGTTGTTGGAACAAACGCTCTGCTTCTTCTCAATTATTGTCCTTCTATAATGTTTAAGGCATGCTCGCACTTGTATTTATCAGGCATGTCGCTTTTATCTTTTTGTATCAAAAACTGTAGTGCACTTGTCACCATATCCGCTTTTGACTCTTCTGAAACACTACGCATTTTAGAGGTCATCTCATGAAGGAATCTCTTCATTACCTGCTCGCTCATCTTGGCGATCTGTTCTTCATACTCTCTTGGAATAAAGCCTTTATTAATGACTCTTTGTGTCTCTACTCTTGCAGCTTCAAAAGCCTTTTGATATATCTCTTTGATCATTGGCTCTATGTTTAAAGTATTTAGCCACTCAAAGAACTCTACCGTGCTTCTTCCCACGATACCGTGAGCTTTTCTAGCACTATCTTCACGAAGCGTCATATTCTCATCTACGATATTTTTTAGATCATCTATTACATAGAGATTGATTCGCTCGCCTTTGTGGTAGTTAATATCACGCGGAAGCGCCATATCAAACCAAAATCTGTCAAAGTCGCAAGACTGGATGATCTCATCTGTTATTATAGGTTCAGTTGCAGAAGTCGCCGTAAAAAGAATCTCAAAATCATTTACCGCTTTTGGCAATTCGCACATATCCAAAGTTTTAACGCCGCACTCCTCTGCCAATTTTTTAGCTTTGCTTGAGGTTCTGTTCATAATATACACATCAGCCCCACTAGACACTAGATGTTTAGCGGTGATCTCAGACATCTCTCCGACACCGATAACCAATGCTTTTTTACCCTCGACGCTCTCTAATACAGACTTTAGCTTTGAAACCGCAACACTTGCGATCGAGACAGGTTTTGAAGAGATATCGGTCGCATTTCTGACTTTTGCCGCACACTTAAAAGCGTGGTGCATTGCGCGAGCAAGTTTTTGACCGCAGAAACCCTTGTCGTATGAGAATCTAAATGCATCTTTTAGCTGTCCTGCGATCTGCGTCTCGCCTACGACCATCGAATCAAGTGAAGAAGCTACCGAAAATACATGATGAATAGCACTGCTGTCATCAAATATGCTAGCTCTTCCCTCAAGTTCATCTATTGAAATTCCTGACCTTGCCGTTAACATGTTAAAAATATGCTGAGTTGCCTCTGCCACATCGCTACAGCTGCAGAACACCTCCATGCGGTTACAAGTAGAGATCAGGATAGACTCGTTTATTGCAGGGCTAGAGTTTAACTTAGTCAAACACCCCATCTTGGATTGCTCATCTTTATAAGAGAGCTTCTCCCTTACTTCCATAGTTGAATTTTTATGTGAAAAACTTATATTTAAATAGTGCATCAGTAACTTCTTTTTATCATGGTCTGTAAAATATTTATGAGCTGTTCGTCATTTTTCATTGCATTCATCGCCTCATCTGATAATTTTTGCGCCAACTCAAAAGATCTCTCAACACTCTTGTACTCTTGCATCTTATCTCTGATCCATGCGCTTTCATCTTCACTCAAAACTTTTGCGTGAAGGCTCTTTAGCCTCTCTTTTTCATCACCGCTTAGGACTCTGTAAAGATAAATATACGGCAGCGTGCATTTACCTTCTACAAAATCGTTCATTGCGGGCTTTCCAAGAGTTGCCGCGTCACTTGTGATGTCTAGTATATCGTCTATTATCTGAAAAGAGAGACCGAGGTTTCTTCCGTAGAGGGCGTGGGAAAGTGGATCTTTGCCCGCTAAGGTTGCAGCCCCGTGGGCTGCCGCTTCAATTAGAGTGGCAGTTTTTAGATATAGCATCTCAAGATATCTCTCTTCATCGTCGTTAAAACTCTGCGCCATTTTTACATCCATCATCTCGCCCTTGCTTAAAGCAGTAACGCTTGAGGCGATCATCTTGGCAATACCCCTATCAAACGAGACAAGTTCACTAAAAGCTTTTGAGTATAAAATATCTCCAAGCATAACAGCGTTTTTACTTCCCTCAGTCGCATTGACGGAAGCTACGCCGCGTCTTAGTATTGCTTCATCTATTACATCATCATGAAGCAAGCTCGCAGCGTGAATAAGTTCTACGATAGCTGCTAAAAGAGGGGCTCTCTCGCTTGAGGGTGCGATCTTTAAAATTAGCTTTGCTCTAAGTCTCTTACCGCCTGAGAGCGTACTGAAAAGGCGTGTAACTTCATCATACTCTATCTCCCCAATTAATCTTGCTATTTCACTCTCAACTCTCTGCATCGTCCCTCTTTAGCCGTTATTTAGATCTTCAAGTACTATCTGCCCTTTATCATCCGATAAAAAGATTTCAAATAGTGCCTTATTTGATTTTTGGTCAAACTCTTTAAATTTAACCAACATATAGGGCGTATTGTAAAAATCTGCGCCTCTCGTCTTTAACTCAACTCTGAAACTTCGGTTTTTATGTCTTAAATAGAGTACATTTTGAGCAACAATTCTGTCATATTCTCTAAAAACTACCAATCCACCGTTTTTATAGAGTGTCCATCTAAATTTAAATATTTTCTCTTTGTTGTCATATTTTACAAGAATTTTCTTTTGCTCATCTTTTTTGAGTGACATTTCTCTGCTTTGTGCAAAATTATTTGCAAAAATGAAACTAAAACTAAAGAGCAAGAGAGTAAATAGTCGTAAAACTGTTTTCAACTATTCACTCTTTGATAAAATTGAACCCATCATCTCAATATATAAGTTTTTTGCAAAATCATCAACTTCGTCTCTTCTAGAGAGAATGAAAGAGCGTATCTCTTTTTCTATCTCATCACCGTCATCGCTGAATTTATCGCCGCACTTCTCTCTTATCATCATCTCCATTGCAGCCGCTCTGTCGATAAAGTTCTCTAACTCGTATCTTACTACATCATTATTAGCATGAAAAATGATATCCATCAACTTGCTCTTTGGTGAGCCTGTTAATAGATCATCTTCATCTTCAAAAAGTCCATACATTGTTTTACATCCTAATTTTATTTCCGCGATTATAACATCACAAAAACAATATAAACTTGAATATTATGTATAATTCTAAAATGAAAATATATGACTTCTTAATAATCGGAGCCGGAAGTGCGGGATGCAGCATGGCCTATTTTTTACAAAAAGAGAACAAAAGCATCGCGCTCATAGATAGGGAGGGGATTGCGGGAGGAGCGAGCGGGGCTGCAGGAGCATTTCTCTCACCCCTGCCGGGTAAGAAAAACCCCTATAACTCTTTGGTAAACGCGGCACTTGATTACTCTTTGGATTTTTATGAAAAACTGCTGCCTAGTGCAGTTGATAAAAAAGGAGTTCTTAGGGTTGCGGACACTAATTTTGATGAAGAGAAATTATCAAAAAACAGTATAAGGTGTGAATACTTAAGCAGTGAAAAACTCCACTATATTTCAAAAAACTTTATGGAGATTGATGGTTACTTTTATGAGAATGCGGCAGTTGTAGAGCCTGTTCAGATCTGCCGTGAACTTACAAAAGAGTCTGATTTTTACAAAAGAGATGTCAAGGAGCTTCATTTCAAAGATGGCATCTACACCATAGATGAGATAAAAGCTAAAAACATCATCTTGGCTCAAGGAGTCGGCAGCTCATTAGTAGAGATCCCATATATGAAAATATCGCCTATTTTCGGGCTTAGAGTAGATGTCAAGACAACAACGAAAGTTCCTTTTAATATCCATAAATCCATATCCGTCTCAACAAACAAACATGACGGCACCCTCTCAATCGGAGCAACGCAACAGAGGCATGATGATGAGAAGATAGAGTGTCTGACAACATGTGACAAGTGCGCTTATTATCTAGAGAGTGACGAGATGCAGACAGCAACTCTTTTAAAGCAGGCAGAGGAACTTATAAAACTCGAAGATCTAGAGGTTGTAAAAATATATAAGGGTGCCAGAGCTACTATTAAAAGCTACTTTCCTCTAATCGGCAAAGTTGTCAATTATGAGAGCAGCCTTAAAAAATACCCTTCCATCAAAAACGGAACAAAGATCCCGCCTGAGATGTTAGAATACTATCCAAATATGTATGTTATAAATGCATTGGGTTCAAGAGGGTTTGTTTACGGTCCTTATCTGGCAAAAATATTAGCTCAAAATATTTTATATAATGAGCCGATACCAAAAGAGGTCTCTACCGAGAAACTCTTCTATAAAGCGGCTAGAAAAGACTAGAGAACTATCTGCGTTCCCACACCTGCAGATGTAAAAAGTTCCAAAAGAAGAGAGTGCTCTATTCTTCCATCAATGATGTGAGCTTTATGCACACCGCCCTCCACTGCTTCAAGACATGCATCCACTTTTGGAACCATGCCGCCATGGATTGTTCCATCTGCCTTCAATGCCTCTACTTCGTCTTTGTTTAGAGTACTTAAAAGCTTTTTGTCTTTGTTCAGCACTCCTGCGGTATCGGTTAAAAATATGATTTTATTCGCACCTATGGCTTTGGCAACATAGGATGCACATAAATCCGCGTTAATATTAAAACCTGGGTGTCCCATCTCTCCGCCGTCTGCTATTGGAGCAATCACGGGGATAAACTTTTCTGCAATGAGATTTGTGATGACATCGGCATCTACGTTTGTTATATTTCCAGTGAGTCCCCATTTAGCGAAATCTTTTGCGCGAGCGCTTATAAACTTCGCATCTTTTCCGCTGATTCCGATCGCTTTTGCGCCATGAGAGTTTAGAAGTGAAACTATCTCTTTGTTTATCTCTCCGCTTAGAACCATCTCGACAATGCGCATTACCTCTTTTGAAGTTACCCGCTGCCCGTCTATAAATTTAGGAATGATACTAAGCGCATCCAACATCTCATTTATCTGTCTGCCGCCGCCATGAACGATAACAGGCTTAATACCTACTAGATACATAAGTAGAACATCTTGCGCGAATCTCTCTTTAAGCTGCGAGGACTCCTGTGCTGAACCGCCGTATTTAATGACCACTATCTCTTTATTGAACTCTTTTATAAACGGCAGGGCTTCAAGAAGCGTCTGAACTGTTTCAATCTTTTTTTGCATTACCAAATTTCCTATAATCATCTACTTTTTTAAAAATATTTTCATCGACTTCCAGATACATATCCAGCAGTGAAAGCTTTAAACCGAACTGCTCCAGTTTTACGAAATCTTTGTATGTCACCAAAATAGAGTCTGCTTTGTCTCTTTGAAGAATATCAAAAACCTCACTTTTTGTAAATGCGTGATGATCTTCAAAGTAGTTTTTGCTGATAACATCAGGCAGATAACTATCAAGTCGCTCAGGTCTCGCTATGGCAGTTAAAAGCGACATTTTATCACTTTTATTTTTAAGTTCAACCACTCTTTTAAAATCTACTCCCTCTTTTACGACAAGAGCCTCTTTTTTACTCCAGAGTCTCTCTCTAAATGGACCAGATGGCAGACAAGATAAATTTTTGCTCTCTACATCTATTACTATATCAAGTTTTTTTATCTCATGTTTTGAGTAGGCATCATCTAAAAAGACTACTCTAGCACCCATTTCTTTGGCCTTTAGTATCCCCTTTTTTCTATCTTCGCTTACAATTACGATCGCCTTTGAAATCTTGTGCGCATATATCATCGCTTCATCGCCGCTCACGGCCACATCGCATAATATCTCTTCGCCGCTGCTTACCACAACAAGACCGCTGCTCTCTCTCCCATAGCCTCTGAGCACAACTGCCGCATCTTCATATCTTGATGCAAGAGCTGTTACAAGCGGAGTTTTGCCGCTTCCGCCGACACTCAGGTTTCCGATCCCGATAACATCTACGCCAAGATCTTCGCTCTTTTTGCTTTTAAAGCACAAGAACATAACAAAACAGTAGACCCAGCTAAGCGGAAGAAGTAAAAGAGAGAGAACTCTTTGAGAGGGGTTTGGGTTGTAGAAGTACTCCTCAACCCAAAAGATTATCTTTTTTTTCAATTTTTTGCTTTTAAACTCTTGTCGATGCTACCGCTTTTATCTTCTCGATCACGTACTGCACCTCTTTATTTTCCATACTTGCATAGATAGGAAGTGACATAACCTGCTGATAAGTTGTGAGTGCTACGGGAAAATTATTCACTTTTAGCGAGTATTTGTTCTTGTAGTATGTCAAAAAGTGAAGCGGAATGTAGTGAAGTCCGACCTCAACGCCCTGCTTTTTAAGTTCAAGCGCGAATGAATCCCTGTTTTTATCTACTTTGATGATATATAAAGAGTAAGGGTGGTCATCGCTTTTAGGCTTAGGAATAGTGACATGCTCCACTCCATCAAGAGCCTTATTGTACATCTGAGCTATCTCTTGAATCCTTTGAAGGTTCTTATCCTGCTCTTTTATCTGTGCTCTAATATATGCGGCACTAAGCTGACTCATAGAGTAGTCAAACCCGATGTCCACAACGTCATAGATATACTCTAAAGAGTCCTCATCTCTCTTCATAGCGTGTGAGCGAAGCAGTTTTGCGCGCTCTATGATCTCAGAAGAGTTTGAAACAAGCATACCGCCGTTACAGATATCTCTTTTTAGATGAGAAGAGAAGTTAAAGCAGGTAATATCAGCTCCCGTTGAGCCGATCCTCTCACCTTTGTAAGTAGCTCCTAAAGCCTCGCAGGCATCCTCTACTATCTTTACGTCAAATCTCTTTGCCATTGCGTAAAGTCTCTCCAGATCGACACACTGTCCTGCAATATGCGTGACAATAACGGCTTTTAATTTTTTCGCGCTGTTATCTTCTAGATATTTCTCTAATTTGTCAAGATTAATATTATAACTCTCAGGGTCAATATCTATAAAAATAGGTTCTGCATCAAAATGACGCACGACTTCCGGAACGTTAGGGTGTGCATTTACGGAACATACTATCTTGTCGCCTCTTTTTAAATCGAGCGCCAGCATAGCCAGGTGCAGAGCCGAGGTACCGTGTGAGGTCGCCAATGCATAATCAACGCCTACATATGAAGCAAATTCACTCTCAAGCTCCTCTACCTGACTTATATCCTCTTGGTCCAAAACATCACTCACGTTTGAGTGTGCTTCTCTACTGCTCTCATATCTACAAAATGCGACTTTCATTCTCTCATCCTTCATAGTGTTATATCTCTTGGGTAATTAAAATCATGGTTTATTGTTCTAGATGTCAACTTGGCAATAAGGGGCATTTTTCTCTTAAACTGGTTTCTAAAGATACGCCCAACGATCATATCGAACATACTCTCGTCACACCCTCTTTTGACAATCTCTTCTTTGCTTAATCTATCTTCAACGTAATACTTAAGCGCCTCATCAAGCTTAGCGTAACTGTAACCCAGATCGGCTTCATCACTCTGTCCGTCCCATAGATCGGCTGAGGGAGCTTTTTGTATGATACTTCTAGTTACGCCCAGATGCTCTGCAAGCTCATATATCTCGCTCTTATAAAGATCACCTATAGGATTTAGCGCGCTTGCCAAATCGCCGTACAGCGTTCCATATCCAAGCATAAGCTCACTTTTATTGCTAGTTCCTAAGACCAATGCATTATGCTTTGCAGAGATATCAAAAAGGGTGCTCATTCTAAGCCTTGCGGAGAGATTTCCGCGTCTTAGATTGTCCATATCTAGATTTAACTCTTCATACGCCTTTAACATCGGCTCTATCGAGACTGTTATGGAGTTTAGTTTAAAATCACGACAGAGTTCATCGGCATCGTCTAAAGAGCTTTGTGAAGAGTAGTGAGAAGGCATTTTTACGCATAAAAGATTATCACCGAATACTCTCTGGGCAAGAACGGCAACGACTGCTGAGTCTATACCGCCGCTAAGTCCTAAAACAACGTTTTGCATCCCTGTCTTACGAACTTCATCGTCCAAAAAATATTGCAGATACTCCGATATGAGATCATACTTTCCCATCACCAACCTTTAAAGAAGTTTAACAAAAAATATTATATCAAACTTTAGTAACTATATGTGCAAAAACACTCTATAGATATATTTATATTTACTAGGTTACAATTGCCCTAAAAAAAGAGTTGTGTAATGAAGATAAAAGCAAAAGCAATGGGAGAGTACCAGACAAACTGCTACATAGTCACCGTTGATGAGATGGACTTTATAATCGACCCGGGCATCGGTGCCGTAGAGTGGGTTATGCAGAATGTGACCAATCCTGTAGCAATTTTAAATACTCACGGACATTTTGACCATGTCTGGAGCAATGAAGAGCTGCAAAAGAGATTAAAAGTTCCGCTATATACTCCAAAAGAGGATGTGATGCTTCTTCAAGGCTCCAGCTGGAGTCCCGACCTGCCGCCCTCAAAACCGGATGTAGAGGTAGAGCCGAATCAGGAGTTTGGTTTTAACGGAGTTAAAGTAAAGTTTCGTCACTTTCCCGGGCATACACCTGGATGTTCTACGATTGAGATTGGAGATGCTATGTTTAGCGGTGACTTTATATTTGAACGCTCTATCGGGCGAACAGATTTTCCATACTCCTCACCTCAGCAGATGAGAGAGTCTCTTGGAGAATTTAAAAAGATCCCTTATGACAAAACCATATATCCGGGACACGGAAACACGACTACGATAAAACAGGAGCAGCAATACAGTGACTACTGGATAGCCAATCTATAAACGGCACTCTAGTTGTGCTCGTTGTGGTACTCCTCCTCTTCTGCATCTTCTTCTGTAAGTTTTAGCTTTAGCACGTGTCTATCCGTCACAACTGTCTTAAACTCACCGTCAAAGACCTTGATGTCCAAAACATTGCCTGTAACACGTACGTTTCTTTTTCTGCCCTCTTTATGGCGTACTTTAGCAGTAAAATTAACTATATCGCCAAATTTTACGGGAGAGAGAAACTGGCAGTTGCTTGCCACTAAAACAACGTTTCTCTCATTAACCGCTGCCATAGCGGCATAATCCGCAGCACCGAAAATAAATCCGCCGTGTATCAATCCCTTAGAGTCTGCAATCATATCATGAGTGGTTACAAGTTTTAATTTTACATACCCTATATCCATCTTCTCGATCTCTCCGCAGAGATCACGGTTGATCTCCTCGTGAGTCTTTAGCATCACGTCATCTTTGGCTCTGTAATCTTCTACTTCAAGCTCTTCGTTATCTTCAAAATCTTTATCTTCTCTATCGCTCATTTGCAATCCTTGGTTAATTTTACATATACTCTAGCAGGAGCGGGATACCCCTCTATGGTCTTTGTGCTGTCATCTTTATCTAAAAAATCTTCCAGCGACTGCCCCTCTATCCATGAGGTCTTTCTCTGTTCATCACTGCCTGTCACGGTTTTCTCCAACACTTCAAAACCGCTAAATCCAGCTCTTGTGCACCAGTTTTTTAATGCTTTTACAGTAGGCACGAAATAGATATTTGGTATCTTGGAGTATGAGGACTCTGGACACAGGCACATATCATCATCCCCCTCTATATAAAAGGTATCAAGTATCACCTCACCCTGCTTATCAAGCCCCCTGTAGAGGGACTTTAACATAGCAATTGGATCGCTTCTGTGATAAAGAACCCCTAAACAAAAAATAGTATCAAACTTCTCTTCATAAAACTCTAGGTGTTCAACCCCTAAAAGTTCGTAGACAATAGCGCTTTTAACAAAGTGATTTATAAAATCGAACTGCGTCTTATAAAGCGGCGAAGGATCAAAGCCTACAAGCGATTTTGGAGAGTCCTCCTGCATCCTAAAAAGATAATATCCATTGTTACACCCTATATCGGCAACTCTCTTATCTTTTAAATTAAAATGTTTGCGCAGCAGATTGTATTTCAGGTTGCTTCTCCACTCGGAGTCTATATATGTGTCAAATATTTCAAACGGTCCCTTTCTCCATGGCATCATCATTCGTGCCACTCTCTCTATCCCTGAGAGGTCTGAGTAATTGCCGCTTATTTTCACCGCATCTCCCAGCTCTACACTCCATGAGCCATCCTCTAAACTATCAAGAGCTTCGCGAAGCGGTGCTATATTTTTCCAGAGCATCCACTTCTGTCGCTCTTCTCTTAATACATCTATGTTCATCTTATACTTTATCTTAAAAAAATTTAATTATAATTGTATCAAAAGATAGCTATAAGGAATTTTATGAGACTCGAAAAGAAAGCTACGGTCGTCTCGACAAGTGTAGCGGCCGTGCTTGTACTAATGAAGATGACTGTGGGAATATTTAGCGGTTCTATTGCTGTGTTAGCATCTGCAATTGATTCGCTTCTTGACCTGATAGTATCGCTTTTTAACTACTTTGCCCTAAATAGTGCGGAGAAAGACCCTGACGACAAGTTTCATTTCGGGCGCAGTAAGATAGAGCCTTTAGCCGCAGTTATAGAGGGGTTTGTCATCTCCTTTTCGGCACTCTTTATATTTTATGAAGCGATTTCAAAAATTGTAAGCTACAAACCTATGGAGTACATTGGAACGAGTGTTACCGTTATGGTCGCATCCTTTGTTATAACTGCATTTCTTGTCGCTTTTTTAAACTATGTCGCAAAAAAAACGAAAAATATGGTCATCAAAGCGGATGCGCTTCACTACAAAACAGACCTCTTCTCAAACGGTGCCATCCTGCTGGCACTGCTGCTTATATCATATACAGGCGAGCATCTTATAGACCCGATACTTGGTATGGGTATAGCTATTTACATGATCTACTCGGCTGCTCCGATCATAAAAGAGGGGATGTTAATGCTGCTCGATGCTGCTCCCGCACCCGAAGATGTGGCAAAAATAGAAGCGCTTTTAGATGTTCAAAAAGATATAAACGGCTACCATGACCTAAAAACAAGAGAGTCGGGTTCCCATATATTTATCTCTGTTCACGTAGTCTTTAATGTCAGCATATCGCTCTACGACGCACATCTTATCTCAGATAGACTTGAAGCCAAGCTTCGTGAACTATTTAATGACAAACATGTACATATTCTTATACATATGGACCCTTATGACGATTCGGAGATGAATGTTATCGAGGACGGTTACTAAAAATCATAGCGCAATACAAGATTAAAAAAGTTTGTACTGCCGCTCTCCCTACTCTCTACCTCTCTCTTTGCCCAAGCGTACTCTATGCCAGTTAAGAGATTTTTAACAGGTACCCAAAGAAGATTTATCTGTGTGCCGTAACTCTCTTTTGTGACCTTATCAAGCCCCGTTTGCAAAACATCTAAGTTGTTATCGGCACCGATGTAAGAAAAAGCGATCGTAGAGCGAAGATCATGGCTCCACCAGTGACGATATCCAAGATGTCCTCCATAAACAGGGGTAAGGGATATCTTTCCCTCTGAGTCTATTACTCCTTCGCTAAAAGCGCCGTATGCTACATAACGCCCGCTCCCCTCTCCGTAATGCAGATTAAAGCGGATATCATCCATTGCGAATGTCTTAAGTCGCCCTGACAGGTTGATTCCATAGCCGTATTTGGAATCTTTGGTATCATATATTGATGAGTTATGGGTAATCTTGCGCGATAAAAATGCAATGCCTACCTCTCCCCACACTGGGTAGTATCTTGAACGCAAAATTAGATCAAAAAGCAGCTCATCTTTTGTTATGATCTTTGAGCTGCTACTATCTAAAAGCGTTGTTTTAGGGTCCTCCAGAGAGATGTCAAATGCAAACATGTCTTTATCGTAGGTGTATCGGAGAAGAAATTGACGCACAAAAGTGTCATCCATCGGGTAGGAGATGGTATCGAGTGCCGAAACGGAGTTAAAAGTAGAGTTTGTCTGACCAAATCCAAAACTCCCAAGCTCTACAAAGGCGTGTCTTAGACGGGGATAGTAGTCGTTTTTATCGGCTTTGCCGTCTTTCGTGCCCAGAAAATCTATCTCCAGCGTGGTGCGCAGTATGCCCTGCTCTGTCGGAGTTCTCGTTTTTGTCCAGAGTCTGCTCTCGCGGGCATTTGCATAGATATCTTTGCCCTTTTCTTTACTATCAAGGGCTATTTTTCCTGCAAAATATGTTGATTGATCAGAGGTAAAAATGGTACTTAGATGGGCTCTTCCGCCAACGCTGAAAATCGTCTTGGATAGTATGTTACCGGATGTCGTGTTTTTATCTTCAATATCTCCAAGGAGAAGCGTAGTAAACAGAAGAAGAGAGCAAAAAAGACGTAAAATAGTCATAATAAATTAGGGATTTTTCCTAAACTGCTTATGACAAGAGTTACATGAGGTCTTTATATCTTCCATCTTTTTCGTTAATAGTTCAAACTCATAATTTTGAGCCAAGAGGTACAACTCATTTGCATCTTGATTGAGGTTCTTTGCATATCTTTTATAATCATCAAAATCACCAGGTGTCAAATCGCTGCCCAAATCACCTTTTGGCATATTTTCAATTTCTGCCGAAAGTTTTTTGAGCGTATCTGCAAGGGTAAAAACATACCTCTTACGCATCTTGTCTCTCTCAAGCTCGCTTTTTTGGCGCTCATAAACCACTAAGTCAAGTTCTCTCATCAAGATGCGAAGTTTTTCGCTCTGTATCATATGTTTTAGAGCAGGTTTGCTACTCTGCTCTTTTAGAGAACATCCGCTGAAGAGAAAAAGTGCTATAGCACAGCAGATCATAGCTCCAAAAGCGTAAAACTTTCTATTTTGCAAACTCTACAGCCCTGCTCTCTCTGATTACATTGACTTTTATCTCACCCGGATACTGAACCTTCTCCTCTATCTCTTTGGCGATCTCTTTTGCCATCAAAACAGATTCGTCGTCATTTACCAAAGAGGCATTGACTATGACTCTTACCTCACGCCCTGCATTGATAGCGTAAGCCTGTTTTACACCCGTATGCTCGGATGCTATCTCCTCTATCTCAGTCACTCTCTTTAAGAAGCTCTCTAAAACCTCTCTTCTAGCGCCGGGTCTTGCTGCCGATAGGGCATCAGCTGCACAGACCGCACCGCACTCTATGGAGTTTATCTCTTCATAGCCGTGATGAGCATAAATAGCATTTATAACTACACTGTGCTCGCTGTAGCGGTTACAGATAGCAACTCCAAGATCGACATGATTTCCGTCATTGTCATGCGTAAGAGCCTTTCCTATGTCATGCAGTAGTCCCGCTCTTTTTGCAAGTTTTACGTCTCCGCCCATCTCAGCCGTCATAATTCCTGCGAGATGTGCCACTTCAAGAGTATGTGCCAACGCATTTTGTCCGTAACTTGCACGATAACGAAGCTTGCCTATCAGTTTTACAAGTTCTGGATGCATTACACCGATATCTAGCTCTGCCAGTATCTCCTCGCCCTCGTTTAAGATCTCTGACTCAAAATCATCGCAAACTTTAGTGAATATCTCCTCTATGCGAGCCGGCTGTATACGCCCATCTTCTATGAGAAGTTCTATGGTTTTTGTAGCAATAGCACGTCTGTAGAGATTAAAACTGCTAAGCATGATCGCGTTTGGAGTATCATCGATAATAATATCAACACCCAAAAGAGTCTCAAGGGTTTTAATATTTCTGCCCTCTTTTCCTATAATGCGCCCTTTTAGCTCATCATCTGAGAGGTGGACAATATTTGTAAGTCTCTCTGCGGCAAACTCGCCGGCATACCTGCTTGTAGCCTGAGCCAATATATAGTTTGCTCTTTTCTTAGCCTCGGTTTTTGCCTCATTTTCATAACGTCTTACGATGTGGGCTATCTCGGCTCGCGACTTCTCTTCAACTTTTTCAAGCAAAACCGCTTTTGCTTCATCTTTTGTCATTCCTGCACAATGCTCTATGGCATTTAGCGCCTCGTCTATCTTCTCTTCGTATCTTTTTTTTAGTGAGTTTAGAGATTTTTCATTTCTTTTTAAATCAACTTGCTTAGATTTTAAAATAGCCACTTCATCCTGAAGTCTTCTCTCTTCGTTATGTTTGTAGCGTTTAAAATTCTGCTCTTTTTTTACAATATCCTCTTCTCTTTGATAGAGGTCGGCTTTTGCCTTCTCTTTGGCACTCTCATAAAGCTTTGTAGCTTCGAGCTCTATCTCTTGAGATTTTATATTGGCTTTGTATAAAAGCATCTGCGCCTCATTCTCGATCGCGCCTGCTTGAGCTTTAGCTTTTTCGACATATATGTCAAAATTAGCATTAGTAATTTTTTTAGAGATGAAAAATCCAATAAGCCCACTAACAGAGGCGATTGAACCTCCAATTAGTATCTCATTTAACATTTTATTTCCTATTTATAGCCATATTTTTATTTTGCACGGTAATATTTGGCGTGATGATTAAATCACATGTGATGTCGTACTCATCACAGATCAACTCTTTTGTGTAACAAAATTCTGATTGTATAAAAATTGTGTACGGTCTCTTTTTTAACTTTGCAAAGAAACGATCATACATCCCTTTTCCAAAACCAACTCTTTGTAAATTTCCATCTACGCCAACAACGGGCACTATGGCTATATCAACTTTTTTAATATCTCTTAAACTTTTTCCCGCTTCATAAATACCAAACTTTTTTTTCTTCAGCGGTAATCTAAATGGTACCATCTTAAAACTTTCGCCTTCCATAAATGGAACAAAAATATCACATTTTTTTCTCAATTTTTCAATTGATTTAGCTGTGTTCGCCTCAAAGGGAAGAGAAGTATAAAAAAGTATCTTTAAATTTTTTAAATTTTTAAACCTGCCGAGCTCTTTAAGCAACTTTGCATCTATTTTTGCATTTTTATAAAATCTGTTGTGAAAAGGAGAGCTTTTAATTTTTTCTAGACAATTTCGTCTAAAAATTGCTTTTGTAAGAGGCATATAAAATCTTTATGGCTATAATTTCGCTCATTTTACTAAAAACAAGGTAAGCAAATGTTTAAAAAATATATTTTAGTTATTTCAGTTATTTCAGCAGCAATACTTTTTCAAGGCTGTTCAGGCAACGAAGATAAAAAAAGCAGTGCAAATGAGATGATAGCGGCAAAAGAGTATGTTCTAACCGGTCTGGATAAAAAACAGTACATCGTTAAAAAAGATGGAAAAGGCTTTAGGCTCGATGGAGCTGAAAGCAAAATAGTCATATTTGATATATTTGCAACCTGGTGTCCTCCATGCCGTGCTGCCGCTTCTCACCTAAGTTCACTTCAGGAAAAATACAAAGATGATCTGATTATTATAGGCATAACTATTGAGGATAATATTGCAGATGCAAAACTTCAAGAGTTTGCACAGACCTACGGAGCTAAGTATCTTTTGGTCAATTCCGATCAAAACCGCCGTCTTGTAAACGAACTTGTGCTGGAGCTGGAGCTTGGAGAGAGATTCCCAATCCCTACGATGGCGATGTATAAAGATGCAAAACTTATCAACTACTATGTCGGTGCGACGGAGGAAGAGTTTATTGACAGCGACATAAGAAATGCTTTAGGCAACTAAATGTTCGGCTTTATAAAAAAATCTCTCTCTAAAACTGCAGATGCATTAAAATCCGTAGTTCCAAAGAAGAAAGTATCCTTTAGCAAAGATGAGCTTGAGGATATTTTACTCGAAGCAGATATCGAGTATGAACTTGTAGAGATAATACTTCGCGAGATATATCAAGATAAAGTCACACGCGACATTCTGCGCTCAAAACTGCTTGCTACCCTAGCCTACACATCTTACGAGGAGCCAAAGTTCACTCCTCCTTTTGTCGAGCTGATAGTCGGTGTAAACGGTGCGGGAAAAACGACCACAATCTCTAAACTTGCGGCTCGCTATAAGAGTGAGGGCAAAAAAGTGATCCTCGGAGCGGGAGATACTTTTAGAGCCGCTGCAATAGAGCAGCTTACTCTCTGGGCAAAAAAACTAGACATTCCTATCATCGCCTCAAAACAAGGACATGACAGCTCTGCGGTTGCTTACGACACGATAGACTCTGCAAAATCAAGAGAGCTTGACAACGTCATCATAGATACTGCTGGAAGACTTCACACCCAGACAAATCTTGCAAACGAACTCAAAAAAATAGCTAGGATATGTGACAAAGCACACAGCGGCGCACCTCACAGAACTGTTCTTATCATCGACGGCACGCAAGGCAACTCAGCGATAGCTCAAGCAAAAGCTTTTAACGAGATGATAGGGATTGACGGCATAATAATTACTAAGCTTGACGGAACCGCAAAAGGCGGAAGCATCTTCAGCATCGCTTACGCGCTCGAGCTCCCTATACTATACGTTGGAACAGGCGAGCAGCCCGAAAATCTTACTCCGTTTGACAAGTATGAGTTCGTAGACGGACTCTTAGATGCTATCTTCGTTGAAGAAGAGAGTTAATCTTACGTCCTAAACGTCTCCAACTTAGCATGAAGCTCATCTGTCATAGAGTTTAGATGCTCAGCAGCAGCTGCTATCTCTTCGACATTTCTTGCATTTTTAGATGATATCTCATTTATCTCTGAGACTTGAGATACTATAAACTCAACATCTCTTCCCGTCTTCTCAAAGTCGTTTACTGTTTTATCACTTGCTCTTACCGCATCTTTTACAATTCCTACACTCTCATTGATCTTAACTTCAACATCGGTTGCATTTTCAGAGAGCTTTTGAATATCTTCAGAGTTAGAGTTCATCTGTGTACTTACATCCACAATAGATTGGACAATGACATTTATTGTCGCATTTATCTCAGTCAAGCTTCTTTGAGTTCTCTCTGCAAGTTTTCTTACTTCATCTGCCACAACCGCAAATCCTCTTCCATGTTCACCTGCACGTGCTGCTTCTATAGCGGCATTGAGTGCAAGCAGGTTTGTCTGGTCTGCAATGTCTGAGATTATCTTAGATTACGCACAATATGACAATTTGCAATATTTTACTCTCTCTTATAATTTGAAGTGTATAATTCCTCAAATACCTCAATAAGGCTAAAAAATATGTCCAAAAAAAAGATTCTCTTTGAGTGCCAGCACTGCGGACTTACAACTCCAAGATGGATGGGCAAATGCACGAACTGCGGAGCTTGGGACTCATTTATAGAACTTAATGAACATCAGCAAGAGGTCGCAAAACAGACAAAATCAGCTTCCGGCTCATCTGCAAAAGCGCAAAGTATCAATGAGATAAAAGAGGAGGAGATATACAGGTTCAGCTCTAAAAATGCAGAGCTTGACATGGTTCTGGGAGGAGGCGTTGTTCCCGGTTCTCTCACACTTATCGGAGGAAGTCCAGGTGTCGGAAAATCAACTCTACTTCTAAAAGTGGGCGGAGATATAGCTTCAAGCGGGAAGAATGTGCTTTACGTAACAGGAGAGGAGTCTGCAGGACAGATAAAACTTCGTGCGAACAGGCTCAGCGCAAATCATGACTCGCTCTATCTTCTAAGCGAGATAAGACTTGAGCAGGTACTAGTCGAGCTTGAGCATAGAGATTATGACTTTTTGATAATCGACTCCATTCAGACGCTCTACTCTGAAAATATATCATCAGCTCCCGGCTCTGTCACTCAGGTAAGACAAATAACTTTTGAGCTGATGCGCATTGCAAAAGATAAAAATATAGCGATCTTTATCATAGGGCATATAACAAAAGAGGGATCGATCGCAGGACCGAGAGTTTTAGAACATATGGTAGATACGGTTCTCTATTTTGAGGGCGACTCGTCGCAAGAGCTGAGAATCCTTAGGGGGTTCAAAAACCGTTTCGGACCGACAAGCGAAATAGGAGTCTTTGAGATGCGCGGTGACGGACTTGTTTCTGCCACAGACGTGGCATCACGTTTTTTTAACCGTAACTCAGAGCAGGCAGGCTCTGCTTTGACGGTCATCATGGAAGGATCACGCCCTATCATACTTGAAGTTCAGGCACTTGTCTCAGAGTCTCATACGGCAAACTCAAAAAGACAGGCAACAGGTTTTGATACAAATAGACTCAATATGCTACTAGCACTCTTAGAGAGAAAACTCGAAATCCCTCTCTCTGGTTATGACGTATTTATAAATATCACGGGCGGCATAAAGATAAGCGAGACTTCGGCTGATTTGGCAATTTTGGCGGCGATCATCAGCAGTTTTAGAAACCGCGCCATCTCAAAACAGACCGTTTTCATTGGTGAGGTCTCTCTTGTAGGAGATGTCAGAGATGTCTACGGAATGGATGTTAGACTAAGAGAAGCAAGTATGCAAAATATCTCAAAAGCGCTGGTCTCCAAAAAACCACTTGAGAAGTCAAATATTAAAACATTTGTTGTCGATGAAGTTACAAAACTGCTTGAGTGGTACTGATTGTTTATATATTAAAATCTGTTTTAACCTATTCATTGTATAATCTAAAAAATTAAATAAGGAAACTACTAAAATATGGACGCTAAAGTAAGAAGTGAAGAGAAATTTGCAAAGTTATCAATCGCATACGAGGGAAAAGATGAAGGAAAGCTGGTCTGTTCAACGATTGATGAGATAACTTCCAAATACAAAACAAAGCCTGAGACATATACATGTACCATATCAAACAAAAAAGAAGTTGTTGTAATTGAATACCATGATGACATAGATCGTCAGGCAGGACCTATATTTGAAGAGATCATAAAAGCTCTGAATATAACAATTTGTGATTAATAGCAGTTGCTTATAAAATAATATTATTTTTGATATACTAGCAAAATAAAAAATCAAGGAAGAACTATGGCTGATGAAGAGAGCAGAGAAGATAGCAGAGAGGAAAAGAAGAAGTCCAATAAACTGTTAATGATAATAATCATTGCTGTTTTGGTGCTTATTATTATCGGCGGTGCAATAGTAACCGTTCTTTTGTTAAGTGATGACGATAAATCACAAAATGTACAACAAGCCGCTCCTCAAGTTCAGCAGCAAAACACTTCATACAGAGCAGTTAGAGACTCTGATGAAGGGGTTTCTAGAAAACTAAGCGAGATCGGCATCTTGTATCCGCTTGATACTTTTACCGTAAACCTAAAGAGCGATGCAGGCCGCCGCTACTTAAAAGCTACTATTTCACTAGAGCTTGATGGAAAACAGCTGAGCATTGAGCTTGATAACAAGTCTCCAGTTATTAGAGACAGAATTATCAGAATCTTAACATCCAAGACACTAGAAGAGATATCTTCTAAAAAAGGGAAGCAGAAGGTCTCCGAGCAAATCGTAGACACACTAAACTCGATGATAACAGACGGAAGCGTAAAAAGCGTATATTTTACAGAGTTCGTCATACAGTAGATGATAGGCATAGACCTCATAAAAACATCTCGCATGAGAGAGTTGATGGAGCGTTTTAACAATAAGGCTCTAAAGAGGTTTCTCTGCGAAGAAGAGATCGGACTTGTAAAGAACTACAAGACCGCATCGGGCTTTTGGGCTGCTAAAGAGGCTTGTTCAAAAGCTCTTGGTGTCGGAATAGGTTCAGAGTGCGGTTTTCACGATATGATTATATACAAAACTAAAAACGGAGCTCCAAGCCTGAAGCTCTCGGAAAAACTTTTAAAGAACTTTAATATAAATGATGTTAGTCTCTCCATAACTCACGACGGGGAGTATGCCATTGCAGTAGTAGCTATAGAATCAGCCCCCACCGACAAAGTCTAGCAACTCCAGCTTATCCATATCTTTTAAAACGCGGCTATCCCACTCATTTTGCTTCACTATCTCCATATTTACGGCTGCAGCCATAACCTTACCGTCTAGATTCAGCTCTTCAATAACTCTCTTTAAAGTTACGTTTTGGCCGAACTCTTTTGTGTCACCGTTAATTATAAGTTTCATTTATTCTCTTTTCTTAAAATAATATCTTATTTTCTTGAACATTCTGTAAAATAAAAGATATAATTATTTTATCAAAAAAACGCAAAAAGTGGTTAACATGCTAAATTCTAAAGAGTTATTAACACATACAAAGGGTTTGTCTATCCTCTTCGCTGAGGATCATGATGATTTGAGAGACAATACGAGAGAGATTTTAAAGACATTTTTCAGTCAGGCGCACAGCGCAACAAATGGTGAAGAAGCCATCAGAAAGTACAAAGAGTTCTATCTAAAAGAGTCTAAGTACTATGACATCATTCTCTCAGACATTCAGATGCCGCGTGTTAACGGTGTTGAACTTGTAGAGAGTATCTACAACATCAATCCAGATCAGATAGTGATAATAGTATCTGCTTATGACGATACTAAATATCTGCTCCCTTTAATCAATCTCGGCATAGAGCAGTTCATCAAAAAACCTATAGACTACCAAGATCTGTTGAAGGTCCTTTTAAACGCGTCTAAAAAGTTAAACGCAGCAAACACAAAAGAGGTTGTGAACAAACACCCATCAATCGTAAAGCTAAATGGCTCATGTACTTTCAACAAAGATACAAACATACTTCTTGTAAACGGGGAAATGGTAACATTGACAAAGTACGAGATCATATTTTTGCAGCTTCTTAGCGATAAGATAGGTATGATACACTCAAACGAAGATATAACAAGTCACTACAGTGATCTTAATGAAAACCTGGATATTGTAAACATAAGAAAGCTTGTATCAAAGCTTAGGAAGAAACTTCCTGAAAACTCTATTGAGAGCATATACGCGGTTGGTTACAGAATGGTGCCTACCCAATATTAATATTTTTCAGCAGTTCGTTATGAACAAGGGCGTTAGAGCTTAAGATAATATGCTCGCCAAGAGCATACTCTTCACCTTTTTCGTTTGACACTTTTCCGTGCGCCTCTTCTACTATCAACACACCTGCCGCCACATCCCACGGTTTCAGATTGCATTCATAGTACGCCTCGAACTTTCCGCATGCAACATAGCACAAGTCTATTGCCGCAGAGCCGGTTCTGCGTATATCTCTTGTTATGGGGAGCATATTTGCCATCGTACGAAGCACCCACTCGTAATCTTCTCCCTTTGTAACTTTAGTATAAGGAAATCCCGTGACAATCAGCGACTGCTGAAAATCATGCTGTTTTGAGACAAAGATCCGCTTATCGTTCAAGTATGCACCGCCGCCGCGCTCCGCGCTGAAACACTCATCTAAAACAGGGTTATAAACAACTCCCGCAACAGCTCTGCCCTCTTCCCAGACACCGACGGAAATAGCACAAAAAGGCAAGGAGTGAATGAAGTTCGTAGTGCCGTCAATCGGGTCAATGTATATCGCTTTTTTAGGATACGTGATCTCTTTTGTGCTCTCTTCTCCGATTATCTCAAAGTCAGGAAATGCCTCTTGCAAACTTTTGCTCAAACGCTTCTCTATAGCTACGTCATACTCGGTCACAAGATCAACAGTGCCTTTGTACTGCACATTTTTATCTGCGTGATAACCTTGTAAAAAAAGCTCGCGACACTCCATAACGATGTTTATAAGTTTTTCTCTAATCATGATGCAATTGTAACATCTTGTATAAAAAAACTTAATATAAATAGTAGTAATAAAATATTTTTTTTAAGAGAGTTGCTATATAATTAAGGTAACTCAATAAAAAGATGAAAAGTCATGAAAAAAGATGAAATGATCGAAGAGGCAAAAAAACAGTTAGTTAAGTTCCAAAAAGAGATAGATGAGCTTAGAGAAGCAAGTTCACATCTAACTCAAGAAGGTAAAAAAAAGTTTGACATAGGCGCTAAAGAGTTAGAATCTCTCTATAAAGATGCGCACGAAAAATTTGACGCTCTTTCAAGCAAGGCAGAAGAGAACTTCAAAGAGGCAAAAGAGTTTGCAGAGTTAACAAGCAAAGCACTAAAACACTCTTTTAACTACTTTATGTCGCATTATAAAAAGAAGTAGTAGAAAGAAACCAAGATAATTAATAGTTTATTTTCTGATAATTCATAATATACGTTATAATAACTCATGATATTGGAGGAGACTATGTTTATAAAGAGAAATATAGAGCCCTATATTTTAGAGTTATTAGAATCTTTTAAAATTGTAACCATCGCAGGACCTCGGCAATCAGGCAAAACAACTCTCAGTAAAAAGATAGCAAAAGAGCTTGGGTTCAAATACTATACTATGGACGATGAAACAATTTTAAAAGCTGCACAAGACGATCCGCTAACATTTGCCAAACAACTAGCAAAAACACCCTCCGTAATAGATGAAGTGCAGATGGCAATAGAGCTTGTAAAAGCTCTAAAGATGGTTGTAGACGAAGAGAATAAAAACGGTATGTTTCTCTTAACTGGAAGTGCAGATCTTTTTAAAATGAGTGCCATAAAGGAATCTCTGGCGGGGAGAATGGTAAGCGTCGACCTTTTCCCTTTTTCTCAATATGAGCTACAAAAAAAGAGAGAGAACTTTATAGATATTCTCTTTGGTAATGCAGTAGCAGATATCAACTTTAAAGCCATTAGTGTCGAAGAACAGGTTGAGATCATAACAAAAGGCGGTTTTGCCAGTGTGTATAATAAGCCTCAAAGAGTATCTCATACATGGTTTGAGAGCTACATTACAGCTCGTATTGAAAAAGATTTAAGCCTTATAAAGCGAGTGAGCCAAGAAAACAAATCTGAAATATTTAAGCTGCTTTCGCTTTTAGCTCACAACAACGCAAATTTGCTGAAGTACAACTCGCTTGCATCACATCTAGCTATTAAAGATATGACGGTAAAGTCGGATATAGAGATTCTTGAAGCTCTCTACATAGTAAAAAGAGTAAATCCATACTTTACAAATAGAGGCAAAAGAGAAGTAAAAACTCCTAAAATTCACTTTATCGACACGGGTTTAGCTTCTCACCTGCTTGGTATAGATAAAGAAGCGCTTATACTAAAAGAGCGAGAACATTTAGGAAATCTTGTAGAGAACTTTGTATATACTGAGCTGTTAAAGCATACGACCTATGCCAAAAAGACGACGAAAATATATCACTACAGAGATGCAGATTATGAAGTAGATTTTGTTTTGGAGCAAAGCAATACAAACATCATCGCCATTGAGGTAAAAGCATCTACAAGTATAAAGAGTTCAGAACTAAGAGGACTTGTAAAGCTTGCCCAGAATAGTGGTGATAATTTTAAAGGCGGATTTATTTTTTATATGGGTGAGCATATTATACCGATGCAAAAAGATGGGTACAAATTTTTAGCGCTGCCTATGTCTGTTTTGTTAAATTAGTCTTAAAGTTCGTTGTTAATGGAGTTTTACACTGGTGGGTTCTGAGTGACTCGAACACTCGACCACTCCGTTATGAGACAAAAGCACTATGCGGTAAGCTAACCTATTTAACAATAAATAGCCCTATTCTGCGAAGTGTAAAAAGTATTTTAAAGTTTTTAAAAGTACAATTAAATTTGCAAAGCCGACACCCAATTTGGATACCGTTCAGAGTTTTGTGTCAGTAACCGACAGTCATTAAAATCATATCATAGTTCAACAATTTAGTTTGAAACTTAGGGAAAGCTCCAAAACCTACACTTTGTGAGATATGTAACTGGTTTAAACTATTTAGGTTTATCAACAAAAGCTTACTTAGTTATCTTTAGTTTTTAAGGAACACTGACCAAAAAACATAACCTTTAAAATAGTGGTTATATCTTTGTATTTGATCATCTGAGCATTTATACTTTTTAAATACTCAAATAATGAAACACATTATCTATGTCTATAAAAAATAACTATTGGTTTAAGCTATTCTTTATAGGATGGTTTTATGCTTCATCGTCTTAAATAGATATTAAATCTTGAGAAAGGTTTGTTTCATCCATAGATAAATCATTTGTTACAGACAATATACTACAAATCTAAGATGCTAATAAAATGTTCATAACGGCTGGACATAATATCACTACATCTCAGGACATTAAAATCGAAGTTTATATTTCTAAATGCTAAAATTTACAAGCGAAAAAATTTCAAAATCTGGGAGTGTTAGAAATTGAAAGAAAAATGCTTAATCTAAAAAATAAAAACTAAGCTCTCTTTGGCGGTTGAATTAATGTTTCAAGCGGCAGATGCAATCCGCTTGAAAGTTTTGTAATCATTGAAAGTGAAAGTGAAATTTTTCTATTTAAAAGTTCAGAGACCTTGCTTCTATTTCCGATATACGGCACTAAATCTTTTTGCTTTAAGTTCATTTGCTGCATTCTAATTTTTATAGCCTCTATTGGGTCTGGTTCAGATATAGCCCAATTTTCTTCTTCGTATTTTTCAATCAACAATACTAAAACTTCTAGTTCATCACTCTCTTTACTTCCAATCGGCGGATTTAGTTCCATAAGTCTATCGACTTCTTGTAGAGCCATGTCATACTCTTGTTCGTCTCTAATTGGTTTTAATAACATTTTATATCTCCTCTGCATTTATTTTATCATACTGGCTATGAGTTCCTATGAACTTAACCCTAATGATTTTACGAGGGTAGTCAATATGGACTACCAGCCTATAATCATTGCCCTTGATGTTAAAAACTACACGGTTATCTTTTAAAAAAGATGCGCTTGCATATATTTTTTTAATATCATCAGGTGTGCTCCATGTGGACTTTTTTGCGTCCGAATACCAAACCTCTAATGCAGTCTTAGCATTAGAATGTTTCTCATAAAACATTACTAAAGTTCTTTTACTGATAATATTCATGTTGTTATTGTATTAAAATTCCCTTTAAAGGAACTTTAATACAATAATTAAAATACATAGACAATTATCAAAAGTGGGGCAAAAAGTGGGGCAAGGTGTTTTTTGATTGTTTTATTTTTCTTTAAAAAGTCTTTGAAAGTTCGTTGTTAAGGGAATTTGACAGTGGTGGGTTCTGAGTGACTCGAACACTCGACCACTCCGTTATGAGCGGAGGGCTCTAACCAACTGAGCTAAGAACCCACTGTTTCTATCGAAGCTATCGCTTAGTAGGTCGGAATTATACTTTAGACCACCTTAGAATTTTCTGATATTTGGACATCTTTAACCCTAAATACTACTGCGTAGAGAAGCGGCACGTAGACTAGGTTTAATACGGTTGCCCAAGCTATTCCAAATCCGAGTGAAATTGCCATAGGCTGAAGTATCATAGCCTGCCCTGAAGCGAAGAATATCAGCGTAGACAATCCGAGCACGGTAGTAAGCGAAGTCAGCAAAATAGGTCTTAACCTTGTTTGTGCCTGCTTCATCAGCTCCTCTACATTTCTTGCGCTTTTTATAAAGTTAACCACTATAAGACCGTCATTAACCACAACGCCCGCAAGTCCCACAACTCCTATCATTCCCGGCATTGTAAGGTTTATGCCCATTACCATATGTCCAAAGAATACGCCAAGCAGAACAAGCGGTATAGTACTTATGACGATAAGAGATTTTTTTATAGAGTCAAAGAGCCAGACAAGCGTTATAAAGATCAAAAAGATAGCTATTAGTGCGGACTGCATCAGCTCTCTTTTGTTTTTGGCGTTCTCTTTCTCTTCACCCTTTATCTCAAGTTTATAGCCGTCACTCTCTAACTTTGCAAATGCGGGGTCAAGTTTTTTCATAACCTCAGCAGAGGTGATGATCTTCTTATCTATGGAAGCGACTACGGTTCTTATCCTCTCACCGTTCTCTTTTTGAAGAGCTACGAAGCCTTGGGTTATGATAAAGTCGCAAACATCTTTTAGCAAAACAAAAGTGTCGCTAGAAGGAACCTGCACCTCTACGCGCTCTATAGAGTTTATCTGCTCATTTACACCGCTCTCTATTTTGATGCGGACAAGACCGCTATCGTTAAACATCTTGCCGTATTCGCCTTTGAGATAGTACGCTCTAAGCTCTTTTGATATCAGCTCCTCGTTAAAGCCAAGCTGCTGTCCATACTCATTTACGCGCAGTTTTAGCTCTTTTTCGCCGAGCGTTGCATCGTTTGATATATTGCTTACACCCTCAACGGCTCTTAGAGCATCTTCAAGCTCTTTGATACCCTGCATAGTTTTTTTCTCATCAGCCGCACTTAGGCTTATCTCAATGTCAGAAGCAACAACACCCGCTCCCGGAACCTTTACGACAAGCTCTTCAAAGATGATATTTCCGCTCTCTTGAAGAGTTCTAAACGGCTCTACAACTCTCTCGACATCTTTTGCGATCTCTCTTGCGTCTCTCTCTCTTTTGAGTATCTCTGCATCATACTCTATTGAAAGATATGGGCTAATGTACTCATCAAAAGCATTGTCTGCTGCACGCTCGCTCAGGTCAATAAATATATGAAAGAGATGCTCTCCCGTCTCGACCATATTTTTAGCATCCAGCTTAAATCCGATAACGGAAGTGATTGAGGAGATATCATCCCCTTTTATATGCTTTAAAAGTTCCCTCTCAAGCTCGGTAACAATTGCCTCTGTGTCTTCAAGCTCATTATTGACATTTACCTTTCCGTAGACATATACCTGCGTCGTGTCAAAATCAGGAAAGAGTTGAAATTTGGAGTTTTTTATCATAACGGCAGTTAAAGATAAGATAGTAACGACCATAACTATAAGCGAGACCCATCTCTTCTTGAAAACAAAGTGTAAAACGGCGCTGTGCCAAGAGGTTAGTTTTTTCCATATCTTTCTTGTAGAGCTATCGCTGTGCGATACTTTTAAAAAGTCATGCGCATGAAGCGGCAGGAAGTAAAACGCCTCAAAAAGCGATGAGAGGAGAAGAACGGTTATCATGATAGGGATGATCTTTATAAACATCCCCATCTCGCCGCTTAGAAGAAGCATAGGCAAAAATGCAAAAACGGTCGTCAGAGTAGCGGTCAGAACTGCAGGAAACATCTCCTGCGCTCCTACAATAGCCGCTTCTCTTCTCTCCATCCCATTCTCCAAGTGCCTGTAGATGTTCTCGGCAACGACTATCGCCTCATCAACAAGCATACCAAGAGCTATGAGCGCTCCTAGAAGCGAGAGCATATTTAGAGAATCTCCCATTATCTCGGTGGCGATCAAGCCTATCATAAAGCTCAAAGGAATCCCGATAGCTACGACA
Source organism: Sulfurimonas crateris (assembly GCF_005217605.1). Taxonomy (NCBI): domain Bacteria; kingdom Pseudomonadati; phylum Campylobacterota; class Epsilonproteobacteria; order Campylobacterales; family Sulfurimonadaceae; genus Sulfurimonas; species Sulfurimonas crateris. Next base: position 104,963 of record NZ_SZPX01000002.1, on the reverse strand, counting down.
AGGGCTATACCGCGGTTAATAAATATAAGCATCGCCAAAAAGACAAGCATAAGTCCAAAGGTTATATTTGCAAATACGGTATTTAGACGGTTTTTTATCCACACAGAAGTATCTGCATATATCTCGTAACGAAGCTCAGGATGAAGTTTTTCACTCTCTTTTAAAAGAGCTCTTACCTGTTTTACAAGCTCTATCGCATTTCCCTCTTTTGCTTTTGCAACGTTTATAGATATGTTTCTAACACCGTTGTAGTGAGAAAGTTCCGTCTCATCACTAAGCTTAAAAGAGACATCTGCAATGTCGCCGACTCTGACTCTAGAACCGCCTACGTTAATGACGGTGCTCTCAATATCTATCTTGTTTTTCTCTCCGTTATAGGTAGAGATGTAGAGATGCGAACCTCTATCTTTAATAGTTCCTATGGGAAAGACTGAGCTTATATTTCTTAGTGCCTCCACAGCCATAGCCGGCTGCAGTCCAAACGCCTGAACCTTCTGCTCGTTTATCTTTATAACAAGCTCTTCTTCGGCATCACCGCGAATGGTGATCTCGCTAAGCTCTTTAAGTTTGCTAAGTTTGCTCTTTAGCTCCTCCGCTCTTAAGAGAAGCTCCTCTTTTGGTCTGTCGCCTGCGAGGGCTACAAGTGCGAGAGGAAAGTTGTGCAGCTGTATCTTTGCGATCGGCTCTGCCATATCTGCAGGCAGATCTTTTTTTACACTACTTACTATATCTTTTACGTCATTTAAGACATTAGCGTTGTCAGAACCCGGTTTTATGTCGGCTATGATCGAAAAAGAGCCGTTTTTAATGGTCGTTTTCATAATGTCAAGTTCGCTGATGTTTTGAAGGTCATCCTCTATGGTTTTTACCACCATCTTATCAAGGACATCTGCGGAAGTTCCAACGTAGCCGCCTGAGATGGTGACCTTGTCCATATTCATAGGAGGAAATATCTCTTTTGGGATATTAACGTATGCAAATATTGAGAGAACAAATATAAATGTAAGTAAAATATGGTTGAGCAGCGGTTTATCTATGGCAAACTCTAAAAAACGACGAATCATCAAACCTCTTTAAAATATTGTATCAAGTACTTGGTTTTTAAATCTAATAGATTCAACAGAGCCTTTTATAAGCCTGTTCTCCTCTTTTAGCGTATCATACTCGCTTTTTAGTTTTGATATATCCCTGCTTTTAAAGTAGATCTGTTGTTGAATATATATTTTAGGAAAGAGAACAATCGAGACAAATACTATACCGAGCAGAACATACAGAAGATGGTTTACGTCCACATCTTTTTTTGGATTTAGGACTAAGTCTAGTTCACTTAAAAGTTCTGTTTTATCACTCATTCTTCTATATCCGTCTCAAACACTCTCAGTTTTGCGCTTCTGCTTCTAGGATTTGCTTTTAGCTCCTCATCTTCGGCAGTAAGCGGTTTTTTTGTCAGAACTCTTCCGTATGAGTGGTTATTGCCGCACGTGCATCTCATAGCCTCTTGAGGACAGATACAGCTCTTGCTCCAGCGCACAAACCTGTTTTTTACTATTCTGTCCTCAAGCGAATGAAAAGAGATTATCGCTATTTTTGCATTTGGAAATCTTGCCTCTTCAATGGTATCTAAAAGTGAGCTCAACTCGCCAAGCTCATTGTTCACCTCTATGCGGATAGCCTGCATTAGAAGCGTTGCAGGATGAATCTTTTTGCCTTTTGGCATAAGGTGAGTCACGGCTTCGCTTAACTCTTGAGCTGATGAAAACGGACGGTTACTCACTATAAAAGAGGCTATCTTTTTATAGTTTCTAAGCTCGCCGTACTCAAGCAAAATTCTCTCAAGATCAGCTGCAGAGTACTCATTTACAACCTCTGCCGCACTTAGCAGAGCATCCCTGTCCATTCTCATATCAAGGTTCTCGCTTGCAAAAGAGAAGCCTCTCTCTTTTTGGTCAAGCTGAAGCGACGAGACCCCGATATCCGCCAAAATACCTCTGATATCTTTAATGTCATACTCTTTTAAAATCTCTTTGATAACAGATGAAAAACGCCCTTTTTTTATCTCGACTCTATCTTTATATGGCTCTAATCTTTGGGTAGAAAAATCTATCGCCGTCTGATCTTGGTCTATTGCAATAAGCTTGATGTTCGGATTGGCTTCAAGTATTATTGAGGAGTGTCCGCCGTATCCCATCGTACAGTCTATGATAATCCCATCTTCAATATCACTGAATGTATCGAGAACCTGAGAGTATAAAACCGCAACGTGTGGAATAATTTGCATTTAAAGCCTAATATAATTTTCGTACAATTATACATCAACTTTGTAAAGTTTAATTTTTATTACAGTATGATAAAGAAAAAAAGAGCTCTGGCATGCAAACAATAATAAGTCAATATTATATAGAATTAATAGGATTAATTGTCGCAGTAACTCTCATTACGATCGTTGTACTGTTAAAAAGTTCAAAAGGAAAAAAGGCTCCCTTAGCAAAAGAGGAGAAGCTAGAAGCTCCAAAAAGCGAGAAAAAAGAGCCTGAAGCTTTGGTGGAGGTCATAGAGAGACAAGAAGAACCAGAGCTAAAAGAAGAGCCACAAGAAGCCCAAGAGACACCGAGTACTCAGGCTAAAAGCGTTCCTGCTACACCGACAAACAGAAAAAAGCGCGAACTTATTCCACATAGCAAAATAACTAAAGATGACTTTGCGGATTTTAAAGGTACAAGAGTGCTTATAGCCGAAGACAATATTATAAACCAAAAAGTTATCGCTGGGCTTTTATCTACTTCAGGCATAGAAATAACTATTGCAAACGACGGTCAAGAGGCGCTAAATATTCTAGAGAGCGACACAAATTTTGCAGTGATATTTATGGATGCCCATATGCCTGTAGTTGATGGTTTTCAGGCGACCAGACTTATCAGGAAAAATCCAAACTACGAACATATTCCGATTGTAGCGTTAAGCGGTGATACGGCGGCGGATGACGTTAGGAATATGTTAAATGTAGGGATGGAGGCGCATCTTGAAAAACCTCTGAAAATGGATGCTCTCTATGACATTTTGTATATCTATACTACGGGGGAGGAGTCGCAAACAACAGCTCCTGCGGCACCTCAAGAGAGTGTTGAGTTTGACATCAACAAAGGCTTGGAGATATGCGGAGGAGACAGAGAGTTCTATCTTGAGATATTGAATGATTTTCTATCAAAATACTCAGTCTCTGAAGAGACGCTTCAAGAGCATATAAACGGAACAAACGGCATAGATGCCGATAAACTGCTCCTAGATATATCAGGTGTAGCAGCAAATATCGGTGCAGACAATCTGCACGATGCAGCGCTTGAGCTAAAAAAGAGCATAGCTAACCCTTCAGACCTAAGCTATGTCAGCGATCTAAAGAAATACAAAAGATCGCTTGAGAGAGTTTGCGAGGCTATCAAAGAGTATATGACCGCTTAATATTTTAGCGGCTAAGAGCCTTTTTTACATGCTCGTCAGCCATAGTGATATTCCACTCAGGCTCCCAGACCAGATCTATCTCTACGCTCTTAATCCCTGCCATCTTCTGCACGGCCTCTTTTACCCACTGCTGAATAAGCTGATGCATAGGACAGGCTTTTGTTGAGAGTGTCATCTTTACATATGCATTTCCATCTTCGTCGCACGAAGCGTCATAAATAAGCCCCATCTCTACAAGGTTAAAACCGACCTCCGGATCTATTACCGTTGAAATAGCTAAAAACAGTTCCTCTTTTGTGTACATTTTTTATCCTTAAATTTTATTTTATTTATAATTTATCATATAAAACACGCTTCTAAGCAGTGCTAAAGCACCCATCAATAAAAATGAGGCTCCCGCCTTTAAAACGAGTCCATCTTGAAGCAAAATTGCCGTTGCTACTACAACAACACCCAAAGCGCAAAAAAGAAGCTGAGCCGAAGAGCTCCTAGCAGGAAGCATATCTGCAAGCATCGGAACTTTCTGTTTTCCCACAAGCGGAGAGAATCTCTCAAACCAGACAAGAAACGGGATGATCTTATATATATGACCTGTGATGACAAAGGCAAAAAAACCAAAGAACATCATCCACGCAGATGCCAGCAAGAGCGGTTCATAACCTACTGCAAAATAAATTAAAGCCAGAGATAGTGAAGCGATCAGAGAGAAATATGCAAACAGAAGCGATTTTGCATAAATATCTATCTCCTTTCTTGCTCTGGTCTTGTGTATCGTATATATAAAGTAAAAATATATCAGCAATCCTGCAGATGCCAATATATAGCCTCCATAAGCAAGCAAAGCAGAAGCGCTTAAAGAGGAGAGTACAACCATGATGACAGAGATACTTACAAGAAATATGGCTATTTCAAGAGGTTTTTTACTAAAGCCGTGTGAGAGTCCAAACATAGGAAGCAGAACTACTGAGAGCCCCATTATGATAACTACTATATAGCCTATAACCACTAAAAACACATGCCCCTTCAGGAGTGCATTTATATCAACATCCACCATTCCCGCATATCCAAGAGCCATAACAAGACCAAATATAATTCCAAAAAGTAGAAATATATTTGCTATGAGTATACTGCTGATGACCAGATTAAACTTCTTGACCTTTTTTATAGTCAGAAATATCTCCATAACAAATATCATCATAGCTACTAAAACAATTGTTCCGCCAAAAGGCAGAAATGTCGGATAACTTGTAAATCCAAATGCCATCATTATTGTCCCGATGGCAAGCAGCGGCCATATTGCATAAAAGAGTTCAACCCCGAAATGTCCTACTTCAAGCACAACTGGCACCAACTGCGCCATTGCACCAAAAATTGTCATCATTACAAAGCCGAGTAAAAAGAGATGAACAAAGCTTAAGACTTTTGTGTCCAACATTAATAGATTATCTGCAGAGAAAAAAAAGAGAAATATTACCGATAGCAGATAAAACAGACTCCCCAATATAAAAAATGGGGAGATAAGTTTAAATGGAGGGGCAAAGTCTTGTGATACTGAGAACATATAGCTGTTAGTGACTTATATTTTCAAGATCTGTTGCCGAGTCGGATGAGCTGTTGCTTGAAAAGAGTACTTTTACCAAGCCCTCAGGTGTCTGCTGGGTTTCATAAGAGATATCATCTCCCAGTTTTGCGAAGAGTCCTCCAGGTGTTTTATGGTTTATCATAACCAACTTGTCACTAGTTCCTTTTATAAGCTTCAATCCGCATACGGCATTTACCATAGGATCCGGCGGACCACATTTAGACGTATCAAAGTAGTAAGTGCTCTCTGCGTCTTTTTCTAGTTTATAAAAATCTACCGTTGCACCGGTAACTTCTATTTTTGAAGCCTCATCTGGAATAAGTGACATCAAAACTCCTTTAAAATTCATATAGTTAAATTATATTTAATATATAAATAAAGAGCGTTGACTTGTATCAACAATGGAGATATATTTATCTTGTTTGTCCGCTTCCATATATTTTAAACTTGTATGTTGTCAGTCCCTCTATTCCCATCGGACCTCTAGCATGAAGTTTATTTGTACTGATACCTACCTCAGCACCGAAACCAAATGCTCCGCCATCCGTAAATCTTGTTGAAGCATTGAGATAGACGGCTGCCGCATCTATTGCATTTAAAAAGGTCTCTGCGGCTGTTACGTTTTGAGTGATGATCGCCTCAGAGTGACCTGAGCTAAATCTTACAATATGCTCAATTGCACCCTCGACTCCATCTACCACTTTGATGTTTAGTATATTTGCAAGATACTCGGTGTCGTAATCCTCATCAGTCGCATTTGCAACATCTATAATCGCCTGAGTACGCTTACACCCTTTTAACTCGGTATGAGCTTTGTCAAACTCTACTTTTAAGAGCGGCAGAGTCTCTTTTGCTATAGCGCTATCGACTAGAAGAGTCTCCATAGCATTACAGACTCCAGGTCTTTGGACTTTTGCGTTTATTGCAATTTTTATTGCATCATTAATGATCGCATCTTTGTCAATATATGTGTGACACTGACCTTTATCGTGCTTTACAACGCTGACCGTCGCATTTTCGCTTACGTACTTTATAAGCCCTGCACCGCCGCGAGGGATGATCAGATCAACATATTTGTCCATCTTAATAAGTTTTGCAACTCCCTCTCTTGAAGAGTCTGGAATAAGGGAGACAAGAGATTTTGGAAGCTTGTTCTTCTCTAAAACGCTCTGAAGTATCTTTGCGATCGCATTGTTTGAGTGCTCTGCCTCTTTGCCCCCTTTTAATACACAGACGTTTGAGCTTTTAAAGCACAGAGCCGCAGTATCGCTTGTTACGTTTGGGCGAGATTCGTAGATGATACCTATAACACCGATAGGAATAGAGACCTTCTCTATCTTTAATCCGTCTTCTGTCACCCAACCATCAAGAACGCGCCCTACAGGCTCTTTTAGTGCCGCTATCTCCTCTATTGCCACTGCCATCGCGTCAATGCGCTTCTCATCCAGATAGAGTCTGTCCATCAAAGCGGATGAGAGATCGTTCTTTTTGCCATCAGACATATCTTTTGCGTTTGCTTCGATAAGATCCATAGTATTTGCTCTTAGTGCCGAAGCCATCTCTCTTAAAATTCTGTTCTTATCTGAGCCGCTTAGAGTACTTAGCACCCTGCTCGCTTGTTTTGCCTCTGCTAAAAATTGTTCCATTATCTAATCCTTATTTTTAAATTTTATATGTTAATGCTATACTACCATAAAAAAATAAAGGCACTTTTATGAAGACTATTACTTTCATCGGTAACGGAAATATGGCTCTAAGCATTGCAAAGGGACTAAAAGAGAGATACAAACTGGAAGTTATAGGAAGAGACCTAGAGAAGTTAAACAAATTTGAAGATGAAGTAGGCGTTGAAATAGAGAAGATTCTACTAGAGGACTCGGATATAGAGGGTAAGACGGTAATGCTATGCGTTAAACCTGCAAATGTAGAGGAGATCGCAGCTAGAGTAAAAGGCAGAGCAAAAGTGATCTACTCGGTTCTTGCAGGAACAACGGTACAAAAAATCAAACACAACCTCAACCCTTACGCCGTTGTCAGAAGTATGCCAAACCTTGCCGCAAGCGTGGGCAGATCTATGACAACACTTACAGGAGACGACTCATACAAAGATGAGGCAAAAGAGCTTCTTGGAGCCATCGGCAGTACTCTTTGGCTTGGAAGCGAAAAGGAGCTTGACATTGCTACGGGACTTGCGGGAAGCGGTCCTGCATACCTCACGCTTATTGCAGAAGCACTGGCTGATGGAGCCGTAAAACAGGGAATGAAAAGAGCCGATGCAATGGCTACTATGCGCGGTCTTTTTGCAGGTTTTGGCGAGCTTATACAAGAGATCCATCCGGCACTCTTGAAAGATGGCGTAATGAGCCCCGGCGGAACGACTGCAGCGGGTTACGGCGCTCTTGAGGACGGAAACGTAAGAGCTTCTTGTATGAACGCTATCGAGCAGGCATACAAAAAAGCTATCGAACTATCAAAATAACAAAAAAGGCAGCATAATTTATGCAAAAGTTTCAGAAAAACTGCAAGACTCTTTTTTCGGATCTACTAGAGAACTCAAACGATATGCTTTTCATATTTGACGTCAAGGGTGAGAGCACAAAGATCATGTATGCCAATAAAGCGGCTGTTGAAACAAGCGGCTATACGCTTGATGAGATGAACGAGGTGGGGATTGAAAACTTTAGAAGACCGACTGAAGAGTCAAAAGAGTTTAAAGAGCATATAAAAGAGCTTAAAGAGAAGGGCTCTATGTTCGACTATGCAGTTATTGTGACAAAAGATAAACGAGAGATACCCGTAGAAGCAAACGTAAAAATAGTCAAAACAGAAGACTCCATATACAATATCGCCGTAGTCAGAGACATCAGTGAAAGGGCGGAGTACGAGAAGAGACTAAAAATAGAGCTTAATAAAAAGACAAAGCTTCTACGAGAGAACATCTCTGTTTTAAAGAGTTATCAAGACGCCATAGATGCCAGTTCCATACTTACTCGTTCCGATAAAAGCGGAATTATTACATACGCAAACGACAACTTCTGTAAACTCTCCGGATATTCAAAAGAGGAAGTTCTTGGAAAACCCCACAATATAGTTCGCCACGAAGAGACCCCGAGTGAAGTTTTTAAAAATCTGTGGGATACTATAAGCAGTAAAAAGGTCTGGAGAGGAAGAATAAAAAACAGAAAGAAAAATTCAGACTACTATATTGTCGACACGGTTATCGCTCCTATACTAGACTCCGACTCAAACATTAAAGAGTATCTCTCAATAAGATACGACGTAACTCAGATAGTAAAAAAGCAAAAAAAGATTCAAGAGCTAGCCCACACTGATATTTTAACGGGAACAAACAACAGGCTTAGCCTCAATAAAACGCTTATATCATGCAAAAAAGAGAAGATAAATATAGCTCTGATCGATATAAACAGATTTCATGAGATAAACGATTTTTACGGTGAAAACATCGGCGACAAAGTTATCAAGAAATTTGCAAAAAAGATACAGGAGTGTCTTGATGAGGAGTACAAGATCTTCCATCTGCAGGGAGATGAATTTATTATTTTAAATATTAGCTTGCCAAAAGAGAACTTTATGGAGAAAATGCTAAAACTAAACAATACTCTTAGCAGCCAAGAGTTGATAATAGACAATAAAACGTTTAATATCGACACGACTCTGGCATTATCGTTTGAAAAACCTCATCATCTGCTCTCAACCGTAAGCTTGGCTAGCAGATATGCAAAACACAAAGGGTTGTCATATAACATATATACCCCGCAAACATCATTTGAGGATGAGTACAAATCAAATATAGAGTGGACCTATAAGATCAAAAAAGCTCTAAGCAAAGATAGGTTTACTATATTTTTCCAGCCTATTATAGATACTAAAACAAAAGAGATCTTTAAATATGAGGCACTTGTGAGAATGATTGACGAAGATGAAAAAATCATTTCACCATTCTTCTTTTTAGACAAAGCTAAAAAATCGAACCAGTATATTCAAATAACAAAAATAGTAATAGAAAAAGCGTTTCGTGCCGTAAATGAGAGAGGGATCAGCTGCGGTATAAATATAACACTCGAAGATATTGAGTCAGAAGCAACAAAAGAGTTTATATTTGAGAGCCTCAAAAAGTGTAAAAATCCGCAAAACATATCTTTTGAACTTGTCGAATCTGAAGGGATAGAAAATTTTGAAGAGGTAGAAGAGTTTGTAAAAAAAGTAAAATCGTACGGCTGTTCACTCTCAATTGATGATTTTGGAACCGGCTACAGCAACTTTGAGTATCTTTTAAAGCTAAATGCCGACACGGTTAAGATCGACGGCTCTCTCATAAAAGATATAGACACCAATCAAGACAAGTATGACATCGTAAAGACTATAGTTATGTTCGCTAAGATCAAAAAACTCTCAGTCGTAGCAGAGTTTGTCAGCAGTGAATCTATCTATAAAACAATAGATTCACTTGATATTGATTTCTGCCAAGGGTACTACTTCGGTGAACCGAAGCCTTTGGAGTAAAACTCTAAACAGAGAACTCTATCTCTTAAACATCTCGTATCTGTATTTTGTCATAGGAGTATCGCCGTAGTTGCCCCACTCTTTCATAGATGCATCGTAAAGTCTTACATGTTTATAACCTAGAACTCCGCTAAGGACAAAATAGTTAAACGACGTCTCCAATCCTCCCGTACAGTAGACTAAAACCTCGCTCTCTTTATCAAGCTTATATCCGTCTCTAAAAAGTGCTTCAAGTTTTTTGATATCTTTTAACATATAGCTGTTGTCTATTGAGTAGTTCCAAGAGTAGCTCATTGCTCCGCTAATATGCCCATCTCTCTCAACTGTGTCTGTCGGAGTTATTCCAAGATATTTGTCAGCCGGTCTTGCATCGATCATCGGCAGCTTATTGAGATTTTGCATAACGTACGCTTTGTCTGCAACAAGCTTGCTGTCTATTTTTACTTTGTAGTCTGACTTTTTGACACCCGCAACCTTATCGCTTAGTTCATAACCGCTCTCCATCCAGCTGTTCATCCCGCCGTTTAAGATAGCTACATCTTTTATGCCGTGATAATTAAGTGCCCAGTAGATATATGTGCTCTTTAATAGATCCATCGGTGAAGATATATTAGCATAAAGCACTACTCTGCTCTTCTCATCAATTCCAAGTCTCTGTATCTCATCTTGAATCTCTTGACTTGATCGTACAAGCAGATAACTCTCTTTTGACTCTCTCCACTTTCCTATTGAACTATTTTGTGCGCTAGGAATATGCTCAAGCAGATAATCGTCAGGCTCTGAGACATGAACAACTCTCAAATTTTTATCTGTCAAATTTTTATTCAACCACTCGGCGTTTACAACAGGCTCTATGGCAAATGCACCCATAGAAAAGAGTAACAATACAACTAATTTTTTCATAAAAAATCCTTTTTAAAATCTGTGCGTATTGTAGATGATTGAAGCTTAATGATAAGTGGTATCAATTTTGTAGTTATTTTATTTTGCTAAATAATCAGATTGAAATTTTAAACCTGCACCAATCTAAAAGATGCAGATTTATGAGGATGGTTCTTTAGAGAAACTTTAATATCTCTTTTTCTATATCCTCTTTTTCTATGACCGTGTTTTGAACAATCTCTTTTGTAAAGAGCTCTTTTATCATATCCGGTATTTTCAGGTTTGCCTCTTTAGATATGGAGACAAGAGCTTTGAGGTCTTCGCCGTCTATCTCTCCAGTAAGAGCATTTGCGATGACAGGAGAGAATTTTGTCCACTCAGCCGTTGAGTACGCTATCGTTTTTATGCCATCTCTTGAGCATGTCTCGTAAGATTTCATACAAGTCGCGGTATGCGGGTCCATCAGGTAAGAGTTTTTGTAGAAGGTCTCTTTGATATACTTTTTACCTTCATCCCCGTTGCAGAAATCCGCATCGAAACTCTTTTGAAGATATGCAAGCTCCTCAGACGTCAACTCGTAAAAGCTACTCTCTTCAAGGCTCTGCATCAACTCTTTTGTTCTTTTGTATCCGAACATATCATACAAAATTCTCTCAACATTAGATGACTTTAGTATATCCATAGCAGGAGATGTAGTATTTACTACATGAGAGTCTCTTAGATCATACTTTCCTGTTTTTATAAGCTTTGTCAAAACATTGTTCTCGTTTGAGGAGATAATGATCTTCTCTACAGGCAGTCCCATCTTCCACGCATAGTACGCGCCCAGAGCATTTCCAAAATTTCCGCTTGGAACGTTTAGGTAAACTTTCTCTCCCATAGTTATAGCACTTTGACGAACAAGCTCTAAATAGCTGTGAATATGATAGATGATCTGAAAAATAATACGCCCGAAATTTACCGAGTTAGCGGCAGAGAGAAGTATGTTTTTCTCTTTTAGCGCCTTTTTGAACTCTACTGAAGCAAGCAGTCTTTTGAGCGCATTTTGTGCATCATCAAAAACACCGTTAATACCTATTACCTTTAAGTTTTTTGCATCTTCAGTCACCATCTGAAGTCTCTGAACGTCACTTGTTCCACCCTCAGGGTAGAGACATGCCACTTGAACATTTGCTCTATTTTTAAAAGTCTCTAGTGCAGCAGGACCTGTATCACCGCTTGTAGCTGCGAGAATAAGATAGTTCTCGCCTCTTTTTTGAGCGATTGATGAGAGAACTATACCAAATGGCTGAAGCGCCATATCTTTAAATGCGCGGGTCGGTCCATGGTAGAGCTCGCTGATATAGAGATTCTCTTTTACCTTTACTACAGGAACGGGATTTTTTGGATCGTCAAATTTGTCGTAGAGATCAAGCGCATCTTTGATAACGCCTCTCTCTATATCTATATCAAAATGCTCCAGCATGTCAAATGCCAGCTCTTTGTATGAAGAGCTAAGGTGTTTAGTTAAAAAACTCTCTCCGAGCTCAGGCAGTTCTTCTGGGACATAAAGACCGCCGAATGAAGCTATCGGGCTTAAGATCGCCTCTGAGAATGTAACACTTTTGGGACTGTTTTCATCGCATCCGCGAGTTTGAATAAAATTCATAATTTCACATACCTAAAATTTTTTTGCAATTATACCTAAATTAATATCGATTGGGATGCCTGTTCTTTTTCTTAGGAGCTCTGTCATACCTAAAAAAGGAGATAAATATAGCGATCAAGATTAATGTTGCTGCTATCTCATAGCCTATAAGCCAAACGATCAAAAAAGCGTTCATATCCAAGAGCATAAAATTATCGTAATTTCCGCCCGCTATAAAAAAGAAAAGAAATATCGCTCCTGTTATATAAGGAACAGCGAAAAAATAGAGAGTATAAAATATCCCCTCATATCCCTCTATAACAAAGAGATGATCGCTTAGCTCAACTTTTTGCGAAGTAAAGGAGGGCTTTGGTTGGAGTTCATGATTTTGAGGTCGAACCTGTCTGTGACTCTTTTCTCTTACTATCTGGTTATAGTACATCTGGTTGTTTCTATGGTTATCAGGGTCTCTTTTCGTATCCATTGTCGGCTCTTTTTGCACATAAGATTAAAATTAAAATTCACGGAAGCAAATCAATATTTTATAACTAAACATAATAACAGGAATTATTTTTAAATCTGTTTAAATCCTTACTGAAAAAGCCTAATTGGATTTATATGAAACGATTTTTGCGTAACCTCAAATATCAGCTCATCATTTACGCGCCCGATCGTATAGCCCTTTTTGATCTTTTTGCCTTTTTGAATATCGGGAGCTATCTGAGAGAGGTTTGCATATATCGTATGCAGACCGTCATCATGCTCGATGATCACAATGTTATCAAGGATCGGAGTCTTGTCCGCAAATATAATTTTACCGTTAAAGACCGTCTTTACTTTTGCATTTTTCTCGCTTGGCTGCAGCGATATAGACTCGTTAAAGACTTTTATGCCGTAGATCGGGTCGGTGTATGTTCCATACTCTTTTGTAATTTTGTAAGGCTCAAACGGCGGAATTGTTTTTTTGCCGGTATATTTTTTTGTCTTTGCCGCTTGGTAGCTGCTTCCGTGATTTTTAACCTTTGGAAGATCTTTATCGCCAACAATATCTTTCGCATCAAAAGCCTCTTTTCTTGCAGCCTCTTCCTGCGCCTTTTTTATCTCATCTATCTTTATAATATTTAACTGCGAGAGAGTTTTCTTCAGCATATCCTGCTTATTGAACACCTCTTGTAGCTTCTTTTTATAAGATGCCTTTGCGACCTCAAGCTTTTTAAGCGAAGATTCATTCTCTCTTTGGGTTTGCAGCAGCTCTTTTCTTTTGTCATCAATATTTTTTATGGCAGCTTCGAGCGAGCTGACTTTGGAGTCTAGAATCTCAATGTTTTTTGAGTTGTTGTAAAATTTTTCGTTAAGCTCTTTTATCTTCTCTTTTGCCGCTTTAAGCATAAGCTCCAAGACCTCATACTCCATCATAGACTCAGCACTCGCACTATACTCCTCTTCAAGTATAATAGAGAGGGAGACGCTTTGCGCGATGGTAAAGACAAGCTCCTCTTCAAGCTCCTGTGTCTCTTTTTTGAGAGCCTGCTGAGAACTCTTTAGCTCTTCAAGCTCTTTTGTATTCTCACCGTAGCTTCCCTCTTTCTCTAAAAGCTCCTCTTTTAACTGCTTTAGACGCTCCTGCTGCCGAGTGATCTCTCTTCTCTGCTTTATTATCGCCTGAGCGGTTTCGTTCATCTTTTTGTTTATCTCTTGCTGCGTTTTTGTAAAAGAGCTTATTTCAGAACTTGTCTTTGCTATTTTAGCATCGACGCTAGTCTTTGCTTCTAGGTAGAGATATGCCAATGAAAAGAGTAAAAGTAAACGGATCATGCCTCTTCTTTATGCCCCAAAACTATTAGAGAGGCAAGCAGGATCGATATGGACATAGCGACTCCCAAAATTAGCATAAAATCATCCACCTGATCAAATATCACTATGCTTATTCCGATGTTATTAAGCTGCTCTAAGACCAGCGGTGAGGATGAGAGATACATAAAGACCCCAAAAGCAAGAAAACTTGCAATTAGCGCATCAACGATGGCAAGTCTGAACAAAACTGCCGAACGAAGCCATAAAGCCGCGCCGAAGAGTCCCATAATGCTCATTCTCTCATTATGTTTATACTGCCATATTCTAAGCTCTTTAATAATCAATAATACCGTAACCACAAGGACTACGATGGCAAAAAGAGCGACAACGTTCTTAAAGAGTGTAAGAAGTTTGTATGTCGTATCGTGCGTGTGCGAAAAATCTTCTACCTTTTTTATCGAACTGTTTTTAAGCAGGTCGCTTCTTAGCTCTTTTACCTCGGCAGGAGTCGGATAACGGGTTAAGCTCAGTTTATAAAATTTAGGCAGAGTCAGTTTTAAAAGCTCCACATTTGCACTCTTCATATCGCTGCTTAGTCTATCTATGACAGAATCAGGCGAGAGCTCTTTGGCATCTGCTATTATGCTGTTTATTGCCAGTATCTCACTGTTTTGAAGCTCCTTTTTACTTACTGCTATAACGGAGTAGTTCTCTGCAAGATTTACTTTATAAGCCTCTATGGAGCGTTCGGCTATAAGATATGCCTGCATCGAAAAAAGTATGCTAAGCAGCGCTATTACAAGTGAGAAGTGATTTTTAACAGACTTCATGAATACTCCCATACTCTATATGAAAATGTTTGTAGTCGACATTAAGTGTTTTTGGAATATTGTGCGTCACGACAATAACGGTAGTGTTTAACTGAGTGTTCGCGCCCTCTAAGAGGTTCCAGATAAGCTGCGAAGAGTACTCATCAAGGTTGCCTGTCGGCTCATCTGCCAAGATCAAAACGGGGTTGTGCGCAAGCGCTCTTGCCATTGCAACTCTCTGCTGCTCTCCACCGCTTAACTCCAGCGGAAATTTGCCCGATTGATGGTTCAGTCTTACATGTTTTAGAAGCTTATCCACCTGATTGTTTGCAACGCTCTTTACGTAGCCGTTGATAAGAAGAGGAAGCATAATGTTCTTGTCAATTGTCCACTCTTTTACGAGTTTATAGTCTTGAAACACTATCCCTATGTGGCGTCTTAAAAAATTGAGTCTTGAGCGAGATACGCCTCTGATCTCGACTCCTCCTACTATAAGAGAGCCGTTTTTGGGCTTTAGCGCTCCGTAAAGCGACTTTAGAAGAGTAGATTTGCCGCTTCCGCTCGCCCCTGTTATAAATACAAAATTTCCAGAGTCAATTGAAAAATTGACCTTGTTGATAATTGTATCACTGCTAGAGTATGCCAGTGACAGATCTTTGGCTACTATAACTTTATCCATGAAGCACCTTGTTTAGGAATTGATGAGCGATCAGATTGCTTTTTGATCTTAGAGGAAGCGCAGGATAGTAGCTGGCTTCTTTGCCTCTACTAACGATATAGAGATGTTCAGGCTTGTCAAAACTTCCCATTGAGATGCGCACCATAGCCCCATCTTTTAAGCTGTATGTTCTCTCAAAATGTATAAATCCGCCTTCAAACTTTTGCACTTTTTTATGAAGCTCTAAAATCTCTTCGCTTGAGAGGTTTACATCAAGCAGATCAAAATCTCCATCCAGCTCCAACTCCGGCGACTCTTCATCATTTATCATGGTCAGATCATAGATGTTCTTCTCCATCTTTCTCCATCTGTCCTCGTACTTGCTAGTTACTGCGATATCTCTGTTCTTATTTATATGAAGAGTAGTTCTGTTAAATGCGATAAAGGTCTCGTATGAGTAGGCATAATAGTTCTCGCTGTCTGTGCGAAGCTCAAGCGTTCCACCGACTTTAAGTATACGTCTTGCCTCCTCTATAAAAGTTGTGGAGATCACTCTTCTGTGAGGTTTTTTATCCCACGGAACAGGGAAATGGACATATATCTTGCCCACAATATTTGATGGGACAAGCTCCATAAAAAGTCTTGCGTCGTAACTAAGAAGAAGGATATTGTCCAGTTTTTTGATAGCTATCTGCTTTAGAACCTGCTCAATTGAGGGATGATGTATCTCGATGCCTATAAAAAGTACTTCGGGGTTGCTTATAGCTTGGTGAAGAAGGTGTCGTCCCGAGCCGAAACCGACTTCTATTCTTATCTCTTTGTCTTTTGGAAAATTGTGGGCAAAGTAGTTTATATCTTTGAGCGCAGTTACCTCTTGAAGATGTACATTTTTTTGATTTTGAGGCACATTGGAAGAGAGTACTTCCAAACCTGCCTCTTTGGCGTATGTTAAAAGCGCCTTGTGAACATTATATATAGAAGCGGGTTTTGTGAGCTTGTCTACCTTTAAAAGATTTCTCCCCTCCTCCTCTTTTAAGAGCAGAAAGAACTCATCATCTTCTACGGTTACGGAGATAAGTTTCTCCTCTTTGTGGTTAGCATTGTCTGCTATAAAATTAAAAGAGACTCCATCACTAACTGATGGAAACTCTATCTCCTTAAACTCTTTTATATGTAGATGCGGCATTCATTCTCGTTTTAATTAAAATCTTGTACTGGTACTATTATGTCTTGTTTTTCTTCTGCTGTATTCTCGTAACTTTTCTGCGCAGGGATCTTCTCTTTAGAGTTTATTGAGTTTATGATCGTTTTCTCTTCGATTCTAAGCTCGATCTCGATGCTCGGTTCTGATTTTATACCGTTTGTATCGACTGAGAAGACTCTGTAGTAGTAAGTTTTGCCTGCCTCTATCTCAGAGTCTATAAACTGCGACCCTTTGATGTTTTCAAAATCTTCAATAGAGCTCTCTATAAGGCTTTTTTTGTATCTTTTTTGTACGCTGTAGCTCTTAACTCTTTCATCAGAATTGTTCCATGAGAGAACCACTTTGCCCTCAATAAGTTTTGCCTCTACCATAGATGGCGTGCTTGGCTTATTTAGCGTCTTTCCAAGAGCCGAGTGATTGCTATGAACGCTTTCAAGCTTATCTTTGTCAAAGACACTCACTCTGTAGAAATACTCTTTTCCATCCTCTTCTACAATATCTACGTATGAGTTGTTTTTAGTATCTATTATCATCTTATAGCTTCCGTTAATTGCAGAAGATCTATAGACTCTGTAAACCAGAAAGTCGGGAGTCTCACTCTTCTCCCACTTGATCTCTATTCTTCTTGGAAGATCCGTTGAAGCGGTAATACGCGTTATCTCTTTTGGAAGCTCTTTTGTAACTACCTTTACCTCTTGGCTAGGGTTTGATAGAAGATTATCAAAAGTAAGTGCGCGGATGCGGTACTTGTATGTAAAGTTATCTTTTAGGTTTTTGTCTATGTACTCTGCATTCAGTCTTCCCTCTACGGTCGCTATATCTCTCCAACTATCCTCTTCAAGAGTTTTTCTCTGAATAATATAGGACTTTACCTTTTGATTGACATGCGGTCTCCAGATGATCTTCGCACTTCTTGGCATACTCTCAATACTGTGTATCCAGCTCACCGACTCTAAAGGAGGAAGAGATGCTATTGTTGTTACATTGCTCTTTGGCGACTCTGCTTTTTCGCTGTATGTTTTAAAGTAGTAGCCGTACTTTGAGCTTGCTTTTATATTATTATCCAGATAGTGGGTAGAAAAACGGTTATCAACCGTATCATAGTACTCGTTTTGGTTCTCTTTTACATCGTCAAGATTTATTTTATAGATATAAATACCTTGCACACGCGGGTCTTCTATGCGTTCCCACTCAAGTGCTATGGCATTAATATCAACAATAGTTCCATTTTTTGTAAGCTTTACCGTTGGCAGCGATTCATCTATGACCGCATCTTTCTTGGGTGTAGGCTTTAAGGCACAACCGCTAAGAATTAGTAGAGAAGCCGTGCATAATGTAACTAGTGTCCATAACTTCATTTATTTGCTCCGTATTGAATTTTTTGTTTATGTAGTCCATCATCTGTGCATCAGGCAGTACGGAAAATGTGACCATCTCTTTACTCGTAGGATGAATAAAGTATATTATATACGCATGTAGCAAAATGCGTTCCGATTTCTCTTGTTTTGGGCTTTGTGCATAGATATGATCGCCTATAATATGGCGGTTCATACTCTCTAAATGAACACGTATCTGATGCGTTCTTCCCGTAGAGAGCTTACATGCGACAAGCTGATTTTTCTCATCACTGCTAAGTGCCAGGTTCTTAAACTGAGTCTTTGCATATTTTCCATGCTCCAGACATGCCATCTTTAGCCTGTTATGAACACTTCTGGCGATCGGAAGCTCTATCTCCGTAATATCATCTTTTAGAGGAGGATTAATGACTGCAAGATAGTATCTTCCCATGCTTTTGTCTTGAAGCTGCTCGGACAAAAACTCATGCGAAGCGTTGTTCTTCGCTATAACCATCGTTCCGCTTGTCCCTTTATCGAGTCTGTGAACAATACCGTGGCGCTCTTCCCCGCTTATAGTAGAGAGTCTGATCCCTTTGTGTTTCAGCCAATCGACCAGAGTCGCCTCTTTTACGCTCGGTGCAGGATGAACGGTAAGACCGCTTGGCTTGTTTATGACCAGAACGTCATCATCTTCGTAAAGTATCTCTACATTAAAGTCAATATCCAGTGCCTCTTTTACTTCAGGCTCAGGGAAGGTGACCTTGACAACTTGGTTCTCTTTTAACTTAACACCGCTTCGAGAGACTACTTTACCGTCTACCTCTACGCACTCTTTTTTAATTAAATTGGCTATTTGTGAGCGGCTCTGCCCTATGTAAGAGGTCAAAAACGTATCAAGACGCTCAGGATTCTCGCAAACATAACTCTGTGTATTATTCATATATTATTAACCTTTATGATACAATTTCTAAAATTTTATGGAGTTTCAAATTTGTGGAGAATTGATAAACGTATTTTAGCACAATTTGATTTTTTTTCTATTATCCTCATAATTCCGCTTGTAATCACCTCTCACTGGCTTATTGATGAAGTCGTTCCGGCTCTTGCACAAAAACAGATAGCATACGTCGGAGTCTCTGCTTTGGTATTTTTAGGAGTATTTTTGCTCCCTATTCGAAGGATGAGCTGGGTTATCCCGCTTGTATACTGGATAAACATAACGCTCCTTTTAGCGGTTGAATTTTTCGGTCACGCAAGACTTGGAGCGCAGAGATGGATAGAGATACCCTTTATTAATGCCACCATTCAGCCATCGGAGTTTGTAAAACCTGCCCTTATATTAATGCTTGCATACCTGATTCACAAAAATCCTCCGCAAATAGACGGATACAGAATAAAAGATTTTTTAAAACTCAGTTTTTTCATACTGCTTCCATTTGTCCTGATCGCAAAAGAGCCGGATCTGGGAACAGCTCTTGTTCTTCTTCTTATAGGGTACGGCATACTTTTTTTTGTTGGTGTTCACTGGAAAATATGGGCAGTCATTCTCGGTGCAATTCTTCTTCTTTCTCCTATCGCTTACAAATTTCTGCTTCATGATTATCAAAAAACAAGGATCAAAGATTTTGTCAGCGAAAAGCCGTCATATCATGTTCAGCAGTCTATGATTGCAATAGGTTCTGGGGGATTTACAGGCAAGTCAAAAGATGAGGCAACACAGACACAGATGCGCTTTCTGCCGATATCTACGAGTGATTTCATCTTTGCTTTTCTTGTTGAGAGAAGCGGGTTTTTAGGAGCTTTGGGGATTATTCTTATATATGTTATGCTTATTTTGCATCTCTTTAGTCTTAGCATTTTTTACAACGACTACTACATAAAGGTTGTCACGATAGGAATCTCGTTTATGATCTTTATCTATATGGGGGTAAACATCTCGATGACCATAGGTTATGCACCTGTCGTTGGTGTTCCTCTGCCCATGTTTAGTTACGGTGGAAGCAGTTTTCTTAACTTTATTATTCTATTTGCGATAATGCAGAACCTGATAACGTTCAGATACAAAGATATGTATGACGGACGTGGGACAAAAAGCTTTTTATAAGTGATTTTTAAAAAGGTAGTGGCGCGGTGGACGGGACTCGAACCCGCGACCCCCTGCGTGACAGGCAGGTATTCTAACCAACTGAACTACCACCGCGCATTGAAGAGTTGTTTCTAAAAGAGTTTTTAAAAACTTGTTTTTTGTATTAGACAAGGCAAATTTTAATGAAGCATAGTGAACTATGCGAATTGAAATTTAACGCAGTATAATCAAAAAAATGGTGGGCACTACTGGACTCGAACCAGTGACATCTACCTTGTAAGGGTAGCGCTCTACCAACTGAGCTAAGCGCCCATTTTTTAACTTATATATAACACCATGTTTTGTGGCGACCCCTAAAGGATTTGAACCTCTGTCCCTACCATGAAGTGATAGTGTCCTTGGCCACTAGACGAAAGGGTCACTTTCATTAAACAAAAGGTTTTGTAAAATAACTTGGATTTTTTGATTTTAGATGTGCTAAGGTTTTGGCGAAGCGTACTAAAGTACGTGAGTCAAAAGCTTTGTGCATATAAAACAAAAAATGGTGGGCACTACTGGACTCGAACCAGTGACATCTACCTTGTAAGGGTAGCGCTCTACCAACTGAGCTAAGCGCCCTAAAAAAGTGGCGCGGTGGACGGGACTCGAACCCGCGACCCCCTGCGTGACAGGCAGGTATTCTAACCAACTGAACTACCACCGCTTTTTTAGTATATATGGTGTCCTGTGATGGATTCGAACCATCGGCCACATCATTAAAAGTGACGTGCTCTACCAGCTGAGCTAACAAGACATTTTCCTCTATTTGTTAAGAGGTCGAAATTATAGGCAAATAGGTTTTAATTGTCAAGATAAAAAGAGGTAAATTTTAAAAAAACATCTCTTTGTCTATCAATAGCAACATCTTGATTGCATAAAGCACACTTTGATGCTGAATATAGTTTCTATCTCCGTTTAAATTCAAACGGCTCTCTTGATGTTTTGTTTTAGTTCTTATGCCGACATATACGGTTCCTACGGGTTTATATTTTGTTCCGCCGCTATCACCCGCAACCCCGCTTATAGATATGGAGTAGTCTGCTTCACTGACACTCAGCGCACCCTCGCTCATCTCCTCTACGACTTCACTGCTAACAGCACCGTACTCTTCAAGCGTTTTTATATTTACGCCTAGCCAGCTCTCTTTGATCCTGTTTGCGTATGTAACCAAAGAGCCTTCGACTATTTTTGACGCACCGTTGTTCTTTGTAAAGTAGTAGCTCAGAAGCCCGCCCGTACAACTTTCGGCAAAAGTTATCTTTTTGTTGCTGGATGAGAGTTTCTCTATAATGTAAGTGATTATATTTGTTGCGGCGATTATTCTGTTTGGCAGAAGCTGCTTTGCCGAGCCTATAAATTTGGATATATTTCCATACTTCTTACTTCTTATCTCAATTCTCAACCATCCATCTATAAGGTTTACTATATCAATTTTTAGATCATACATCTGTGCAATAGGAGCGAGCATTACTACCGCGCTATCCCTATCCTCTTCAAAAAGATGTATGGTCGCACTTGACTCTTCAAAATCAAATAGTATTTCGGGGAGTTTTTGCATCTCGTCTACATGCATAACATTTGTAGCAGAGTTTTTGTACTCCAAAAGGTAGCTTCCCTCTTCAAAAACCGAACTGTTTGAGGGTATAAGCATCTCATCTTTTAGTATCTGGTTATCGCTTGTTACAGTGCAGAGCAGTTTTCCAACCGTTGAGAAGTGCTGTTTTGATGTAACTATAATATATCTGTTTGCCTGATGAAGCTCTTTTTCCAAATATAAAAAAAGTGAATTATCGCTCTCTTTAAAAAAAGTTATCGAGTCTATAAAATCTGTTTTTTGCTCAATTTTTCTGATTATATACTCTCTTAGAGGAGTGTTGTATATAAATTTATTTCCGATTAACAAAAGATGGAGTTTCATCGCGTAAATAGCCTTTTTGCAAAAATAATTCCCTCCATTATAACACTGTTTTTGCCATTTAAAGTAGCTTTTAAAGGCTTCAAGGATATAATGCAAAAATTTTTACACGATTTGGGACATACATGGATTACAAAGATACGCTACTTTTACCGACTACTAAATTTGAGATGAGAGGCAATCTTATCAACAACGAACCAAAAAGATACGCTTCTTGGGATGAGAAGAGAGTATACGAGAAGATGAAAGCCAACCGCAAGGATGCTAAAAGCTTTACTCTTCACGACGGTCCTCCATACGCAAACGGCAATACGCACATCGGTCATGCACTCAATAAGATCTTAAAAGATATAATCATAAAACATAACTATTTTAACGGCAGATCAGTGCGTTTTACTCCGGGCTGGGATTGTCACGGTCTTCCGATCGAGCAGCAGGTAGAGAAAAAAGTAGGCGGCAAACAGAAAAAAGAGCTTCTTGGTGCTGCAAAAGTAAGAGAACTTTGCCGTGCTCACGCATCTGAGTTTGTCGATATCCAAAGAGAAGAGTTTAAAAAACTGGGCATCATCGCGGACTGGGAAAACCCTTATGTCACGATGGATTATAAATTTGAAGCAAACATCTACCGCACACTTTGCAATGTTGCAAAAAAAGGTCTTTTAATAGAGCGAAGCAAGCCTGTTTTTTGGTCGTGGGCTGAGAGAACCGCTCTTGCAGAAGCCGAAGTAGAGTATGAGGACAAAGAGGATTACTCGATCTTTATCGCATTTGAACTTGAGCCTGAGGCAAAAGCAAAACTCTCTATAGACTCAAAAGCGGCTCTTGTCATCTGGACAACAACTCCATGGACGATACCTGCAAATACTGGAATATCGCTCAATCCTGAGGAGGAGTATGTTCTAACAACAACTGGTTACATCGTTGCTAAAAAACTTCTGGAGTCTCTAAAAGAGCAAGGCATCTTAAGCGGCGAAGTAGCTAAGACTTTTCATGCAAAAGAGTTTGAAAATCTTCTTGCACTCAATCCTCTAAACGGCAGAACTTCTCGCGTAGTTTTAGGGGAGCACGTTCTTGTTGAAAACGGTACAGGGTGTGTTCACACGGCTCCTGGGCACGGTGAAGATGACTACCGCATAGGTCTTGTTTATGACCTTGAAGTCGTTATGCCCGTAGATGAGACTGGATGCTATGACAATACTATTGTCAGAGACAGCCTTATCCCGAATGCAGAGGAGTTTGTTGGGCGTCATATCTTCAAAGCAAACGAAGACCTGATTGATCTTATGGGTAGCAGCGTTATACACGTCTCAAAGTTTAAGCACTCATACCCGCACTGCTGGAGAAGCCACACGCCTCTTATCTTCAGAGCTACAAAACAGTGGTTTATCAGCGTAGACGGCACCCCAAAGGGTGAGAGCAAAACGCTCAGAGAGATCGCTCTTGATGAAGTTGAAAAGACTCTTTTTTACCCTCAAAGCGGTAAGAACAGACTCAAGTCAATGGTCGAGAACCGTCCGGACTGGTGTATCTCACGCCAAAGAGACTGGGGTGTTCCGATAGCGTTTTTTAGAGTAAAAGCGACAGGCGAAGTTCTTCTTGATGAGAAGGTCTTGAACTTTACGGCAATGATATTTGAGATGCACGGAAGCGATGCGTGGTACTCTATGCCGACAGAGCAGCTGCTCTACCCGGGTGCAGGATACTGTGCGGACGAACTTGAAAAGGTAACTGACATTTTAGATGTCTGGTTTGACAGCGGCTCTACTTGGTATAGCGTTCTGAAATCACGCAACTACGATGCAGGCGAATACCCTGCCGACCTCTATGTCGAGGGAAGCGATCAGCACCGCGGCTGGTTCCAGTCATCTATGTTCTTAAGTGCAGCTGTCGAGCATAAAGCGCCATACAAAGGAGTCCTTACTCACGGTTTCACTGTTGATGAAAAAGGTGAGAAGATGTCCAAGTCAAAAGGCAACGTTGTCGCACCTGAGAAGGTCTTAAAAGAGTACGGAAGTGAGATTTTACGTCTTTGGGTTGCTTCAAGCGACTATCAGGGAGACCTAAAAATATCTCAAGGCATTCTAAAACAGACGGCGGAGAACTACCGTAAACTGAGAAACACTTTTAGAATTATGCTTGCAAACATAAACGACCTAAAAGCGATAACTCCTTATGAAGAGATGGGCGAGCTTGACAAGTGGATACTCGGCGAAGCAAAAGAGGTATTTGACGCGGTTCACAAATCATTTAGCGGCTATAACTTCGTTCACGGTATGAGCCTTCTTAACAACTTTATCGTAAATGAATTAAGCGGAATTTACATCGACATCACAAAAGATTCTCTCTACTGCGATGGCAAAGATGACGCTAAGAGAAACGCAAGCCAGAGCGCGATGGCTATTATCGTCAAGTCGCTTCTTGGGCTGATCGCACCAATACTTACTTACACGGCAGATGAGATCGTAGAGAACGCTCCTGCGATCATCAAAGGCGACAAAGAAGACATCTTTGATTTTGTATATGAGAGCATAGAAGACGTAAAATCTGAGTTCAATGTTGATTATATGTTTGCTGCAAGAGAGAGTTTTTACGAAAAAGTAGATGCTCTTAAAAAAGAGAAAGTCATAAAAAACACTCTTGAACTTGTACTCTACACAGAGTCGCAAAGTGTTCTTAAAATGGACAAAACAGAGGCTGAAGACTGGTTCGTGGTCTCTGGCGTTATAGAGGGCGAAACATCTGTGGAGCTTGGAACATTCATAGTAGAGGGCGATACGTTCATCATAGCAAAAGCTACAAAAGCAAAATGCCCAAGATGTTGGAAATATCAGTCCCAGAACGAAGAGAGCACTTGCCCGAGATGTTTAAAGGTTTTAAATGCCTAACTTTGCAGAACCTGTAACTTTTACATTTATTGCAGCTACCATAGCTGTGATATTTGTCATGGTTGGCATCGGAATAGCCCTCATCAAACTGGGGAAGAAGTCTATAAATCCAGAGGGCTTATAACTTTACTCTTATTCATTTCAGAAACTACATGAGTATATATCATAGTTGTTTCAACACTTTTGTGCCCTAAAAGTTCTTGAATTGAACGTAAATCTATTCCAGCTTGTAACAAATGAGTGGCATAACTATGTCTAAATATGTGAGAGGTCACTCGTTTATGTATACCTGCTTTTTGAGAAGCAATTTTAATATTTCTACCTAAAGTGGCGGGATGTATATGATGTCTTCTTACAGTTTCACTTCTTGGATCTTTAGAAACATTATTCATAGGAAACAGGAACTGCCATTTTGTTTCATGCTTGGCTTGAGGATTTTTCTTTTCTAGCGCAAATGGTAAAAATACGGAGCCATAACCATCTTTTAAGTCTTTTTTATGAATAGTCTCAACATAATCAACTTGTGCTAATAATCTCTGTTTTAATTTTAAAGGTAAAGGAACGGTTCTATCTTTAAGAGACTTACTGTCCCAAATATATACTTTATCAAATCCAAAATCTATATCTTTGATTCTTAAATTAAGTGCTTCATTCATTCTTAGTCCGCAACCATACATAAGTGACACAAGCAACTGATAAACACCGGTCACATTTTCTAAAATATTTTGCACCTCTTCTTTTGTAAGTACAACCGGAATATGCTTTCTCTCCTGTGCTCTTAATGCTTGAATGTTTTCATTGCTCATATCCATACCAAGGACTTCTTTGTATAAAAATAGTAGCGCACTGAAAGCTTGGTTCTGAGTTGTTGGAGAGACATTTCTCTCTACAGCAAGGTATGTTAAAAACTTTTCTATCTCAATTTTGCCCATCTCTAATGGATGTTTTTTATCATGAAAAAAAATATACTGTTTTATCCAACCGATATAAGTTTTTTCCGTAGAATAACTATAGTGCTTAAATCTGATTTTATCTCTAACAATATCAAGCAATTTCTTTTTAACAACCATATAAGTCTCCAATAATTATCTTACACAATGTGCGAATAATGGATTTTTTAACAATTATCTAACAAGATGCTCAAATAACGCACAATTTCTTGCTAAAAGTTTTTCTTAAGTTTTAAAAAGTATAGTCACTTTCAGTCTAAATTTTTAATTTTATGACAATTTGTCATATTTTTTTGAAAACTTTTAAATAAAAAATTATTATTCGAATATTTTTTGTATTAGATAATGTTTCTATTCAGTATATATATGTTAAAGTATTCATACAATAAATAGTTAGATGACAGATTTTACTTAAAATTTAAAATGTAACTATTTATTCAGCACAAATTAAATAACTGGAGATTAGAAATGAGTGAAAAAAAAGAAATAGTTTTTGAAGATGGACTTTATTCAAGTATAAAATTCTTAGAACATTGCACAAATGAAGAGTTAGCACCATTGGTTAAAATATTAACAGATAGTTCTACATCAAAATTAGATAGTAAAGATGAATATAAAGAACATTATCCAAATCATCAAAAATATGTACATGAAATTATAGATGACTATGAAAAATTTGGAGGCAATACATTCGCCAATATGTGGAGAGGGTATGGTGTTGGATATAGTGAAATACTAGAAGATGTATGTAAACAAATGAAAGTTAATATGCCAGATGGTGCTTCATTAAACACAATGGAACTATCATTAGTTACAAAAATGACAGAAGAAGCCATTGAGAAAATGACTCCAGAAGAGTTAGAAGAATTTGCAAAAGGTATTAACCCTAAAGCAACAGACTTTTCAAAACAAGCAGTTTTGATTATCGCTAGAGTAGCTATAAAACAAGCAGGTTTTACTGCATATAAATTATTAACAAAATTAATTTATATTATCGGAACAAAAATTTTAGGCAAAACTGTTCCTTTTGTTGTTTATCAAACTTCAACAAAATGGCTAGGTGCTTTTGCCGGACCGGTAGGTCTAGCCTTAACAACTGCTTGGACACTTTTTGATATTGCAGGTCCAGCATTTAGAGTAACAATTCCATCAACAATATATATTGCATCATTAAGACAAGCTAAATTATATGAAGCTTCACATAATAAATGTCCAAAGTGCGAAACCTCGAATGAAACAAATGCAAAATTCTGTGCAGAATGTGGAACTACATTGGTTTGATTTTAACTTTTAAGTAGTGAAATATCTAACAAAACTTTGGAGAGAAATAAATGCCCTCGGCGATTTTTTTAAACTTATGAAATATACTTAAAAAAGAAATTTACAAGACTTGAAGAACTACTAAAAAGGCATTTATTTCTCAAGTCAACCGTTATCATTCATAAGGGGACAAAGTGTCACGAGCAATTTCCATAGAGACAATCATCGAATCCACTTTAGACGGTATTGATGAATCATTTGAATTTTATCAAGAATGGAGTGGAGGGGAATGGCTATGGAATGCACCTGAATATTTCATTACGGTAAAAATTGCAGAAAACATAGCCAAAATTAATGGAGCGAAATATATTACATTAGAAGATAATGTAAAGTACATATTAGACCTTGCACAACTGAAAGGAAAAGCTCAAGCTTCGGAAAAAGCTAGAGCAAATGGACGAAGTGACATTGTTCTTTGGTATGGCAACGAAAAACCAAGAGCTATTATCGAAGTAAAAAATGCTGTTTTTGGACTTAATAATATTTTAGAAGATATTGAAAGAATACAAGATGTATTAGAAAAATTCACTTTGCAATTTTGTCTTATTGCATTTTACATGGATAGACATTATGAAAAAGGTAATGCGAATCAAAAAGTAGAAGAAAATGTCTATAAAATTTTTGAAGAAACAAAAGAAAAATATCCAAAAATGACTTGTGAATTATATTTTCGTAAAAATAAAATTATTGGTGATGATACTGATGCGTGGTCTTCGGTAGTCATTTTATTTAAAGCCAAATGATAACAAATCAGTGGAGCCAATAAATTACCCTGCGGGAAATTTATTGGCTCATTTCAAACGTTATCCGCTCGCTACGCGACCGGATAACGGGGGCGCGGGCTGAACACCCGCTAGTCATCTGTCGCATAGCGCCAGATAACAAGCGGTTGCACCGAGCACCCAAACAAAAAATTAAAATTTTTTATTCGGGAGTCGGTGACCCGCGCCCCCGTTAGACTATACTAGGAGAAATAATGAGATATTCATACCAAGCTGAAAAACTATCTGCTGCACGTGCTGCTTTGATGCTTCCCCATTATGGAGGTGAAGCACAATCAATTGTAGATGCATTTCATGAATGTTCTCTTGCATTTAATCAATTTGATGAAAGTCAGCTAGATGAAACTGCTAGGAACTGGATTCGTAAACTCAAAGAGTTTATGGATACTAATGACGTAATTGATGATTCAGGTGAAGGTACGTGGATGGTAAAAGCACGTAGTTTTTCAGTAGATGAACAACGAGAAATTTCACATATCATTGACGAACTTGCTTCTTGGTTTGATATGGACGATGTCTAACAAACCAAAGGAGACCAATCAAAAACCCGCGAGCGGCTTTTTGATTGCTCATTTTAAACGTTATCCGCTCGCTACGCGACCGGATAACGGGGGCGCGGGCTGAACACCCGCTAGTCATCTGTCGCATAGCGCCAGATAACAAGCGGTTGCACCGAGCACCCAAACAAAAAATTAAAATTTTTTATTCGGGAGTCGGTGACCCGCGCCCCCGTTAGAAGATAAAAGGAGTTAAGCACAAAGTGGAAGAAAAATCAGCAAAATATGGACTTATTGGAACAATCATCGCTGCAATTATTGCAGGTGCAATAGCATTATATATTCATAACGATACAAAGTCAGAACAACAAAAAATTGCAGAAATAGAAAAAAAAGCCAATAAATCAAAAGACACAGCAAACTTAACTATTTCAAATGTTTTTATGCCTGAGATAAATACAAAAATAGAATCATCTTTTTTTATGAAAATATCAAACAATTCACTAAATGATGCTAAAAATTTAAATGTAAAAATAAATTTTGGTGAAGCCGAAATTGTAAAATGTGAAACACAACCTATTAATATATTTCAAGAAAATCAAAATTATGACAGTAGTATTATTTCATTTGATGTGCAAAGTATAAATAAAAAAGATAAATTATATGTATATTGTCTAACTTCACTCCCAATTTTTGATTCAATACTAATAACTGGTTCAAACCTTTTTCAAAATGAACAATATACATATGAGCAATATAAGTCGAAAGAAGACCATATTAATTCAAGAGTCCCAACCTTTTTCAAAATTATTGGAGGCATACTCTTTGTAATTTTTGCAGGATATTTTACAATTGTATCAATTACATTATTTAATAGAAAGTTGAATTTATAATGCTTTTAACTACACTTCTAACAAGTACTTGGAGAGAAATAAGTTACCCTGCGGGCAAACTTATTTCTCAAGACAGTCGTTATCCGCTCGCTACGCGACCGGATAACGGGGGCGCGGGCTGAACACCCGCTAGTCATCTGTCGCATAGCGCCAGATAACAAGCGGTTGCACCGAGCACCCAAACAAAAAATTAAAATTTTTTATTCGGGAGTCGGTGACCCGCGCCCCCGTTATATCTTAAATTAAAAGGCATATTTATCGTGAATCATCAAAATATATTGTCAGAAGATACAAATAAAATAAAAACTAAACTTTTTGTTTTTTCTGGAGTTTCATTATTTATAGGACTGGCAGAAGTTTTACCAACAGAATTGTCTGTAATAGGTTTAAATTTTGAACAAAATGAAAAAATATTAGGTTGGTTTTTATTTTCAATAACAGTATTTTTACTTATTTATTTTTCAACGATTGCTAGTTTAAATGTTGTTAGATATTTCAAAGATTACTTTATAAGTAAAAAAGTGAAAACATTAACTGGAGATACTATAGGTTTAACCTATGAAGAAATTGGAGAAATGTATGATAGAGAAGAACAATATTCAGATGACGAACCAAGAGGTTCATTAAATGATGAAGCACAAGATATACAAAGAAAAATAAAAGCTTTAGAAGAGAGATTTGATAAAAATCACCTTACTTTTTATAATATAATTGAAATTATATTTAATTATATTACACCCATAGTTTTAGCAGTAGTAAGCATAGGATATTTATATTGTTTTTTAACACATTAGAAGATGATATAACAAATCATTGGAGAGAAATAAATTACCCTGCGGTTAATTTATTTCTCAACTCAAACGTTATGCTCAGTTTTCAAGCTTTACTGAAAGTTGAACACAGCTATATTTATTATAGTGAGTTCAAAATGGGAGGAAGTCATGAAAAAAGTATTATTTGGAATTGTAGCAGTTACTGCGTTAGCAATATCACTTTATGCTGGTGTATTAACTGGTCAAAGTCAAAATGGTATCAACACTATTTGTTATTATAGTGATGGTGGAGTTATAAATGCTGGTTCTGGCGGAATTTGTCCTGCGACAAATTAAAGGTGAGTTTAACGGTTTTAAAGATGAGAAAACAATCTTTGAAATGCAGAGTGGTTCAAAATGGCAACAAGCTGAATATAAATATAACTATCATTATGCGTTTATGCCTAAGGCTAAAATAATTGAAGAACTTGGAAACTATTATATTCAAGTTGATAGTATGAACGATAAAGTTTTGGTTAAAAAACTATAGTATCTAAGCTTAAAGCTTAGATACTTTTCAGAAATTCTACACTTAGCAATTTAAAAATGTTATAATTCACTAAATAAGTTAGAGGTTTAACAATGGCAATTATTTCGATGTTTTATGGGATTATCATCTCAATGTACTATTTTGACAACAGAAAACACAAGCTTCCACATATCCATGTAAAATATCAAGGTGAACAAGCGATATTTACTATTCCAGAAGGTGAATTACTTGAGGGAGATATGAAAACAAGTAAAAGAAAGCTTCTAGAAGCATGGATTGAAATTCACCAAGATGAGTTAATGGCTGATTGGGAATTAGCTATCAACGGTGAAGAAATTTTTAAAATTGAGCCTTTAAAATAGGAGTTACAAATGACACCAAATATAGTAGATGTGAAAGCACAAGATGATTATAAAATTTTACTTTCTTTTGAAAATGGAGAAAAGAAAATTTTTGATATGAAGCCGTATATTGATAAAGGCTTTTTTAAACAACTTCAAGATAAAACTTACTTTAAAACAGTCAAACCTCATTTTGACTCTATTCAATGGGCAAATGGGCAAGACTTATCTCCTGACACTTTGTACTTAGACAGCCACTTAGCATAACAAAACATAGGAGCTAATAAGTTACCTAATGGTCACTTATTAGCTCTATTTAAACGTTAGATATACAAAAAAATTCACTTCAATTAGAAATATTAATTGAAACAATATATGCTCTTAACGAAAAAATGTATATAATAAAAAATAAGGAATAAAATGTCTAAAGTAAAATTAACTATCGAGCAGTTACAAAAAGAAGCAAAAGAATTTGCAGAAGTAGAGTCAATTCATAATGACCCAGAGCTATATGGTGTAACAGATGGCAAAGCAGTAGGAACATATCTTGAACACAAGTTTCAAGCCTTTCTTCATGAAAAGTATGATTATGTAGAAGGGTCATCAGCTAAAGGAATGGATTTCCCAGAGCTATATATTGATATGAAAGTAACAAGCATTAAGCAACCTCAATCTTCATCTCCTTTCAAATCAGCACGACAAAAAATTTATGGCTTAGGTTATGCCCTGTTGATTTTTGTATATGATAAAACTGATAATCAAGAAGAGAAAACAGGTCGCTTAAAAATTCTCCATACTGTATATGTTGAAGATTATAGAACGGGTGATTTTCAAACCACAACAGGATTAAAAAAAATACTTGAAAATGATGGCAATATTGACGATGTTTTAGCATTTTTTGGAGAAAGAATGCTACCTTTAGATGAAATACAAGCACAAACTTTAGCTGAAGAAGTTATTGGAAATCCACCTGAAATTGGTTACTTGACAATTT
Source organism: Sulfurimonas crateris (assembly GCF_005217605.1). Taxonomy (NCBI): domain Bacteria; kingdom Pseudomonadati; phylum Campylobacterota; class Epsilonproteobacteria; order Campylobacterales; family Sulfurimonadaceae; genus Sulfurimonas; species Sulfurimonas crateris. The sequence continues at coordinate 73,086 of NZ_SZPX01000002.1, read as the reverse complement.
CAAATGCTCTTCAATGGCGATTACAATACAGTAGAGTAATTCAAAAAGCAGGTGAAATTACAGGAATTCAAAAGGTCCTATAATATGAAACAAATAGAATTTGGTGATTTTCAAACTCCAAATATATTAACAGAACAAGTCATACAGCTTCTTTCTAATGAATTGCCCACACCTAACATTGTTATTGAACCAACATGTGGTTTAGGTAATTTTATAGAAGAAGCTTACAATGAATGGAATGATAAGTGTAAATATTTTGGCTTTGAAATAAATAGTGAATATTATGAACTTACAAAAAATAAATTTGCATATACTGATAATATTAAAATAAAATCACAAAATTTCTTTTCATTCGATTGGAACTCTTTTTTTAAAAATTTAGCTAATAAAGAGATAGCTATTATAGGTAATCCACCGTGGGTAAGTAATTCAACAATGGGTAACTTAGATGGAAACAACTTACCAAAAAAATCTAACTTTCAAAAGCTGAAAGGTTTTGATGCAAAAACTGGAAAATCTAATTTTGATATTGCAGAATGGATAATAATAGAGTTAATAGAATCCACAAAATTATGCACAGGGTACTTAGCATTTCTATGTAAAACTGCTACAGCTAGAAAAATCCTTACTTACTTTTGGAAAAAAAATATAAATATTGGCGAAGCTAATCTTTACCTTATTAATGCAAAAAAAGATTTTAATGTCTCAGTAGATGCTTGCTTATTTGTTGTGAACTTTTCAACAAAAGATGAAAACAAATATGCATCTGTTTATTCATCATTAGTAAGTGATAAAAAATTACTTTACAAGTTTGGTATGTATAAAGAACAATTAATATCAAACTTAACAGATTATAAACAATATGAATATTTAGATGGTTTTTCTAGCTACACATGGCGTTCTGGTATAAAACATGACGCATCAAAAGTTATGGAATTAACTTTAAAAAACGATGAACTAGTCAATGGTTTTGGCGAAGTTGTTGATATTGAAGATACTTATATCTATCCATTATTAAAATCTTCAGATATTGGAAATAGTCGCCTAGTACCTAGAAGATTTGTTATTGTGACTCAAAGAAAAGTTGGTGAAGACACAAGTATTATTGAAACTATTGCACCAAAAACATGGGAATATTTAAATCAGCATATTTCTAAGTTAAATAATCGTAAAAGTTCAATCTATAAAAACAAACCATTGTTTTCTATTTTTGGAATTGGAAAATACAGTTTTTCTAATTGGAAGGTAGGTATTTCTGGCTTATATAAAAATATTACATTTTGTACAATCCCTCCCTATCAAGATAAGCCAATAATGTTAGACGATACTTGTTATTTTATTCCCTGTAATTCGGAAGAAGAAGCAAAGTATTGGACTAAGCTTTTAAATTCTGATGAGATGAAAAAATTTCTACACTCTTTAATATTTATTGATGCGAAACGACCTGTTACAGTTGATATTCTAAAGCGTATAAACATGGCTTCATTATCAAAAAAGTTTGCTGAATCTGAAATTGCCAATAAATACTTAAAGTTTTCAGGGATGGAAACACGAGGTCAAGCTTCTTTTGTATTTGAACAACAACCTAAATATCTAACAACACCTAGCACCGAACAGTGAACTGTCGGTGAAGTCAACCGTTAGACATTAATAGAGGAGAACAATAAATGGTGCAATTTAAATTTATTGAAGACAGTAAAATCTATTCAATTATTCCCTTCCTTAAAATATTGAATAACACTATCTCCGATGATATTTTAAAACAACGGCTTGATGAAATGCTTACACAAGGCTATCGATGCATCGGCATTTTTGATGAGGATAAACTCATTGGGATATGTGGTATTTGGATATTGACAAAATACTATGTAGGCAAACATATAGAACCTGACAATATAATCATCTTGCCCAAATATCAAAATCAAAAAATCGGCACAAAACTAATGTCATGGATCTATGACTATGCCAAACAAAATAACTGTATTGCAAGTGAGTTAAATTGCTACATCGGTAATGAACAAGCGCATAAATTCTGGAAAAAGGAAGGGTATGAAGTCATTGCTCTACACTTTCAAAAAAAAATTTGAAGATATCTAACAATTACGAGAAGTGCAATAGTTATACCCACAAAGGAACACGATGGATTTTATAGCAATCATTACAATTTTTACATTAATCATTATGGGACTGTTTCATTTTTATTGGGCTTTTGGTGGAAAAATTGGATTAGACAAAGCTTTACCGACTAAAGATGGAAAACTATTATTAAATCCAAGTAAAACATTAACATTTTTTGTCGGCATTATTTTGGTACTGTTTGCATATATTGCATATGCTTTGCAGTTTTATGATTTTACAATCAATGAAAATCGAAACTTTTATTTATATAGTGGAATATTTTTATCTACTATTTTTACCTTAAGAGCAATAGGTGAGTTCAATGCTGTTGGGTTTTTCAAAAAAATAAAAGACACAGAGTTTGCAATTTACGATACAAAATATTTTTCACCACTGTGTTTGATATTAGGTATTATGTTTGCTGTATTGATATACAAGGCATAGCAAATCAGTTGGCTGAACTCCTGTTAGTATTACACTTGAAAATTCAGTCTTAATATGGTACCATTTAAAGACCGAAGGAGTTTGTCATGCAAATTATAAACGATATAAAACCAGTTACTTACTTAAAAAGTAGAGCAGCTGATGTACTAAAACATATTAATGAAACCCATAGACCTATGATTATCACACAAAATGGTGAAGCAAAGGCAGTTATTCAAGATCCAAAAAGCTATGAGGATATGAAAAATGCCATTTCACTTTTAAAGCTACTTTCTTTTGCAGAAGAAGAGATTAAAAATGGAAATACACATAATGAAGAAGATGTATTTAACTCTGTAGAAGAACTACTTAAAAAATGAGTGAGACATATAAGCTAAAATGGACTTCAAACGCAAAAGATGACCTTTTAAATATTGTTGCATATATAAAACAAGATAGTCCTAGTATTGCAAATGATATATATCAAAAAATAAGAAAAAAAGCCCATTCAAGCAACTTTTTTCCTCTAAAAGGCAGAGTTGTTCCTGAACTTCAAAAAGAGGGAATCACTTTTTATAGGGAAGTAGTGGCAACACCATGGAGAATTATATATAAAGTTGGAAATGACACTGTCTATATCATGGCAATTTTGGATTCAAGACAAAATGTTGAAGAATTGTTATTACAAAAGCTTTTAAAAAGCTAGATGCTAGGAAAATCATTTCTCAATTCAAACGTTAAACACAAACTAAAGATAGGAGAATAGATGTCAGGTTGTAATTGCGGAACTGAACAAGCAGATAAACTAGAGAGAAAAACGCTCCTAGCACTTCTATATATAAATGCGTTTATGTTTGTCACTGAGTTGATCGCAGGGTTGCTGGCGCAATCTACAGGATTGATTGCCGATTCACTCGATATGCTCGCAGATGCGGCGGTATACGGTCTTTCGTTCTATGCTGTCGGCAAAGGAGTATTGCATCAGGCAAAAGCGGCTCAAATCAGCGGTTACCTTCAAGTCATACTGGGTCTTGGCGTTTTATTTGAAGTCGTTAGGCTGTTACTGTTTGGCAGCGAGCCTCAAAGCGCATTGATCATCTCCATCGGGGCTGTCGCTTTAGTGGCTAATATTATCTGCCTCGTATTGATCTCCAAGCACAGAGACGGAGGCGTACATATGAGAGCCTCTTGGATATTTTCAACAAATGATGTTATAGCAAATCTGGGAGTAATACTCTCGGGTGTGCTTGTCGCCGTGATGGGCAGTCGCTTTCCCGATCTAATAGTTGGAACAATCATTTCACTTATAGTCATCCGCGGAGGAATCAATATACTCAAAGATGCAAAACAAACGCGTGAATCAGCTAAATGCGCCTGACAAAACCCCGCTAAAGAAAAAACAGACGCATTTTGCTATAATACACCCAATAATTTATAAAGATAGGAAAAATCAGTGATCACGTTAAAAGAAGCATTAAAACTAAACAAAGACGAACTTGCAAAATTTAAAGAAGAGCTAAAAACAAATATAGAAAAAAATGCAGATATTAACGCATACATCGATATTCACAATGTCGGCGAAGGGGTGCCGATAGCTATAAAGGACAACATTCAGGTAAAAGATTGGTCTGTGACATCAGGCTCAAAGATCCTTCAAGGCTATATAGCTCCATACAATGCAACGGTCATAGAGAAGATGCTTGTTGCTGGGCTTAGTCCGTTTGGGAGAACAAATATGGATGAGTTCGCTATGGGCAGTACAACCGAGTCAAGCTTTTACGGCAAAACCCTGAACCCTCACAACAAAGATTGCGTTCCGGGTGGAAGCTCAGGCGGAAGTGCGGCGGCTGTTGCAGCAGGTCTTGCCATTGCTGCTCTTGGAAGTGACACGGGAGGAAGTATCCGCCAGCCTGCCTCTTTTTGCGGAATCGTCGGGATGAAACCGACTTACGGCAGAGTTAGCCGTTACGGTTTGGGAGCTTACGCTTCATCACTAGACCAGATAGGACCTATGACTCAAAATGTTGAAGATGCGGCGATTTTGTATGACATCATCAGCGGACATGACGAAAAAGACTCAACAAGTGCGAATAAAAACGACAAAGTAAGCGACAAACTAAACGCTTCAAGAAAACTCAAAATTGCAGTTTTGCCAAAGCATATCCAAAACGCAAGCGATGATGTAAAAAAAGCTTATGAGTTAGCAATAACCGCTCTTAAAAATGCAGGGCATGAGATAGTAGAAGCTGAGTTAATGGACGCGAAATTTGACATCTCCGCTTACTACATTACGGCAACAGCAGAAGCTACTACGAACCTAGCTCGTTATGACGGCATCCGCTATGGAAACAGAGTTGTCGGAAAAGACCTAAACGACACATTTATCCAGACTAGAAGCCAAGGTTTTGGAGATGAAGTAAAACGCCGTATCTTGCTTGGAAACTTCGTTCTATCAAGCGGATACTATGAAGCTTACTACGTAAAAGCGCAAAAAACAAGACACCTCATAAAAGAGCAATACTCTAAAATATTTGAGAATGTCGACCTGATACTCTCGCCAGTTGCACCGACAACAGCAAACAAGTTTGGAGAGCTCTCAACTCCGATGGAGATGTATTTAAGCGACCTCTACACCATCAGCGTAAACCTTGCAGGGCTTCCTGCCATCTCTGTTCCTGTTGCAAAAAGCTCTGAGGGTATGCCGATAGGTCTTCAGCTCATTGCAAATGCTTATGAGGAGCAGACACTCTTTGATGGAGCGTTAAGCTTAGAAGAGCAGATAAAATATAACTCTTAAAGGAGATATTATGCAAAAAAGTTTCAAAGCGCTGAACATCAAATGCGACGGCTGTGCAAACACCGTGAAAAAAGCACTCAAAGCTGAGTTTGGCGAAACTGACGTAGATCTGACGCAAGAGCCAAGAGTCGTAACACTCTACATAAAAGATGAAGAAGCGGAGCTTAGTTTTCGCAAAAAGATGAGATCACTCGGCTACCCACTAGAAGACGAAGATCTAAGAGCGTTCACAAAAGGCGGACTTAAAGCTAAAAGTTTCCTCTCATGTGCAATTGGAAAGATAAATCAAGAGTAATCAAAACCCGCTTTACCTCTTTTTAACCACAAAAAAGCTATAATCCAGAGAATTTTATAGCAACATAAAAACTTTTACCCCCTTAAAAGGATGACCATGAAAATTCGTAAACGCGCCCTAACGTTTGAAGACGTGCTTCTTGTACCTCAATACTCTGAAATACTGCCAAAAGAGGTCTCATTAGAGACAAAACTTACACGTAACATAACACTAAAAATCCCTATGGTCTCAGCTGCAATGGATACAGTGACCGAATACAGAGCCGCTATTGCCATGGCAAGACTCGGCGGGATCGGAATTATCCATAAAAACATGGATATAGAGACTCAATGCAAACAGGTTAAAAAAGTTAAAAAGAGCGAGAGTGGAGTGATAATAGACCCGATCTATGTTCACCCTGAAGCTACACTTGCAGAAGCAAGCGCGCTTATGGATGAGTTCAAGATCTCGGGTGTTCCAGTTATTGACGCTCATAACAAGCTTTTGGGAATCCTTACAAACCGCGATATGAGATTTCAAAAAGATATGAGCAAGCGCGCTGATGAAGTGATGACAAAAATGCCTCTTATAACGGCTAAAAAAGGTATCTCTCTTGATGAAGCGGCTGACATTATGCACCAAAACAAGATCGAAAAACTACCGATTATAGATGATGAGGGCTTTTTAAAAGGTCTTGTAACTATCAAAGATATTAAAAAACGCATAGAGTATCCAAACTCAAACAAAGACTCTTTTGGCAGACTAATTGTCGGTGCCGCTATCGGTGTTGGGCAGTATGATCGCGCAAAAGCTCTGGTAGATGCGGGAGTTGATGTTTTGGTTCTTGACTCTGCACACGGTCACTCAAAAGGAATACTAGACACTGTTAAAAAGATCAAAGAGACAATGGAAGTTGACGTGATCGCAGGAAATATCGCGACTGCAGAAGCTGTTGAGGCACTTATACAAGCGGGAGCAGACGGCGTGAAAGTCGGTATAGGACCTGGTTCAATATGTACTACGCGTATTGTTGCAGGTGTCGGTGTTCCTCAAATCACAGCCATTGCAGAGTGTGCTGATGCAGCTAGAAAACACGGTATTCCTGTTATCGCTGATGGCGGTATCAAATACTCTGGCGACATAGCAAAAGCACTTGCTGTTGGAGCTAGCTGTATCATGGCAGGCTCTCTTTTAGCGGGAACCGAAGAGTCACCGGGCGACACAATTATGTTTCAAGGACGTCAATACAAATCATACCGCGGTATGGGAAGTATAGGCGCTATGCAAAAAGGCTCGAACGACAGATATTTCCAAGAGGGAACTGCAGCTGACAAGCTTGTTCCTGAAGGGATCGAAGGGCGTGTTCCGTTCCGCGGAAGCATTGCAGGGATCGTTCATCAGATGATGGGCGGACTTCGCTCATCTATGGGATATTGCGGAAGCGAGAGCATTGAAGCATTTTGGGATAAAGCAGAGTTTGTAGAGATAACTAGTGCTGGTCTAAAAGAGAGCCACGTTCACGACGTTATCATAACTCAAGAAGCTCCAAATTACCACATATAAAGCAAAGGGAGATTTATGAATGAAGTGAAATATGCGGGTTTTTGGATTCGCTTTTTTGCCTCATTCTTAGACACTCTTTTTCTTGCACTTCCCGTTGGAATAATCATCTATTTTTTAAGCGGAGGCGACTGGTTCGACTTCTCACAGTTTCAACAAAATATGGCTTACGCAATGAGCGGCAACGCCGAAAAAGCATTAGCAAATCAACCGCCCAAATCACTCAGATGGGAGCTTCTTTTTGAGTTTTCTGTTCTTATTGTCACGCTGATGTTTTGGAGAAGATGGCAGGGTGCGACTCCGGGGAAGAAATTTTTCCGTGTCAAGATCGTGGACGCAAACAGCTTTGAAGATATTGACAACAAGCAGGCGATCACCCGCTCATTAGGCTATATCGCATCTACACTTATTCTACTGATCGGTTTTTTTATGGTCGCTTTTAGAGATGACAAAAGAGGTCTGCATGACCTCCTTGCAGGAACCGCAGTTATCTACGATTCGTAGCAGCGCATACCCTGTTAAACTCTTAGATCAACCTCTTGGAGCAACCCTGCTCCGCCGTTCTCTTTTAAAAATATTGAGCTCTCACGCATCTTTGCCACCATTTCGTTTTGAGCATCTGCGAGATCAAAAGTGGTCATTGCCGAACCTAGATAAAGCGCACCCACATCTTTGGCTTTTAGTGAGTGTAGCTCTTCATTGCCATCTTCATCTTTTGTCCAGATAAGCAGTTTTTCAAAGATGGAATCACTCTCGTCTATCCACATATTGCCATCTTCATCATACGCAGAGAGTTCATCAAATCCGTTGCCCAAAGTCGGTCCAAAGAGTTCGCTTCCGTCGTTGACCTTACAGTCACCGTTTTTGTCAAGTGCTAAAAAACCGCTCCCCTCGCCCACAAATGAGAACTCGTCATCTTTGCCGTCAAGGTCAAGATCAAAAATGTGCTTTACAGTGCTCATGGTAACAGTGTTACCGCCAAAATTAAGCACAAGCGGGTCTATCAAAGCGTCTCCCGCTTTGAACGAGAGGCTCTCATGCGTTGCCGTAGTTCTGTTCATACTAAACGCCACTTTAAAGTCTATCTCTCTTCCATCTTCAGTGCTCACGCTCCCGCTTGCAGAGAACTTTAGCTCTTCGCTGCGAACTTCACTGCGGCTGTAACTGTAATCAACTCCCCACCCGACTCTCTGAGGTGCCCCGCCCTCTTTTGCACTGTTTTTTGAATGCAGATCGGCTACTTCGCTTCTGTTGGAAGAGTTGTCATGACGGTATAGAGATAAGTTTATTTTCTTCCCCGTTAAAGCCTCAATAACTCTTAAAATAGCCATCAATTTAGGGTCAATTGAGACCTCAAAATACTCCTCTTGGGAGATGCCCAGCTTCGCATTTTGCTCCATCTTTTTGAAGTTTTTTGAAAGCTCCAGCCTGTCACCGCCTCTTAGTCGCTCGGGTGCATCTTCCTCTTTGTTCCAGATATGTAAACTCTCACTCTCCTCAATCTTATGACTTTTTTGATATGAGGAGAAGAGCGAGACATCTGATTGTTCTATCTTCATCTTGTCTCCTTAATTGTTGAGACTAAATCGGCTAATTTTGATTCTCTTTTTAGAAGAAGTTTTATTATGACTTTTTCTTGACAATTTATTGACATTTATGCAAAACTATAGTAAAATTTATCAAAATTATAATTTTAAATAATATTAGAGGTTTTTTATGGAAATGATTATAGAAGAGAAGAACAGACTTAAATTCTTTCCCGTAATGATGTATGCTATTGTAATGGGTCTAAGCGGACTTACTATCACATATCAAAAAGCTGCCATTTGGCTCAATTTTCCACATATCATCGGTGAGATTCTTATGTATGTTACAACAGCTGTTTTTATAGCTGTCTCATATATCTACCTAAAGAAATTTTTTAAATACAAAGTAGCGGTAAAAAATGAGTTTTCCCATCCCGTTCGCATAAACTTTTTTGCAGCGATCTCTATCTCTATGCTTATGCTTGCCATAATATACAAAGAGAGCTATCCTGCTATAAGTGCCGTTTTTTGGTATCCTGGAACTCTGCTTCATTTTTATCTCACAATGCACACTATAGCTTTTTGGATAAATGAAAATCAGCAGTTAGACCACTCAAACCCTGCGTGGTTTATTCCTATTGTCGGTAATGTTTTAGTTCCGGTTGCAGGTGTAGGTTTTGTAAACTTGGGTCTGCTTATGTATTTCTTCAGTGTCGGGATGTTCTTTTGGATCATCCTATTTGCCGTTATTCTCAACAGAATAATTTTTCATAACCAGATGGCGGTAAAATTCGTACCTACGCTCTTTATACTCATCGCTCCTCCGGCAGTCGGTTTTATAGCCTACTTTAAGATGTTTGGCGTTATCGACGTATTTGCTCTTATGCTCTTTAATATGGCGGTATTCTTTACTCTTTTGGTAGCTTTTATGTATAAAAATTTTATAAAATTAAAGTTTTTCATCTCATGGTGGGCATTTGTTTTTCCGCTCGCTGCCATGGCGATAAGCTCTATGCTGATGTACCATGAAAGGGAGTGCTTGCCTCTGCTGCTTCTCTCTTACTTTATGGTCGGGGTTGTTACAATTGTCATACTTATAGTTGCGTATCAGACGCTGTTGCACATGAAGAAAAAAGAGATCTGCATTAAGGAGTAGAAAATGAAAAAAACGATTTTTATGGAAAAGTATCCGGTTTACAGTCTGGAGTTATCAAAAAATGAGATAAAAGTCTCATCTGCGAATGAAGCTATTGAGTATTTTAAAGAAAAAATATTAAAACATCCCATTGCTGAATTTATCGCTGTGTTTGACCACTACTCCCACACAAAGAAACTGGGCGGAGAGATGGTCGATGGACTAGTTGATGCAAAAAATATTATTTTTTGTTTCGGGCAAGCGATCCCAAACACAAAAATACTCGCAGCAAGACCTAGAAGTATAGGAATTTGTGAATTTAACGATAGAATTGTGATAGACTTTATGGAGGCTCCAAAAGAGGAGCTGCACGCACTTATGGAGGGCTGGGCAAAGGGATTAAAGAAGTAAATAGAGCCCGTTTAAAACTAACATTAAACCATTTTAGATAGAATAGCAACAATTATTTTTAAAACGGGGGATATATAAAATGGATTTACAGACTAGAGCACTTCACGAGGGTTATGAAAAAGGGGCTGAGGGGGCTATGGCAGTTCCTATTTATCAGACAACGGCTTATGAATTTAGAGATGCCGAGCATGCAGGAAATCTATTTTCCCTAAAAGAACTTGGGTATATCTATACTCGTTTAAACAATCCTACTACAGATGTATTTGAGAAGAGATTTGCTTCTCTTGAAGGCGGCGAGGCTGCTCTTGCAACATCAAGCGGAATGAGCGCTATCTTCTTTGCTATTGCCAATGCAGCAGAGGCAGGAGATAACATTGTTTGTGCTAAACAGCTTTACGGCGGAACTCTGACTCAGACCGCGCATACCCTTAAGAGATTTGGCATTGAGGCTAGATTTTTTAATGTTCATGACACTGATGCTATGGAAGCACTCATAGATGACAAGACAAAAGTGATATTTTTTGAGTCTCTGACAAACCCGAGCATTGACGTAGCAGACATCGAAGCAATAACTAAGATCGCAAACAAGTATGGCATTTTGACGGTAGTGGACAACACAGTTGCAACCCCTGTTTTATGCCGTCCGTTTGAGCATGGAGTTGATGTTACGGTTCATAGTGCGAGTAAATACACAACCGGTCAAGGTCTTGCTATCGGAGGTATTTTGGTTGAGAGAAAAGGGCTTGTTGAAAAACTAAAGGCAAACCCTCGTTATGCACACTTTAACGAGCCTGATCACTCGTATCACGGTCTTGTCTATGTTGATGTGCCTCTTCCGCCATTTACGCTTCGTGCCCGCCTCTCACTTCTGCGTGATCTGGGCGCTGTTGTCTCTCCGTTTAACTCTTGGCTGTTTATTCAAGGGATCGAGACGTTGTCTCTTCGTATGAGAGAGCACTCAAAAAACGCACTTGAACTTGCAGAGTTTTTGGAGTCTCACCCTAAAGTAAAAAAGGTAAACTATCCAGGGTTAAAGAGCAATGCAAACTATCAAAATGCTCAAAAATATTTTGACAACGGTGCAAGCAGCGGTCTTTTAAGCTTTGAAGTTGGCTCTCTTGAAGAGGCTGTAAAGATCGTAGATGCTACTAAGCTCTACTCTCTTGTCGTAAATATCGGTGACTCAAAGTCGATAATCACACACCCTGCTTCAACTACTCATCAGCAGCTTACACAAGAAGAGCTTATTGCCTGCGGAGTTCCTGCTGGACTTATTAGAATATCTTGCGGCCTTGAGAGCGCTGCAGACTTGATCGCGGATTTGAAACAGGCTCTAGAGGCGTAATTTGTCACTAAACTTAAAGACATACACAGAACATTTTACAAACCCGCTCTATCTTGAGAGCGGACGTATTTTAGAACCATACGATATAACTTACGAGACCTACGGCGAACTAAACGATGACAAAAGCAATGTTGTCGTCATATGTCATGCACTCACAGGTTCACACCACTGTGCAGGAACTTACGATGGAGATAAAAAACCGGGATGGTGGGACAATCTTATCGGCAGCTCCAAAGCAGTAGATACGGACAAATATTTTGTTATATGTACAAATGTTCTTGGCAGCTGTTTTGGCTCAACCGGACCTATGAGCCCGCAGCATCCGCACCATAACCCTTATCGTTATAAATTTCCTGTTATAACCATCAAAGATATGGTAAAAGCACAAAGAATTCTTTTTGACAAGCTCGGTATCCATAATGTTCATGCTATTATTGGCGGTTCAATGGGTGGTATGCAGGCGCTTCATTTTGCGATCCACTATCCCGATTTTGCTTCAAAGATAATATCTCTGGCAACAACGCACGCTACTCAGCCGTGGGCTATTGCCTTTAACAAGATATCCCAAGAGGCGATACTAAAAGATCCTGATTTTAAGGGCGGATATTATGAGAGCTCCGAAATAGCAAAGAGTGGGCTATCAGGCATGGCAGTGGGAAGAATGGCAGGACACATCAGTTTTCTCTCACCCGAATCCATGCAGAGCAAATTTGGCAGAGAGTATAGAGGAACTGACGGTCTTTACGAGCTTTTTGGAAAGTTTCAAGTGGAGATGTACTTGGAGTACAACGGCTACAACTTTACAAAGTGGTTTGATCCGCTCTCTTATCTCTATATAACTAAAGCGATAAACATATATGATCTATCTCGCGGATTTGACTCTTTGGGCGAAGCTCTGCAGAAAGTAAATGCCGAGCTTCATCTTATCAGCTTCAGCAACGATCTGCTATTTAGAAGCCATGAGATGAAAGAGATAAACGATACGCTTAAAGCCATAGGATACAAAAACCATAACTATCTTGATGTCCAGAGCGATTATGGGCATGACTCCTTTTTGGTAGAGGTCGATAAATTTGAAAAATATATTAAGGATGTGCTAAATGGCTAAAGAAAAAGAGGGCTTTACTGAAGAAACCATTGATTTTGAATCAAAACTGCAAAATGCCAAAAAAATTCTAGATACTTTGATGAACCCTGAGATCACACTCTCCGATAGCGTAAAAGCTTATGAACAAGGGATGAAAGAGTTAACCCAAGCTCAGAAGATCCTCGAAGAGGCAGAGATCAAGATCACGCAGATAAAAGGAGAGTAATGCGCGCCGCTGTACTTCAACTCAGTGCACAGGGAATGAGCTCGACCAAGCTCTATAACTACATCCGCATTGCCTCTAAGCAGGGAGTTAAAGTCCTTCTGCTTGGCGAGTACATATTAAACCCTTTTTTTAAAGAGCTTCAAAACCTCTCACCGTCTATGATAAAAGAGCACTCCGAGCATCAGATAAAAGTGTTAAGAGAGCTCTCTTCAACATACAAACTCACAATTATCGCTCCTATTATTATCGTAAAAAGAGGCAAAATATATAAAACTATTGCAAAATTTGCACCCTCCTCTACATCTTACTACCAGCAACAGCTTCTTATAAACTACTCGCACTGGAATGAAGAGAAGTTTTTTGCAAATGAGCAAAAAGCTATTGAATCCCCGTTGATATTCAAAATAGACGGATTTAAGTTTGGTGTTATGAGCGGGTTTGAACTACATTTTGATAAAATATTCGAAGAGATAAGTTCTAAAAATGTTGATTGTATTCTATTGCCGAGTGTCTCTACGTTTGACTCATACGAGAGGTGGAAAGCGCTAATACTCTCACGCGCCTTTACGCACAACTGCTATATTTTAAGAGCGAACAGAATCGGCGAGTACACTCAAGACGGCTTTACATGGTATTTTTACGGCGATTCGCTTCTGGCTTCGCCAAACGGAGAACTTCTTGAACACTTGGGAAACAAAGAGGAGCTTATGATCGTAGATATGCAGCACTCTGAAGTACTAAGGGCAAGAAAGTTTTGGGGTTTTAAAGAGACAATACATAAAAGGAGCTCTCTATGATGAAGTATTTTCACCGTCAAGTTCAGCTTTGGGGAGAAGATACCCAAAGAGAGTTGCAGCAAAAAAAGATAGCGATAGTAGGTGCAGGCGGACTTGGAAGTTCTTTAGCTTTTGCTTTAGGTGCAAGCGGGATAGGCGAGATCCATATGATCGATTTTGATGAAGTCTCCCTGCACAATATTCACCGCCAGATCGCCTTTAAAATGGGTGATGAGGGAAAGAATAAAGCAGTTGTGAATTGTGAGCTTATAGAGCAGAGATGCCCGTTTGTAAAAGCAATTGCTCATGAATGCAACTTCACTGAATGGTGCGAAAAAAATATAGAGGTCGATCTAATAATCGATGCGACCGACAATCTTCCAACTCGCGCAGAGATAAACGACTACTGCAGAGGCAAGAATCTACCTTGGATATATGGAAGTGTTGAGGCTTTTCACGGGCAAGTCTGTTTTTTTAAAGAGTCATCATTTAGAGATGCTTTTAAAATAACCTCAAAGACTCCTGAGGGGATTACTGCCCCGATAGTTATGCATATAGCCTCTCTTCAAGCAAATCTAGCACTTAGATACTTAGCAGGTCTGAGCGTTAAAAAGGATTGGCTCTACTACCTCTTTTTTAACAATGAAGGAGAGCTGATAACGCAAAAATTCTCTCTTCCAAAAGTGTAAGGAGATATTATGAAACTTCTCTCAATACTGTTTTTATTTATTTTAAGCCTTAGCGCTGCAGAGATACTCTCCGTCTCACAAAAGCCAAAAGCTGATCTTGAGTCGATATCAAAACACGCTATAAAATTCGGCACCGGAGAAGATAGCGACGTATATGTCTTTATTGACCCTCTCTGCAAATATTCACGTGCACTTATGAAAAAAATCGATGAGAACAGGATGCTGCAACTCTCAAACACATACTACATCTTTTTATATAGACTGCCGCGATTAGATTCTGAAAAAATGATGCACTACATCTACGAATCTTCAGATCCAAAAGAGACGCTAACGGAGATAATGGTATATGAATATGAGGTAGACCTAAGCGGTTATGAGGCAAGAGAAAGCACCATAGATGCGCTGGGTAAAATTGCCGAAGTTGCTGCGACTCTTGATATGACCAAGCGCCCATATATGATCTCCTTTGAAAAAGGATCTAAATATTGCAGAGTCTCAGAGGGCGAAGCCTCGTGTCTAGAGGAGTTTGATAGTCATTAACTTCTCTTTTAGCGATTTTAGATATAATTGCGACTACTATTAAAGGCGTTAAAAACTATGAATTTTGAACCATATCCATTTGAAAAACTAAACAATTTACTCAAAGATATTACACCGAACTGTGAGTATGAACCATCGGCTCTAACCATCGGCGAACCGCAATTTGAAACTCCAGGTTTTATACAAAAATCACTATGCGACAACGCTTCTCTTCTTAGAAGATACCCTAAAACTGCAGGTGAAGAGAGTCTAAGAGAGGCGCAAAGAACATTCATTGTAAAAAGATTCGGCATTGAGCTAAGTGACGATCAGATCATCCCGACATTTGGTACAAGAGAGGTTCTTTTTAACTTTCCTCAATTTTTTCTTTTTGACAAAAAAGAGCCGACTATCGCTTTTACAAACCCTTTTTATCAGATCTATGAGGGGGCGGCCATTGCTTCAAGAGCAAAGACGATATATCTCAACCTTACAGAAGAGAATAATTTTAAGCCAAAGATCGATGAAGAGAGATTGTCTGCATGCCATCTTGTTATTTTAAACTTTCCAAACAATCCTACAACTTCTACTCTAAGCGTAGAAGAGCTAGGGGAGTGGGTAAAACTCTCTCTTAAACATGACTTTGTTCTCCTAAACGATGAGTGCTACAGCGAAATTTACACAGGCAAGCCTATCCCATCACTTCTTGAAGCCTCTTTGCATGTCGGAAACAGTACATTTAAAAACGTGCTTGTGATCAACTCTATCTCAAAACGCTCATCAGCTCCGGGGCTTCGCTCAGGTTTTATTGCAGGCGATGAAGAGATATTAAAAGAGTATTTAAACTACAGGACTTACATCGGCTGCGCCTCCCCTCTTCCACTTCAAAGCGCTGCAGCAGCGGCTTGGAGAGATGAAGAGCACGTAGAAGCAGCACGTGCTATCTACATACAAAACTTTGAGATCGCGCGTGAAATTTTAGGCGTAGAAATTCCGGATGCGACTTTTTACATCTGGCTAAAAGTTCCCTCTCCTTTGGAGTTTACAAAAAAACTTTATGAGAAATACAACGTAAAGGTCCTTCCCGGAGAGTATCTGGCAAGAGATGATGAGAACGGAGTTAATCCCGGAAAAGATTTCATAAGAATAGCTCTGGTCGAAGAGCCGAAAAAGACAAAAGATGCATTAGAGAGAATAAAGGAGTGTCTATCGTGAATGAAGTAGAAAAACTAAAGCAAGAGGTGCTTCAAGCACAACAAAACTCTGACATTGCATCTCTGTATGTACTAGAACAGCGTGCGCATGACACGTTTGACGAGAATACGCTTCAAGGTTTTTATATGAACATCTTGGATATTGCGCTTGAGAGACTCACAAACACTCTTGAAGCCAACAGAGTTATGGATATGAACGAGGTTCAAGACTTTGCCACTCTTAGAGCTCTCTATGAGTACGCAATTGAGCACTACAGCGCAGGAAAACTGCATGATGCAAGTGCGCTCTTTGAGGTTTTAAGCGGACTATGCAATGACAAAAAGTTCTCATCTGCACTTAAGTTTCACTGGATCGCGGCTAAAGAAGAGATATCTTTAGACGATTTTCTCTCAGAGATCGCAGACGTAGATGCGACGCAAAATGCGGGTACATTTTATATAAGCTGTTTTAACACAAAGGCACAAAAATTGCTAGATAACTCTAAAACAGATGCGGAGTAAAGCAATGAAAATTCACTTTATCGGGATCGGCGGTATAGGCATATCAGGATTGGCGCAATATATGCTCTTTCAAGGTCATGAAGTAAGCGGCTCGGATATAGCTGATACTGTAATCACACAAAAACTTCGTAAACTTGGTATAAGTGTTACAGTCCCTCATGATGCATCTGCGATCACCGATCAAGACCTTGTCATTCACTCTGCCATCATACGTCCTGACAATCCCGAGATAGTTGAGGCAAATGCCAAAGGTATAGAAGTTCTTGCACGCCGTGAAGCACTTCTTCGCATACTTGACACCTCAAAAGTCTACTCTGTTGCAGGCGCACATGGAAAAAGCACAACGACTGCTATTTTGACGGCTATTATGGAAGGCTCTGCAATTATTGGAGCTGAATCAAAAGCATTTGGCTCAAATGTAAGATACAACCCGCAAAGCGACGTTATGCTCTTTGAAGCAGATGAGAGTGACGGCAGTTTTATAAACTCAAATCCGCACTGCGCTATTGTCATCAATGCCGAACCGGAGCATATGGAGTACTACGACTACAACTATGAGCTATTTTACGACTCATACAAAACATTTATAAAATCTGCTCCGTGTCGTGTTTTAAATGCCGAAGATCCGTTTTTGAGCAAACTTGTGGACGAGATAGAGGCAGAGTGGCTCTACCCAAGCCGTGATATAACGGACATTGAGTTTGTGCTGATAGACGATGAGCCGCATACTAGATTCAAACTCAAAGATCTGGGAAGTTTTGATGTTTGGGGATTTGGAAAGCATATCGCTCTTGATGCGTCATTAGCGATTTTAGCGGCTCATGAATCGATGGACATTGAGACTATTAGAGAGAAGATACTTACATTTAAAGGCATCAAAAAACGCTTTGATATAGTAGGCTCTCAAAAGGGCAGCGTGATTATAGATGACTACGGTCATCATCCGACTGAGATAAGAGCTACATTTGAATCGGTCAAAGAGTATGCACTTCTTAAAGGGTTTGATAAGATCACGGCTATCTGGCAGCCGCACAAATACTCTCGTACAATAGACAACCTTGAAGAGTTCATAAAGTGCTTTGAAGGAGCACAGGAGCTTATCATCCTTCCTGTTTGGTCGGCAGGCGAGAGCAGCAGAGAGATCGATTTTAAAGAGAAGTTTAAAGGATACAACCTTATAATGGCGGACAACGTTACAAGAGCTAACAACACCATTACAATCATCAAAGACAAAGAGGTGTTAAAAACACTCGACAAAGGTCTTATAATCGGTTTTGGCGCCGGAGACTTGACATATCAGATAAGAGGAACAGCATAGTGGCATATATATTTGGACTCGTAGTAGTCGGTCTCTTCTTTTTGGCTCTGCACTACTTTACGGAACTAACACGCACTCAAAAAGCAACTGTGACGGCTGTCGTTCTTTTGATAGTTCTATTTGCAATAGCTTTTAACAAATACAACGATGCAAAAACTCAAAAAATGCTAGATGCAGTATTGAGATTTAACCAAAATAAAACAGTTGTTTGCGATGGCGTAGAGGTAAACAAAGAGAACTTCACACTAAGCATCGGCACCTACACTTTCATAGGCAAAGAGAATACTCCAAACCGTGGTCAGATGATTAGTGCATCTAAATGCGAGTAGAGAACAATCCAAAGATTGATACACTCATCAATCAGCTTGATCTAAATGATCACATATCCCTTTTTAGACAATTTTTCTCCAGAGAGAGCTCCCTTTACATAGAGGGAGACCAAGAGCTTCACTACCGCTACATCAAAGCGCTTGATGCCATAGAGTTTAAAGCGCCTCCAAAAGTTGGTGATTTTACAAATATAAAATTTCATCTCAAAAAGCAGGGTGTTCTTCAGTTTGAGCAGATATTTGAGATAGTAAAGGTCGTGCGATATTTTCGCTACTTTCAAAACAGAGAGCTTGAGGGGATAATCGGCGAATGGATGGAGAAGTTTATCATCGAGCCAAAGTTTCTTGAAGTAGAGAAGTACTTTACACATGAGGGCAAGTTTGATGAAAATCTTGATGAGACGCTATTTAATCTGGGTTCAAGAGTAAAAGAGCATAAAGCCAATATTAACGAATCGCTCAAAAGGCTCACATCAAGCCAAAAGCTCTCCCCTTACCTAATTGATACGCAGGTACACCTCATAAACGACGAAGAGTGTCTTTTGGTTCGCGGCGGATTTAACCATGTCCTAAAAGGCGCAATGGTCGGCAGAAGCAGCAGTGGAGGTTTTTATGTCTCACCCGATCTCATTTTAAAGACAAAAGAGCAGATCCGCTACATCAACGAAGAGCGTGAAGCTATCTTTTACAGCTACGCAAAAGAGTTCTCCTCAAAACTCTCTGAGCTTCTTCCTTTTATAAACTTCATAGACAAAGAGTTTACAAAGTTTGACAACTATCAGGCAAGGGTTCTCTTTGCAAAAAGCAGAGATCTACAACTGATAAAATCAAAAAAAGATTCTAAAATAGTACTTGAGGGCTTTATCCACCCTGCTCTTCACAATGCAAAGCCGACCAGCGTGAACTTCTCTAAAAATATTTTGATGATAACAGGCGTAAATGCCGGCGGAAAAACGATGCTGCTCAAGTCTATACTGAGTGCGGCTTTTATGGCAAAGTATATTATCCCGATGAAGGTCAATGAACATAAGTCCCATATCGGAGGATTTAAGCAGGTCCTTGCAATTATAGACGACCCTCAAAACGTCAAGAACGACATCTCCACATTTGCCGGGCGTATGCAGGAGTTCTCAAAGATATTTGAGTGCAGAGATGCGCTTGTCGGTGTAGATGAGATAGAGCTTGGAACAGACAGCGACGAGGCGGCAGCGCTCTTTAAAGTGATACTTGACGAGTTGATACTAAAAGGGCATAAAATAGTGGTCACAACCCACCATAAACGTCTTGCAGCTCTGATGGCAGACCGTGAAGATGTCGAGCTGATGGCAGCAATTTATGATGAGAAGAACAGAGTCCCTACTTACGAGTTTATGCACGGCATCATCGGAAAAAGCTACGCATTTGAGACGGCGCAGAGATACGGCATATCAAACAAGATCGTCCAAGAGGCAAAAGCTCTCTACGGAGACAACAGCGAAAAGCTAAATCTTCTTATAGAGAGGGGCTCGCAGCTGGAGCGCGAACTCAAACAAAAACATAAAAAGGTTGACGAAAAGCTAGATGAGCTCGAAACAAAAGAGCGTGAGCTAAAAGATGAGAGAGCTAGAGTTTTTGATGAGCTTGAGCGTGAAAAAAATATGCTCAAAGAGAGTTATAAAACCGCAATAGATGAGGCAAAAAAAGCGGCTCGCGCGGGTGATATGAAGGCTATCCACAGAGCGATGAACGAAGCCAATAAAAAGCTCCCTCTTGAGAAAAAAGAGCCGCAGATTGCGCATGTCACAGAGTTTAAAGTCGGAGATAACGTCAAGTACCACAGTAAAAAAGGCGTTATCGTCGCCATGAAAGATAAAAAAGAGGCGATAGTAGAAGTAGACGGTATGCGTGTGAGAGTCAAAACATCGCAGCTAAAACATACACAGATCATAAAACAAAAATCGACCACTGACATAAAAGTAAATGTTCAAAAAAGAGCGGGACTAAAATGTGATTTGCACGGCATGAGAGCCGAAGAGGCAACCGAAGTGCTCGATAAATTTATCTCCGATGCGCTTATAAACGGCTGGGACGAGGTTATAGTCTATCACGGTATCGGAACCGGAAAACTCTCTTATGCCGTCAAAGAGTTTTTAAAAACCCACCCCAGAGTAAAAAAATTCGAGGACGCACCACAGCATCTGGGTGGATTCGGTGCGAAAGTCGTGACACTTTAAATGAAAAAAACAGCGATCATCGGCGGCGGGGCAAGCGGCTTAATATGTGCTATCTTTTGTGCAAAAGGCGGCGCAGATGTAGAGCTGTTCGAGCAGAACCAAAAGTGTGCCAAAAAGATATTGGTATCGGGAAACGGGCGCTGTAATATTACAAACAAGAATTTAAGTTCAAATGACTACTTCTCGCAAAATCCATCTTTTGTGGAGTTTGCACTTAAGGAGTTCGGGTTTAATGAGTTTGAGAAGTTTTGCGAGAGTATCGGACTTCTGCTTGACGCTAAAGATGACGGACGAGTCTATCCACTAAGCAATGAAGCAAAAAGCGTTGCCGCTCTGCTTCTTAGCTATGCAAAAAATCTGGGCGTAAAGATAAACACAGAGACAAAGATCAGAGATATAAAAAAGCTTTTAAACGAGTATGATTCGGTAGTTATCGCTACCGGCTCAGAGGCTGCATCTCATCTTGGCGGAAACAGAGACGGCTTGGAGTTCGCAAAAGAGGTCGGGCACAATATTATCCCAACATACCCCTCTCTTGTTCAGCTGCACCTAAATTCATCAGTTGTAAAAAAGATGAGCGGCGCAAAAATAGAGGGGGAGGTCTCACTGCTTATTAACAATAAAAAAGAGACAAGCTCAAGCGGAGATATTCTCTTTACCGACTATGGGGTTTCAGGATTTGCAATTCTTGACATCTCGCAAGCTGCAAGCATTGCCCTAAGAGATGGAGTAGATGTAAGCATATCCATAAACCTGCTACCATCATTAAACGCCCAAAAGCTATCCTCCCACATCAGCAAGCTTGCCTCCGTGCAGAGTGATCTTACATTATCAGATATTTTAGCAGGGATTATTCCACTTAAGATCGCTTCTGGAGCTTTAGAAGAGTTAAAACTTCCTGCCACATTAAGCGGTAAAAATATCGACACAAAGCTGAGTAAAAAAATAGCGAATCAGATTCTGAATTGGCGTTTTAAAGTAAGTGACACTCACGGTTTTAGGCATGCGGAAGTTGCAGGCGGCGGGGTTGATACTGCAGAGGTAAACCCAAAAACTTTTGAGTCATTGAAGCAAAGAAACCTCTACTTCTGCGGAGAGGTCATGGATGTTGTGGGGCGACGCGGAGGATACAACTTTGCCTTTGCATGGGCAAGCGGTTATTTGGCCGCAAATAATATAATAAAATCTTAAAATAGTTTTAACTATTTTAGGGTAAACTACTAGCACTTACCATTAAAGGATCTCTACAATGTCAATGCCTTTTATAATTCTCATCATTTTAGCCTTGATCTTGGTTTTGATGTACAACTCTCTCGTCGCTAAGAAAAATCAAGTTGAAAACATCTTTGCAAGCGTTGATACAACTCTTAAAAAACGATATGACCTCATACCAAACCTTGTCGCCTCCGTAAAAGAGTATATGCAGCATGAAAAATCGCTCTTAGAAGAGGTGACAAAACTTCGTGCCGAAGCTATGAAGCCCGACATCAGCGATGCACACAAAATAGCTCTTGATGCAAAGGTAACATCCGCTCTTGGCTCTATTATGATTGCAGTCGAGGATTACCCAGAGCTAAAAGCCAATGAGAATATAATGCATCTGCAACATACGCTACATGAAGTAGAAGAGCAGATCTCGGCTGCCAGACGCGCTTACAATCAAGCCGTGACAGACTACAACAATGCTATAGAGATGGTTCCTACAAATTTTATGGCTTCACTTATGAACTACAGAAGAAAACAGGTGTTTGAGATCGTAGAGAGTGAGCGTAAAAATATAGATGTCAAAGAGCTTTTTAATTGATGTTAAACACTAAAATGAACGCGTCCATTTTAGCGGCAGGGACAGACGTCCCTACAACCCCCTAAAGCTACGAAAAACAAAGTTTTTCGAGAACTACAAAGGCTTATAAATGAAAAGCGTAAGCGAGCTTACAGATTTTTACTATAAAAATCTCTTTCCTACTCTTGAACAATTAGAGAACAAGAGAAAAAACCTTAGATATAAGATAGTCATTGTCGCACTTGTGTATACCCTCCTCTGCGCTGCCATTGCTTACACTTTAGTCAATTTTTACGAATTTATCATCTTTGCATATATAGCAATTGGAGCTATAATTTACAAATTTTTAATTCACGACTATACGCATGAGTTTAAGATGAGTGTTATAAAGCCGCTTATTCATGCCATAGACTCTTCGCTTCTATACTCATCTACAACCCATGTCTCTGATTACTATTTCGAGCGTTCAAAACTCTTTGAAAAACCTGACAAACTGGGCGGAAACGACTATGTCAAAGGACAAATTGACGGTATCAACATACAATTTTCAGATATTCATGCCCAAAAAAGACACAAAAACTCCAAAGGAAGAGAGAGTTGGAGCACACTTTTTCAGGGGCTTTTTATAGTTGCCGATTTCAACAAGAACTTCAGCGGTGAGACCGTTGTTCTGCCCGACAGCGCACAAAGTACATTTGGCGATCTGATAGGACACTGGCTGCAGTCAAACAATATGGCAAGAGATGAACTGGTAAAGATGGATGATCCTGAGTTTGAGAAGGAGTTTGTCGTATACTCTACCGACCAAGTAGAAGCGAGATATATTCTCTCAAATTCGCTAATGAAAAAACTTCTGGCTTTTCAACAAAAATCAAGCCATAAAGTTCATATCTCTTTTATACAAAATCATATTTATATGGCAATCAGCTACAACAAAGACCTATTTGAACCATCTATTTTTCGCTCGCTGCTAGACTACAAAGTGGCTATGGAGTATGTAAAAACTCTGCATCTGGCTATAAGCGTCGTTGAAGAGCTAAAACTAAATCAAAAATTATGGAGTAAAAGATGAACGAAAAAGAGATACTGTTTCAAAGTATAAAGGATTTTTCAACCCCAAAAATGCTCAAATATGCTCTTTTTCCTTTTATAATAAGCATTATTATTATGTATATTATTTTCTTTACTGTAGCAGGTATGGGAGTTGAGCAACTTGGAACTATGCATGTAGAGAGTTCTCAGACAACTATGCATGGCGGCATCCCTCATACTGAAAACATAGAAGCAGAACTTGAAGGTTCTGCAATTATGAAATTTTTAATGAGCTACACGATAACATCGTGGCTGGCTACTTTTCTTATCTATGTAATCGGAGGTTTTTTAACCATCTATCTCTCTGTCTTTGTAGCAGTGATAATCATAGGTTTTTTAACTCCTCTCATACTAAAAGAGCTTCGTCTAAGACACTACAAAGATGTTGATATGATAGGACACTCAAACCTGATATCTGCAATCTTTTTAGCCATCAAATACTCTGCGGTAATGATTTTGCTGTTTTTTCTGCTTATCCCTTTTTACTTTGTACCACTTCTAAATATAGTGGCGATCAATATACCGCTCTACTACTTTTTTCATAAGATGCTCACATTTGATGTCTCTTCAAGCATCTGCACAAAAGAAGAGGCTAAGCAGATCGCATTTTTCAACAAAAACAACATCAGGCTAAAAACACTTCTGCTCTATCTTATCTCGCTTGTTCCGTTTGCCATCTTTTTTGGAGCGATCTTTTTTGTTATCTATCTTGGACACACATACTTTCTAGAGGTAAGAAAAATCAGAGCACTCAGCCCCTCTTTAGCTCAAGATCTTCAAGCATGATCTCAATAAGAGTCAAATAGTGTTTCTCGCTGACATCTTTTTTAATATCTCTGTAGATCGAGTAAACTTTATTGCCGTTGTAAAAAAGCTCTAAAACAAGCAATCCTTCGTAGGTGTAATCAGAAGATGTTTTAGAGAGCGGATTTGTGCATGAGAGAGTATAATCCCTATACTCAACTCGCAGCATATAATCCGACTTACCGACAATAAAACCTTTTTTCTCCATAATATTTTGTGAGATGACAAGAGAGCGCTCATCATTTGCGACGACCTCTATAGATGGGATAGTTACACCTATCTTGCTCTTGTCATATATATTTTTATAAATCTTTCCGTCACATCCAGCAAAGAGAAAAAGTAACAGAACTAAAATAGTATTTTTCATAAAATTTTCTTTTTCTCTAATTTTATCTCTTAATCGCTACAATTTGACAAAAAAGGGAAAAGTAATCATGAAGAAACCATATTTAGACTCTATGCCAGACGCAAATGGATTTTTTGGAAAGTTTGGGGGAGCTTTTATTCCGCCTCAGCTTGAAAAACCTTTTCAAGATATAAACGAAGCGTATGACAAACTCTCAAAATCTTTTGAGTTTCTTGATGAACTTAAAAAGATCAGAAAACATTACCAAGGTCGCCCTACTCCCATCACCTACTGTAAAAACCTCTCAGATTTCATCGGCGGAGGACAGATTTACCTTAAGCGTGAAGATCTTAACCATACGGGTGCGCATAAGCTCAACCACTGTATGGCGGAGGCGCTTTTGGCAAAATATTTAGGTAAAAAGAAACTGATAGCTGAGACCGGTGCGGGACAGCACGGCGTGGCTCTTGCGACCGCGGCAGCATACTTCGGACTTGAGTGTGAGATACATATGGGCGAAGTGGATATTGCAAAAGAGCATCCAAATGTAGTGCGTATGCAGATACTCGGTGCGAAAGTAGTTCCTGCAACTCACGGGCTTAAAACCCTTAAAGAAGCGGTTGACAGCGCATTTGATGCATACTTAAAAGATACGGACAATCAGCTCTTTGCAATAGGCTCTGTTGTCGGTCCTCATCCTTTTCCAAAGATGGTAAGAGACTTTCAAAGCGTAGTGGGAATCGAAGCAAAAGAGCAGTTCTTTGAGATGACGGGCAAACTTCCGGACATGGTAACCGCGTGTGTAGGAGGCGGAAGCAATGCTATGGGAATTTTTAGCGCTTTTATAGAAGATAGCGTAAAGCTATACTCTGTTGAGCCTGCAGGAAAAGGTTCAAACATAGGTGAGCATAGTGCAAGTTTGACATATGGAAGCGAAGGGGTGATGCATGGATTTAACTCTATTATGTTAAAAGACAGCGAAGGCAATCCCGCACCTGTACACTCAATCGGAAGCGGTATAGATTACCCGTCCGTAGGACCTGAACATGCATACTTAAACAGTATAGGAAGAACAAGTATAGGTCTTTGCAGTGATGATGAAGCGGTTGATGCGTTTTACAAGTTATCTCAACATGAGGGGATCATCCCTGCTCTTGAGTCCGCGCACGCTGTTGCTTTTGCCATGAAATATGCAAAAGAGAACCCAAAAGAGTCTATTTTAGTAAACCTCAGCGGAAGAGGAGATAAGGATATTGACTACATTGTAGAAAATTATCCTATTCCTCTAAAAGATATTTAAAAGACTAGAGTTTAGAAATATGCTCTGAGAGGGCTTGTATCTCAGCATCTCCAAGCTTGGAGACCTGCCCTACCATGATACCTTTCATAGCCCCGCCGTACGTTCCTGCTTTGTACCCATTAAGTGCATCTGCTGTTTTTTTAGCATCCCAGCCCTGAATGATCTGAGATTTTCCTAATGCTGCTTTTGAGCCGTCTGCACCGTGACATCCAGCACACACTTGGTAAAGTTTTGCTCCGTCAACCTGAGCTTCGGCTATTGCCGTCTCTGCCTCTTCTACCTTAGCTGTTACCACTTCCTTAGCCTCTTCAACCTTTGTAGTAACTTCCTCTTTTACTTGCTCGGCTGTTTCAACAACCGCTTCTTTTACCTCTTCAACTTTTGTGGCGACTTCCTCTTTTACTTCTTCAGCACTCTGAGCTACGCTCTCTTTCTTCTCGGCTATCACCTCTTTTGTCTCTTGTTTGTTCTCACCGCTACAACCAAGTAGAAATAGGGCTAACACTGACGATATTAAAATTTTCATTGCACTCTCCTTTTTTTTTCATTATACTATAATTTATGAACTCAAATATAAAATTTTTATTAACAATTTTTCTCTACTTTATTTAAAATTATACTTTTTAGAAAAATAAAAGTAGAATGATTAAAAGTTGTTATATCTTAAATGGGAACAACATTATGAAAAATATAGACCATGACAAAACAAAAGAAAATTTTAAATACTTCATCTTGATTACTATAATGCCTATAATAGGTATTATTGTCATATTCTCCTACGCTTTTTTACACCTTCAAAAAGATTTAGAATTTATAATTGATGAAATAAGAGGTTTATCAACTATAAAAGAGGTGCAAAATACGGTTTTTAACCTTCAAAGAGCAAGAGGTCTGACGTGTATACAAGAGCCTTCAACAAACTTACTTCAAGAACTCGAACTTACTAAAGAGAAAATCTCAAAAAATCTCGTATCCCTAAGAGAAGGTATTAGCGCTCATAATAAAAATGACTTTTTAAAATCGGAACTATTAAATTTTACAGACTCTATAAATAAAAGTACTTTAGTGTTCGCCAGTTTTGACTATTTTTCCAAATTGATTGAGGAGTTTATGAGCTACTCCAACCGTATCTCTTACGGATGTAATCTTATATTAGACCCTAAAATGGACTCTTATGTAATGATAGAGAATGTTGTATATCTTCTTCCACGGCTTATCGAATACAACGGACAGATAAGAGCAATTGCGGCAAGTACAAAAGACGGAGAACTTACAGAGTACCAAAAAGAGTATTTTGCTATACAGCTAAACAAGATAGAAGAGGTACTAAAAAAGCTGGAGTTCAATCTGGATATGCTCTACAAAACAGATCAAAATATTGATATAAAAGAGCATCATCTAAAGATGAGAAAAGCTCAAAAAGCTATTATTGAATTTACTAAAATAAATCTCTTGGGTACCGGTAGTGTAGCTCTTGAACCGGATGGCATTTTTGATCTGATCACTAAAAACATCAATCTCATAATCGCTCTTTACGATGCAAACGTAATTTACTTGGAGAAAAGTCTAAACAACAGGCTAAATGAGACAAAAGAAGTCTCTAACTACGTAATATTGGCGGGGGTTTTATCTATCTTATTTATCGGATATATAAACGGGATATTTTATTGTAAAAACAGAAAATATATAAAAAATATACAAAAATTGACAATTACCGACTCTATGTCCTCTCTGTATAACAGACGACACTTTGACAAAGTTTTTGAAGATAACCTAAAGATACAGAGCAGAACAAAACAGCCGCTTGTTTTTATTATTTTAGATATTGATTTTTTTAAACAGTACAACGACACTTATGGACATCAAGCAGGGGACATTGTTATAAAGATTGTGGCAAAAAACCTGAGAGCCTCTCTTAAAAGAGCCGGAGATATGGCTTTTAGACTCGGAGGCGAAGAGTTTGGAATACTGTGTATCGGTATGAGTCATTCAGAAGCTCTCTCTTTTGCAAACAGTATAAAAGAGCGCATTGAAAATGAAAAAGTAAAGCATGAAAAAAATCAGGTGAGCGATTATCTAACTATCTCAATGGGAGTTATTGTCATTGAACCAGATACACTGCACAATGTTAACGAAATATACAGATGCGCAGATAAGGCACTATACATGGCAAAAGAGAACGGACGCAATCAGGTTGTCATATATAATGACAAAAACTTCATCTAAAAGCCAAGACTACTCCTCTTTGCCCTCCTCTTTTAAGACCATGGCCCTAAAAGCCTCATCCTTTGGAACCAATCCGGCTTCGTACAAAAACTGTGATGGCAGGAAGTTTAGTTTTTTGATCTTGTCATATTTTGCGTAGCTAAGGTAGAGTATATCTTTTGCGCGCGTTACTGCTACATAAAAGAGTCTTCTCTCCTCATCCAGTGAGCCTCCGCGCTGCATAAGTTTACGGTTTGGAAAGCGTCCGTCCATCAAATCAACTATATAGACCTCTTTATACTCCAGCCCTTTTGAAGCGTGCACGCTAAGCAGGTTTACACCCTCACCCTGTGTCAGATCTGATGAACCTAGTATCATTGCATTTAAAAATCTCTCATGTTCGCTGTATGGCTTTGAGAGCTCCTCTAGCAAAACCATTTTTCTGGCTATCTTAGAGAGTGCATCCGCCTTTTGCTTCTCATCAATAGTGCCGTCTTTAAGCTGCGCTCTTCTACTTGCCAGAAATTCGGCTATATATTTGTAAATTGCAGACTCAGCAATCTTTTTTACGATGGTACGCGGCTGTTTAACACCCTTTAGATCTCGAAACAGCAGGTAAAAATCATGCAAAAAAGTTGCGTTCTCTTTTGTAAGTTTTGGATGTTTTAAAATGGGATTGCGCATAAATTTATCTTCAAATCCAAGCTTTGCAAATTTACCAACACTGCCAAGCTCTAAAAAATCATCAAAAAGGCCGAGCTGATGGTTCAGTTTTCTCTTCTCAAAGGGGTTCTTGTTTGATTCATCAGGTGCATAAAGCCCGTAAAATATACTCCCGTGTCCAAGTGTCTTAAGAGCAATGTAGAGCTCTTTTGCCATCGCACTTCCAATACCTCTTGCAAACTCAAAGAGATGGATAAATGCCATCATATCAGACTCATTTACAAGCAAAGTATAGAAATCTAAAACCGCTTTAACCTCACGTGAATCAAAAAAGCTTGTTCCCCCTTTTCGCTTACACGAGATGCCAAGCTCACGAAGTCCGACCTCTATGCCGTCAGCCGAGGAGTTGTTTCTAAAAATAACGGCTATCTCTTCCTGCGGTGTCTGCGTGGCACTTATTTTTCTGGCAATATCATGATACTGCTCAAACAGCTCATCGTAAGCCAGAAGTGTCGGAGGCTGCGAAGTGTGTCCGCGTGTAACTTCAAGTTTTTTAGGGTAAATCCGCTCATTATGCTCTATTACTTTTGTAGCAAGTGAGAGGATCGGCACGGTCGAGCGGTAATTTTTTGTCAAAGTATGCACTTGTGCGCTCGGAAATTTTTTTGAAAATGTCCCTATTATCGAAATGTCCGCTCCGTTAAAAGCGTAGATGCTCTGGTCGTAATCCCCGACACAAAAGAGTGATGGCGGACTCATCGCATCTATAAGCGTGCCCTGAAGCGCGTTTGTGTCCTGATACTCATCTACAAGCACCTCTTTGTAACCCAGATCTTTACTCTTGCACATCTCTCTGAAGTTTAAAAGCAGGTCATTGAAGTTTACAAAGCCGTACTCTTTTTTTAAACCCTCGAACTCATCGACAATATCCGCATATATCATCGCAAAAAGCTCATGTTCAGGGTATCTGTTTCTGACCCACTCCTCAAAATTATCTACAAGTTCCGTGTTTTGGTAAAAAGAGTAGACATCATAGAGATAGTTTCCGCCATAAGGCATTATCTCCGCTCCAATATGACCAAAAGAGCGCTTTTCATAGACACTTCTAAAGAGCGTTTTTAACTCTCTTTGCTGTTTGAGGACAACTTTTTTATCCTCTTTTTTAAGCCATCTGTAACTCACCGCATGAAATGTCCCCGCATCTATCTTTGAAGCTACATCTTTGCCGAAAAAATCCCCAACGCGCTGAACCATCTCTGCCGCGGCTTTATTTGTAAATGTTAGAAGTAAAATCTCTTGAGGCTTTACGCCCGAATCCAAAAGATAAGCGATTCTGCCGACAATTGTAGATGTCTTGCCCGTTCCTGCAGAAGCTATGATGAGATTTTGGCTGTTTTTTGATGTTGCAGCGAGGTACTGTTGCTGATTTAAACGCGAAAGTGGCAAAAAAACTCCTCTAAAATTAAGAGTGAAATTATACTATTATAAGCTTCAACTTTTTAAAATAGAGCTTCTATTGTGTAGTGTTTGCACAAGAACAAATAAAACTCAAATAAGCAAAGCCTCACATCTTTTTGGATATAATCGCGAAAAACGATTTAAGGTCAAAAACATGTCAGCAAAGAGCTATGAACCGAGCATTACGGAAGATGAATTTTACAAAATTTGGGAAGAGAGAGGCTACTTTGAGGTAGATGGCAACAGAGCCATTCAAGAAGAGGGAAAAAATTTCTCCATCATGATGCCTCCTCCAAATGTCACAGGTCGTCTTCACATAGGTCATGCCCTTACGTTTACACTTCAAGATATTATCACCCGCTACAAAAGAATGGACGGATACAAAACTCTTTGGCAGCCTGGAACCGACCATGCGGGGATCGCAACGCAAAACGTGGTCGAGAAACAGCTTCTAGCACAAGGCACTACAAAAGAGGAGATCGGCAGAGAGGCGTTTTTAGAGCGTGCGTGGGCGTGGAAAGAGGAGTCTGCGGGAGTTATGACCTCGCAACTGCGCAAAATGGGAGTCTCTCCAGCTTGGAAACGTGAGCGCTTTACAATGGATGAGGGACTTCAAAAGTCAGTAAAAGAGGCGTTTGTTCATCTCTACAACCAAGGACTTATCGTTCGCGGAAACTACATGGTAAACTGGTGTACGCATGACGGCGCGCTTAGCGACATAGAGGTTGAGCATGAAGAGCATGAGGGCAAGTTTTACCATATTAAGTACCCTTTTGCAGACGGCAGCGGTTTTGTTGAAGTTGCGACCACTAGACCTGAGACATACTTCGGCGATACAGCGGTTATGGTACATCCGGATGATGCAAGGTACAAAGATATCATAGGCAAGAAGATAAGACTTCCTCTAACTAACAGAGAAGTCGCGATCATTGCGGATGAGCATGTAGATATGGAGTTTGGAACAGGCGTGGTCAAGGTAACTCCCGCGCACGACCAAAACGACTACGAAGTTGGTAAAAGACACGACTTAGAGTTTATTACCGTATTTGATGAGAAGGGTATTTTAAACGAGTACGCCGGAGAGTTTGCAGGCTTAGAGCGTCTTAAAGCCCGCGATATAATCGTTAAAAAACTAGAAGCTGAAGGCTTTGTCGTAAAGATAGAAGATCACAAACATCAAGTAGGACACTGCTACAGATGTAAAAACATCGTTGAACCATACATCTCAAAACAGTGGTTTGTAAGAAGCGAAGTTGCAAAGAAGTCTATAGAAAAAACAAACAGCGGCGAAGCAAAATTCTTTCCGCCTCACTGGATAAACTCATACAACTCGTGGATGGGTGATCTAAGAGACTGGTGTATCTCCCGTCAGCTCTGGTGGGGACATCAGATCCCTGTTTTTTACTGCAACGACTGCGACCATGAGTGGGCAAGTTTAAAAGACGAAGAGCATGAGTGTCCAAAGTGTGCTTCAAAAAACATTCATCAAGACCCTGATGTTCTTGACACTTGGTTCAGCTCAGCTCTATGGCCGTTCTCAACGCTTGGCTGGGGGAATGGCGACGTTGAGATGGACAAACTCTTCCAATCAGACGACCTAAAAGAGTTCTACCCGAACTCGCTTCTTATTACGGGCTTTGACATACTCTTTTTCTGGGTTGCTAGAATGATGATGATGGGTGAGAATTTTATGGGCAATCTTCCGTTTAACCACATCTACCTTCACGCACTTGTACGCGACGAGAACGGTCAGAAGATGAGCAAATCAAAAGGCAATGTTATCGACCCGCTTGATATGGTAGAGAAGTACAGCGCCGATATTCTGCGCTTCACTCTTGCCATCAGTGCGGCACAAGGTCGTGACATACGAATGAGTACGGATAAGCTCGAACAGAACCGTAACTTTACGAACAAGCTCTACAATGCTGCGAAATTTCTGCAGATGAATGTAGATACTTTTCCTGATATAAAAGGTTTTTGCATCGAGACTCCGCTTGGAAGATATATGGTCTCACGCCTTAATGTCGCTACGCAAGAAGTTCGCTCATCTATGGATGAGTACAGATTTAACGACGCTGCAACTGCTGTTTACCGCTTTATATGGAACGAGTTCTGCGACTGGGGAATTGAACTTAGCAAAGCTGACAAAAGCTCAATTGTTGAACTTGGCGCTATCTTTAAAGAGTCTATGAAGCTTCTGCATCCGTTTATGCCGTTCATCACAGAGTATCTCTACCATGAACTCTCTGCAACAAGCCTGGATAGCTCTGAGTCTGTTATGGTTATGAAGTATCCGTATAAGACGAAGAGACGTCTAAAAGACGAGGCTAGATTTGAGGTGATAATGGATGTTATCATCTCCATCAGACGTGCAAAAGTCTTGGTAGATCTCGCAAATCAGAAGATAGCAAAAGCATTTGTCAAGATTGATGGCATCTCACAAGAAGAGCAAGAGCTGATGAAGCCTTTTATACTCAAACTTGCCAAAGTAGATGTTATAGAGTTCACTGAATCTAAAGTAGAAAACTCCGTAAGTGACATCTCGCAAAAATGTGAGACATTTATTCCAACTGATTCAATTGACCTTGCACCTATTATCAGCCGTCTTTCAAAACAGGATGAGAAGCTACAAAAAGAGATCGATAAACTCAGCGGTATGCTAAATAATGAACGCTTTGTAGCAAATGCACCTGAAGATGTTCTTGCAAAGAACAGAGAGCTTCTAGCAGATGCACAAGATAAACAGCAAAAAGTTTTAGAGCAGTTAAATTCACTGAAAAACTAAATGAACAAAGTTTTTGAACCTAAGCTTTTTACACTTCTAAAATCTGGGATAAGCAAAGATCAGCTTATCTCTGACATCTTTGCCGGCATTGTTGTCGGTATAGTTGCACTTCCTCTCTCAATCGCATTTGCCGTAGCTTCAGGCGTCTCTCCTGAAAAAGGTCTGATCACTGCAATTATTGCCGGCTTTATCATCTCTTTTTTTGGCGGCAGCAGAGTTCAGATCGGCGGCCCTACGGGAGCATTTATAGTAATCATATATGCTATAGTTCAAGAGTATGGAATTGACGGGCTTATCATCTCTACTATGATGGCGGGAGTCATCCTCATACTCTTTGGGCTTTTACGTCTGGGCAATCTTTTAAAATACTTTCCGCATCCGCTGATTGTAGGCTTTACAAGCGGTATTGCCGTCATTATATTCTCAACGCAGATAAAAGATGCATTGGGGCTGGGTATTGAGAAAATGCCATCGGAGTTCTTTGAGAAGTGGGTTGCCTATTTTTCTCAAGTAGATGAGACAAACCTCTATGCACTCGCAATTACAACTGTGACAATTTTAATAACTATCTATTTTAAAAAGATAACTGCCAGAGTTCCGGGCTCTTTTGTTGCCATACTTTTCATCACTTTTATCGTTCAAGCAGCAAATATTCCGGTAACTACCATTGAGTCATTCTTCGGAGAGATACCAAACACTTTTACTTTCTCACTGCCTAATATCGAGATGGAAAACCTCTATATCTATATCGCTCCCGCTCTTACAATAGCTCTGCTTGGAGGTGTAGAGTCACTTCTCTCTGCCGTTGTTGCTGATGGTATGATAAGCGGTAACCACCGCTCAAACACGGAGCTGATAGCTCAAGGGATGGCGAATATTCTCACTCCTATATTTGGCGGCATTGCGGCAACGGGGGCGATCGCGAGAACTGCTACAAACGTGAAAAATGGCGGAAGAACTCCAATTGCGGGAATTGTACACGCTATGACCCTTCTGCTTATTATGCTTGTTTTTGCAAGTTATGCGAAGCTTATTCCGATGGCATGTCTGGCGGGGATCTTGATCGTGGTTGCTTATAATATGAGCGAGTGGCGCTCTTTTATCTCGATCTTAAAAGGCTCTCCTTTTGATATTATAGTCCTGCTTAGTACATTTTTACTTACAGTGTTTGTGGATCTGACCGTGGCGATACAGATCGGCGTTGTTCTCTCCTCACTTCTGTTTATGAAGAGAATGGCGGATATCGGCATAAAGACTCCATGCCATGTTGACAGCGATCTGCTTGAAGATTACTCTGATTTGCCTGAGGGCGTCTCTATCTACGAGATAAGCGGTCCGCTATTTTTTGCCTCTGCAAAACAGTACTCGGGAGTGATAAAAGAGATAGGGCTTAAGAGCAAGATACTCATCATCCGTATGCGCCATGTTCCTTTTGTAGACTCAACTGCGCTTCATAATTTTGAGGAGATGCTAAAAACACTGCAAAAGTCAGATGTCATAGTGCTTCTCTCAGGTGTAAACAGCGATGTACTGCAAGATTTAAAAAAATATGAGATCACCAATTTACTTGAGGAGGGAAACATACTTGACTCATTTGATGAGGCGGTAAAAAGAGCCAAGAGTATTACTCCAGCTCCTCTTTAGGTTCACTGAAATAGTAACCTTGTGAGTAATCGACTCCAAGCTCTTCTACTTTGGCTTGAACCTCTGCGCTATGTACAAACTCGGCTATAACCTTAATATTGCTCTTTTTACAAAGCAGAACTACCGCCTCGACTATTACCAAACTGTTTTTATCATTTAAAATATTTTTTATAAAAGAGCCGTCTATTTTAAGATAGTCCGGTGAGAACTCAAGAAGTCTTGAAAAGTTTGAGCTCTGGCTTCCAAAGTCATCTATTGAGATCTTAAAACCGTGATATCTAAGAGAGTTTAGCTGAGTAAGAATCTCTGGAGTATTAATAGTACTTATATCTTCAAGCATCTCTAAAGTGACCTTTGATGGATTGATGCCGTACTTTTTGGCACACTTTAAGAGATACTCCTCCAGATAGTTAAGATGCAGATCCGTACTTGTAATGTTTATGGAGAACTCATACTCGGTAGTGCTAAACTTTTTAAAGCTCTGCTCTATTACGCACTTTGTAAGAAGCGTGAGTGTTCCCGTAAGCCTTGAAGCTTCCATAAACCTTATCGGGGGAGTGATTGTCCCGTTATTTCTTATTCTTATCAGACACTCATACTTCTCTACTCTTTTCGTCTTGTTATTTATTATAGGCTGATAATAGGTAACTAACTGCTCATTCTCAAAAGCCTCTTTGATCTTATGTATCCAGTAGATGTTCTCCTGCTGTTTTTTTATAAAAACAGAGTGCGGGTCATATATTTTATACGATGCTCTTTTATGCTCTCTTAGCTCTTTTATAGCAGTTCTTGCATGACTTAAAATTCCACTCTCTCTGCCTATTGCAATGCCTATACTTATAGATATTTTTATATCTGTATCATCATCAAGAGCCAAAACTTCTGTCTGGTCGAAAAAGGATATCAAAGAGCTTGCAAGTTCTGATAACTTTTTTGAACTCATCATCTCCGTACATACAAGTACAAATTCATCAGAGTTTAACCTGAAAAGAGTTGAAGAGAGCGGCTTTGCAATATCAATTAGTCTTGCTATCTCGACAAGTGCTCTATCACCTATCTCAAATCCGTACGCACTGTTTATATTACTGAAATTATCCACATCTATTAAAAAAACATTGGCGTGTTCCAAAGATTCAAGATGCTCGATTAAAGCAAATCTGCTTGGAAGGGATGTTAATGAGTCTCTATTTATATCCTGCATTATTAGTTGCTCTTTAGAAGTATATAGCTTTGAGGCTTCACGGATCTGTATTTTGGCATTCCCGTGCCGATAGTTGAGTTTATATATGTCGGATCTGCTATAACATACTCTTTTGAACCTGCTCTTATCTTCTCTCCATCAAGCGGGATATATAGTGCTGTCGCCATATGATCCTCATACTTTACACCGAGTGCGCTAACTCCGAAAAGCTCTCTCATAAGATATGAAAAGAGAACCGCCCTGTCTTCACAGTCTGACCTGTCGTAAAAAAGCGTCTCCTGCGCGAACATCACCTTCTCTTTTCCGAATTGCTGATTATCCTGCTCATATTTAAACGATTTCTGTACAAAAGTAAGCACAAAGTTCATAGCTTCGCTCGCTTTTTTGCCGTCAATATATTTTTTGATGGATATCGCCAGCTCTCTGTATGTCCTCTTGTCAATAGGGGCGTTAAAAAAGGTCTCATAATCAGCTTGTGGATATGTTGACATAAACTCTATAAGATTTTTATTGTAAGAGAACGCAATCTCATACCTATTGCTAAAGTGCTCAAAGCTCAGAAGTTTATTATCAAAATCACTTCCCAAAATCGGGAGCTCATCCATTGAGAGATCAAGCGGCTTTGTGGCATTCGGATAATCCTGCTTGTAAGAAAAAACTCTTCCTATGCTATCTTTGGAGTTACCTAAAAAAACATAATATTTTTTGCTATCGAAATTAAAGCTAGGCGCAGCGTAGATCGTTTTTGTCGAGTAGTGCATCAAAACTACGTGTCTGTCGTCCAAACCGATTTTTACGGCGTATCCCAATTTGTTTAGTAAAAACCAACTAAGAAGCTTAGAGTTGTCTCTGTTCTCATATATGCTGTGAGATATTTTCGAGACTAAAAGGTAGATACCCCAATCATTTAAGTTCATGTATTTTGAGACTCTTTGTATATCTAAAACCAGATCTGCATACTCACTTGAAGCAACACTATCGAAAAAGTTGGCAATTCCTGTCTGATTTGTAGGGTAAAAAGTTGCTCTTTTTATACCGTCTGAAATATCAAACTCCAAATTTTTACCGTAAAAATCAAATGATATATCTTTTTGCACTTTTTGTGTAGGCAAAGATTTAGCAGGCTCTTTTTGAGGTGGTGGCAGATCCTCTTTAACCTCTTTTTTTTCTTCTATCTGTATGTTTATCTTTGGTCCGACAGGCTTGATCTGAGTCTGTTTTGCGGGCTCGATCGTTAGGGGTTTTTGCTTCTCGTAAAGAGGCTTCATCTCCTCAAGTGCGTAGGCTTTCCACTCCTGTTTTAAGTAGTTGCTAAAAGCCCTGTCCCTCTCATCTTTATACTCTTTAAAGGAGTCTGTTTGAGACTTTTTAAAATCTTTAAAACTCTGCTGGGCAAAGGTGAGTGAAAAACTCAGCGCAATAAGTAGACTAAAACGGCCAGACAGCCTGAATAATTTTTGTACCCCAGCCCTGTTTTGTCGCACGGTCAACATCTCCCTCTGTCTTATAAAGAATCTTGGCATCACTTATCTGTGAAGACTCTATTCTGTTGTATTGATCAATATCATAAGGGCGAATTACGCCGCCTATCTGTATGATCTGCTTCTGATCATCTACCAAAATCTCTCTCTTGCCGGATATAAAATAGTTTCCGTTTTCAAGCACTTTTACAATTCTAGCAGAAATTGTCGTAGTAAACGATGCATCTCTTGATGCACTTCCCTGACCCGCATAGGCACTGCTTGAACTGCCTGTAAATCCTACGTTGCTTAAGCCGTTTAGTTTGTTTACTGCCGAATTTACCGCAGAGTTTGTGCCGCCTGCACTAAAGAGACCGCCACCCAAGCCCATCGTATCATCTTCACTGAGCTGTTTTGAACCTGTACTTGAACTCTGAGCATTTTCAGATATTATAACCGTTACTACATCATTTACGTGCATAGCTTTGTGGTCTGTAAAAAGTGGGTTTTCGCCCTGACCAAAAATACTGCCAACCGAAGCAAAATCCTTCTTGTCTTCGCGTGATGGCATCTGCTCTACATAAGCAGGAGGCTCAAAGTCTATCTCAGGATCCGTCAAATTTGCCGTACAACCGGAAAAAAATAGTATAGCATAAATCGGCATCAGCACCATTAAAATAGTTTTTTTCAATTTTTCTCTTTTGCTTCTGTTTTATTAGTTATAATTCTAGCAATAATAGTTCCACATAAAAGGAAAATCGTGAATTTAAGAGATAAGATAAATCAAGATGTCAAAGATGCTATGAAAGCAAAAGATAACAAAAAAAGAGATGCTCTAAGACTTTTGACAAGTGCTTTTAAGCAGATAGAGGTCGATGAGAGAAAAGAGCTTAACGATGATGACGTTATTAAAATAATTCAATCACAGGTCAAAAGAAGAGATGATGCGGCAACGCAGTACAGAGATGCAGGGCGCGACGATCTGATGCAAAAAGAGCTTGATGAGATTGCTTGTTACAAAGAGTATCTGCCTGCACAACTTAGCGATGATGAGCTAAGCAAAGCGATAAAAGATATAATCGCAAAAGTAGGCGCTGAAACTATCAAGGATATTGGAAAAGTGATGGGGGCGGCATCTAAAGAGCTATCAGGCAAGGCTGACGGCAAAAGAATTAATGAGTGCGCAAAGGCACTATTGTCATAAGAGAAGAGACTCTTCTCTTGCTCTTGGCTTAGCCAAACTTCAATTTTCTAAGCGTGTGCGAGGCATTCGCCTCTTTTTAGGCGTTTTTATTTTTTCCGTATTTCAGTTTTCTAAGCGCTGCTTCCTCATCAGCTTCTCTCATCAGAGACTCACCTACCAAAAAGGCATCGACTCCCGCTTTAGAGAGATCTTCAAGCTGTCCATGCTCATAAATACCGCTCTCTGCAACGATTATCTTGCCGTTTGGTATCATCGGAATAAGCTCGTAGGAGAGTTGCATATTCATCTCAAAAGTTTGAAGATTTCTGTGATTTATCCCGATAATATCGCTCCCAGCATAGATCGCTTTTACCAAATCGCTCTTGTCATGTACCTCAACAAGTGCCTCCATGCCCAGATGTCTTGTATATCCAAGAAGCTCTTTAAGCTCGCCTTTGCTAAGAGCCGCGGCAATAAGAAGAATAAAATCTGCACCGTGAACCATTGCTTCGAGTATCTGATATTTTGTTACTATGAAATCTTTTCTAAGTAGCGGAATCCCTACATATCTTCTTATCTGCCCCAAATAGTCCAGATTTCCTTGAAAAAAGTGAGGTTCGGTAAGAACAGAGATAGCGCTTGCCCCTCCTCTCTCATAGCTCTGTGCGATCGCTATGGGATCAAAATCTTCACGGATCACACCTTTTGAAGGAGAGGCTTTTTTTACCTCTGCGATTATTCTGTATGGATCCTCATCCGTAGCTCTCAAGTATGGAAAAACATCTCTCGGCGCTCTTGCATTAAAGGCAAGTGAGCGTCCAAGCCAGTCAAGTGAAAACTCCTTCTCTCTTTTTATTACATCTTCTCTTGTTTTTTTTATTATCTCGTCTAAAATCATTCTACTTTGTACCCTTTTGTTTTTTATTGCATTTTTTTATAGCTTCAATATGTTCAACAACCTCGCTGTTGCTGCTGCCGTCCATATTTGCAACTTTTTTCATGATCTTTGCAGCTCTTTTACAATCTCCGAGTTTATAGTATCCCCAAGCAAGTGAATCAAGATAGTAGATAGAGTTTGGCTCTATCTTAAGCGCCTCTTTCACATACGCTATCCCTTTTTTTACATTAATTCCGTGATCTATCAAAAGATAACCGAGATAGTTAAGGTACATGCCCTCTCTTTTTGTCTCTATTACCTCTTTTAGTTTGGAGATAACGCTTTTATGCATCGCTGTATCGCTCTTATCCTCAGCGCTCTCATACTCAAATATTGCACTCTGTCCAAGATAAGAGGCATCACCGCTCTCATCGTATAGCTCTTTTGCAATACCGACCGCTTTTTTATAATTTTTCATCTTTATGTAGAGCTGAAGAAGCAGTTCCTTGTTGATGCTGCTCTGCTCCAAAAACTCGACCATCTTTTTGTAATCTTTTTTATAGCCGTATATCTGGACTATTTTTTCACCTATATCTCTGCTTGAATCTATCTTGTAAAGTCTTAAGTATGTCGATAAAAGACCATCGACATTGTTGTCGTTGCTGTAAAAACCGATAAGCTTTGAGCAGATTAGCTTTGTACATCCATGTATTCTTGAGTGAGTCTCAAGCTGTGCGATCGCATCTTTTTTTCTCTCCAGATTTACATACAAGATGACTGCCATCTTCTCAAGTATCTTCTCGTTATAGTTTTTAATATATGCGCCCTCTAGATACTTCACCGCGGTGTCAAACTGTTTTAGTTTTACATATATCTCACTTACAAGCAGATAGTCATCAACACTGTTTGACTTTGCAACAAGCTCTAGACCAAGCTCTTTTGCTTCCAAGAGTCTATCTGCTCTCATAAGGGCTACTATTTTTATCCTTATAAGCTCAAAATCATCTATCTCATCCCCTAAAGCATCGTCTGCTCTGCTTATGACGCGTTCGTTCTCATTTGCAGCCAACTCATCTCTTAGGGAGCGGTATAGGTACTCTTTTTTGCCTGTTTTTAAGTAGAGAGTATTAAATATATCTGATGAGTTCTTGTAATCCTGCCTCTCTTCAAACCAGAGAGCATTTAGTATGTAAAGATCCTCATACTCAAAGACTTTCTGATGCCCTTTTACCTCTATATCTTTAGAGGAGCACCCGAGAATAAAAATAAGTACCCCAATAAGAAGAGAAAATCTAGTAAGACTATGCATCAATAACTCCTGGGCACTCTAGTTTCAACTCATCGACTCTTGTTTTAAAGTAGTCCCAAAAAGGAAAAGTTCTGCACTGCTGCGGTCTTGCTTCATAAATAGCGCATCCGTTTGATTCTCTGTCATAAAAAGCGCACTCGTAACTCTCGCCAATTTTTCTCTCTTTTATGGAGTATCTGTATCCGTGTTTAAAAAGATATTTTTCGCTAAACGCTTGGGTTTCTAATCCTAATAGGTCGGCAATACTCTCTATCTCCGAGGCACTCACATGGATATATCCGCTCTCTCCAGTGCAGCATCTCGCCTGACATGAGCTGCATGCAGAGGCATCAAAAATGTAGTCGTATCCGTCTTTTTTAATTATATTTGACATTTTATACTTTGTGTCCGTGCTTTTTTATATATATTTTGAGCCTCTTGTGAAAACTCTTCCCCGTCAAAACTGATAAAGGGCGCCCAAATTTTCATAAGTGACTTTGAGCCGTTTCTGGCATGTATCATCACAAGAGATGCCGCCCTATCACTTTTAGGATGAACAAAACGTACATCAACCGCTCTCATATTTGTTTTTGTAAGCTCCGCGCAGATAAGTCCAAACTGCGAAGCATCATAACAGAAAATAAAATGAGACCTCGGTTTTAAGAGTCTTGAGACCTTTTTGAAAAATCTATCTAACGGTAAGTTGACATTATAGCGTGCATTAAATAACATCTCATTTTCACTCTTTGTCACACCCTCATGATAAAAGGGGGGATTTGAGATGATAAAGTCATACTTAACATCTTCATCCAACTCTAAAAAATCACTCTTGTGGAGTCTGTAATCTATCTTGTTAACTCTCGCATTAATAGAGGCATACTCTGCAAAAACATCCTGCTTCTCAACGGCTTCAAGTTCAACTTTCTCGTTATCTCGTGCGACCAAAAGTCCCACAACACCGCACCCTGCTCCAACATCTAAAATCTTTCCTCTAGGTTTAAAATGATTTACAAAGTCATATAAAAAGATTGAGTCGCTGTTGTAGCAGTAGCCCTCTTGCGGCTGATAAAGAAGCATATATGCAATTCCTAAAAGTTCATTTTTGGATATAATTTTGCCATTATATTATTAAAGGCTTTAAATGATAATTATTCCGGCAAGGCTTGCTTCAAGCAGATTTCCACAAAAAGTCTTAGCAGACATCGGCGGAGTTCCGATGGTAGTGCGAACTGCTCAAAGAGTTGCACATCTGGGCAGAGTCGTCGTTGCGGCTGATGATGAGCTGATCATCTCAACATGCAGAGCCCACGGTGTTGAGGCGATGCTTACATCAACAACTCACAAAAGCGGAACCGACCGTATAAATGAGTGTGCAAATATTCTAAAGGTAGATGATGATGAGCTTATTATAAACGTTCAAGCAGATGAGCCTTTTATTGAGGCGGATGTTGTCGAAAAGCTTATTAAAAGATTAGAGGAGCTGAAGCAAAAGGGCGAAGAGTTTATCATGGCAAGCTGCTACAACTCTATAAACAGCGAATCTGCACAAGATGCCAACTTGGTAAAAGTGGTGTTAGACGACCAAGACAATGCCATCTACTTCTCACGCTCCCCAATCCCATATAATAGAAGCGGAGAAGCGCAGTACTTCGGTCATATAGGGATATACGGTTTTAGCAAAAAGAGCCTAAAAGAGTTTTGTGATCTTAATGATGCGCCTATTGAAGATATAGAAAAACTAGAACAGCTTCGCGCAATCTACCATCAAAAAAAGATAAGCATGGTTAAAGTAACAAGCACGGGCTTTGGGATAGATACCGAGGAGGATTTAAAAAGAGCGGTTGAGATATTTTTATAATTTTCAGTTCGTGCTATAATACTTTTTATGAAAACAAAAAATGAAATCATTACATTTTTGCAAAAAAACAGAGCATACATTTGCAAGACATTTCACATCACAAAAATAGCTCTCTTTGGATCTTTTGCAAGAGATGAACAGACGGATGGCAGTGATGTGGATCTGCTTATTGAGCTTGACGATAACCTGATAGATGTTTATGACACAAAAGAGTCATTAAAACAGTTTTTATCTCATTCTTTCGATCGCAGTGTCGATCTAGCAAGAGAAAAGTATCTAAAGCCCTACGCAAAAGAGTTTATCTTAAAAGATGCAATCTATGTCTAAAATTAAATTTGATCTTTTGTCGTTAATAGAATCAATTGATAAAATTCAAAACTATTCACAAGAGTTTTTAAATGCTGATGATTTTTACAATGATCAAAAAAGTTTCGATGCTTCTATGATGCAACTTGTAGTCATTGGTGAAACAATTACTCGTCTGGATGAATCATTTAAAAAAACTCATCAGCACATACCTTGGCAAAAGATAAAAGACTTTCGAAATATAATCGCACATGACTATTTTGGTATTGACGCAGATGAAATTTGGGATATTATACAAAACAAACTTATTCCACTCAGAAGTGAAATACAAATTCTTGTAGATAAAATGTAAATTTTTAATTGATTAACTAGGGAAAGAGAGAGTTTGGAGAATTTCTCCCTTTTAAAAAGAGCGGTTGAGATTTTTTTATAGCGAATTTGCCATGCTTAAGAGGGCATGGCAACAGGAGAATTAAAAACTAAAATTTATAGTTTACACCAACAAACCAGTTTGAAATTGGGTCAATCTCAAGTTTAACATCAACACCACTCACTGTTATTGTATCTTCCATATTTGACTTCATATAACGATAACCAGCTTCAACTGAAAAATTTTCATTTATAGCATAGTTTACACCAGCTTGCGCACCGTACACAACTCCTGAAATATCTAAATCTGCTAGATCATCAACTTCCGCTGAACCATACCCTACAAAACCACCAACAAATGGCTTGATATCATTATCGCCGATTAAATAGTCGTAACCAATACCGGCATAATATGCATCTCCGCCATCTACATTAATATTTTGATAGCTAATAAATGCACGGCTATTTTTATCATAATAGTATCCAAGCTTGAAAGTTGCGGAACCGCCATCATCACTCTCTTCTGCGCTAACTCCAGCAGCAGAAGCTTTCATATCAAACTTAGTATTTCCAATGTCAATACCAATATAATTTCCACTATCCGCAGCAATCAAACCACTCGCAAGCAATACCGCCAACGCTATTTTTTTCATTTTTTATCCTAATGTTGAATCTAACTAACCATAGTTAGTTGATGTTAGATTGTATTGATATTACACTTACATCAACTTTAACTATAGGT
This sequence comes from Sulfurimonas crateris, assembly GCF_005217605.1. Taxonomy (NCBI): domain Bacteria; kingdom Pseudomonadati; phylum Campylobacterota; class Epsilonproteobacteria; order Campylobacterales; family Sulfurimonadaceae; genus Sulfurimonas; species Sulfurimonas crateris. The sequence goes on along the minus strand of NZ_SZPX01000002.1, from coordinate 29,261 downwards.
AGTTTATGCACAAAATAGCAAATCAGGAAGATATAGATACACTTTATCGAACTATTGGTGCAAATGTAATGCGTATAAGAAAAGCAAAAGGGATGACTCAGTTAGATTTAGCTCTTGCTATTGGGCTAAAATCAGTAGGATTAATTTCTGTTGCAGAAATTTACCACAACAAAAAACATTTCAATTTAGAGCATTTATATAAAATTTCTTTGGTGCTTGACGTAATGATGAAGGATTTTTTTAATGGTGTTGATTATGATATTTGTAGAGTGGAAACAGAATAGTAAAAAATCAAAAGAAGAAAAAACGAAGCAAAAAAGCTTCGTTTTGGTATTTAGATATTGTCGCGAATACCTAAATCTGCTACAAGTTTAAGATAAGCATCTTTATCTTTTCTTTTAAAGTATTTCATAAGACGGCGACGCTGTCCTACTAATTTTAAAAGACCAAGTCTTGATGCGTGATCTTTTTTGAACACTTTTAAGTGCTCAGTAAGTTCACTGATTCTAGTTGTTAATAATGCGATTTGAACTTCACTTGAACCAGTGTCATTCTCACCACGACCGTATTTTGCAACAATTTCTTGTTTTTTAGCCGAATCTAAAGCCATAATGGCCTCCAAAAGGTATATAATCTAACAGTCCACACAAATTCAGTGTATAAAGTTGAAGTGAAATGATATCTAATTTATTCTTTTATTTCAACTTCTTTTGATATAATTTAAAAAATCTAATTAAAGTAATCATTATGTTAATAACCCGTGCTAGTGAGTATGCGATACTCTCCCTAATCGTTTTGACAAAAGCTTCCACTCCAATGGACAGCGAAACACTATCAAGCCAGCTCTCTATTCCAAAAAGTTTTTTAGCTAAAATCCTGCAATCTATGGCTAAGCAGGGTCTTTTAAAGTCATATAAAGGCGTAAACGGCGGTTTTGCTCTTGCTCGTGAGCCAAAAGATATAAGTATGTTGCAGATCATGTCTGCAGTTGAAGGCAAAGCGCCTAAAGTTTTTGATTGCGCACCGTCTCTTGAGAGTTGCCCACTAGACAAAGGCTCTCTATGTTCAATATGGCCTTTTTTAAATAAATTACAAGGTAAGATAGACTCTTTTTTAGCAGACTTGACTTTAGCAGACGTATTAGAGTAAAAAATTGGCAAAAAAATTAACTACTAGGCAGCAGATCGGCACTACCTTAAACTTTTTACTTGGTCAAAAAGATCTAAGTGTAGTAGTTTTCGTTATGGCAATACTTGCTATAATCATTGTTCCTCTGCCATCTTCCATACTGGACGTTTTACTTACTATATCTATGGCTCTTGCGGTACTTATTCTGCTTATATCGCTCTATGTTCCAAAACCGACCGACCTGACCACTTTTCCGACACTTATTTTAATACTTACGCTCTTTAGGCTCGCTCTTAATATTGCGACCACCAGAATGATCCTAAGCCACGGGCATGAAGGTCCTGATGAAGTAAGCAGTATTATTAACAGCTTTGGAAATTTTGTTGTCGGCGGAAACTATGTTATCGGTATCGTCGTCTTCTCGATCCTTGTTCTTATAAACTTTATGGTTATTACAAAGGGTTCAACAAGGGTTGCAGAGGTTGCTGCACGTTTTACACTCGATTCGATGCCGGGTAAGCAGATGGCAGTCGATGCCGACCTAAATGCAGGACTTATCGACGATGCAGAGGCAAAGAGAAGAAGAGCAGAGATACTCCAAGATGCAAACTTTTACGGAGCAATGGACGGTTCGTCTAAATTCGTAAAAGGTGACGCGGTTGCCGGTATAATCATCACTCTTATCAATATAATCGGCGGCTTTTTAATAGGTGTCTTTCAACACGATATGACAGTCGGCGACAGTGCTACAACATTTACCCTTCTAACGATCGGTGACGGTCTTGTCGGACAGATACCCGCTCTTATAATCTCAACAGCGACAGGTATCATGATAACCCGCTCTTCCGGAGAGGGAGACAACTTTGCAGAGGGCGCTATCAATCAGATCACAGGCAATGCAAAGATCATGATGATTGTAGGTTTCATTATGATCCTTTTTGCTCTGGTACCAGGGCTTCCAACTGCATCTATGGGCTTTGTCGGTATTTTGTTTGCTCTTCTTGGCTGGTCTATCTACAAATATGAAAAAGGCGAGCTAAGTATTCTTGATGTAAATAACATTCTCTCAAAGACAAAAGAGCAAGAAGCAAAACAGAAGGCTATGCGCCCTGCAAAATCTAACGAAGAGATAGCTAAAGAGGAGGAGAGCGCTCTTGAAGATATACTAAAAGTAGAGATGCTAGAGCTCACGCTCGGTTATCAGCTTATTCGTCTTGCAGATAGTGCCCAAGGCGGCGATCTCTTAGAGAGAATCCGCTCGATGAGAAGAAAGATAGCATCAGACTTTGGCTTTTTAATGCCTCAGGTGCGCATAAGAGACAATCTTCACCTCCAGCCACAGCAGTACCAAATACTCCTCAAAGGGATACCTATCGGCGAGGGCACTATTATGCCTGATAAATTCTTGGCAATGGACAGCGGGATGGCAACGGGAGAGATCAATGGGGAGAGAACAAAAGAGCCTGCATTTGGTCTTGAAGCTCTTTGGATCGCGCCTGAGTTAAAAGAGGATGCAATCATCAACGGATACACCGTCGTTGATCCTGCTACGGTTATCTCGACTCATATGAGTGAGCTGATAAAGAAAAATGCTGAGGACCTATTGACCCGTCAAGAGGTTCAGACTCTCATCAATAAGATCAAGAACGACTTTCCTATTATTGTGGATGATGTTACCAAGGTCGCTTCTATCGGGCTTATCCAAAGAGTTCTCAAAGCTCTTCTGCATGAGAAAGTACCTCTTAAAGATATGCTCACGATCCTTGAGACCATTGCAGATGTAGCCGAGTTTACCAAAAATGTGGACGTCATCACCGAGCAGGTACGCGCAAAACTCTCACGCATCATTACAAAGATGTACTCAGGCGAAGACGGAGTAATAAGACTTCTTACATTTGATACCCCCTCAGAGCAGTTGATGCTTGAGAAGTCTCAGGAGCGAGACGGCACAAGAAATCTAATGCTAAACGTCGGCGAGATAAATGCTCTTATCCAAGCAACGAGTGCCAAGGCGGCAGAACTGCTTCAAAAAGGGGTCTCTCCTGTCGTAGTTATAGTCGATCCTCAACTTCGCCGCGGCGTTGCAGAGATATTTGAGAGGTTCTCGCTTGACGTGGTAACACTCTCACATGCAGAGATAGACTCAAGTGCTACATTTGAAGTAATGGGATCGATCTCAATAAAAGAACAGGATAAATAATATATAGCCTAGTACGAACGCGTTCGTTTTAATGCATAACATCAAATAAAAATAAGAAAGAGAATAATGAATAACAAAATAATGCACCACCTATCACATACGGACCTTGACGGTTACAGCTGCCAGCTGGTAATGAAAGAGACACCATATACGCTTTTTAACTACAACGCGAACTACGGAGCAGAGGTAAAACAGACGCTAGAGTTGATGCTGCAAAATATTAAAAAAGATAACAAAGAGGCTTCTATACTTATTACAGATCTTAATCTAAACGCGGATGAGGCAAAGTGGCTAAACAGTGAAGTTGAAAAACTAAACGAAAAAAACAAAAAGATAACCCTGCTGCTTCTTGACCACCACGGAAGCGGAGAAGAGAGTGCAAACAAGTATGAGTGGTACTATTTAGATACTTCAAGATGCGCTACAAAGATAACTTATGACTACGCAAAAGAGCATTTTGAACTAAACGAGCCCGCTTGGATGGAGAAGTTTGTAAATATAGTAAATGCCGTTGATCTCTGGAAGATGGAAGAAAATGAGAACTTTGAGTATGGAAAGGTCTGTATGCGTCTTGTCTCAGAGATGAGAGAGCTTAACAAAGTGATGTTTGCACAAGATGACAACAACTACAAGCTCTCTTTGCTGCTTGAAGCCGTAAAGTATATTAACGAAGAGAATGCTCCTATAGTCCTTGATGAAAACATCCATAAAATAAAAAAAGAGTTTTTTAAAAAAGATCATGACAACACACTTGATAATCTTGCAACCGAGTATATAGTTGAACTACTGGGCAAAGCTAGAGATGAGAAGACCATTTACTACAAAGGCTACAGAGGATATCTTAGTTACGGTGTCGGAAACACATCTATAATCGGAAACGGTTTTTTACTTGCATATCCTGAGTATGACTTTATTGTAGATGTAAGCTTTAGGGGAACTCTGAGCATAAGAGCCAATAACACTGTAAACGTCGCACTTATCTCAAAAGAGTGGACAGGCGGAGGCGGACATCCTAATGCGGCAGGGGGTCGCATAATCGGCTTTAAAGAGCAGTACAGATACGACAAGGTAAAGGCTCAGATTGAGAAGATAATCAACGAAAAAGAGTCCGTAGCCGGAGAACTAGAGTACAAAAAAGAGAGTTAATAGCACCTCTAATTATTGGCGAAGTATCTCTCGATACCGTCAGCCAAGCCAAGAGCCATTGTTTTTAAGTAGTTTTTATCAACTAGGCGTCTAGCCTCCGTAGGATGGGTAATAAATCCGACCTCTACCAAAACCGATGGCATCTGTGCTCCCACCAAGACCCAAAAAGGACCCTCACGGACTCCGCCATCTTTTACACCGCTGTACCTTTTAGCAAGCGCGCCGAGCATTCCTCTTTGCAGATCAATCGCCAGTTTATTTGATGCTACGGTATTGTGATGGTTCAAAAAGTTAAGATAGCTATCTTTTCCATATATATTCATATCGCTTAGATCTGCGGAGTTCTCCTGTGCCGCAACACTTTTTGCTCTCTCAGAACGTGAAGGAGAGAGAAAGTAGCACTCAACCCCGTGCACTTTGTTTGCATGTTTGCCATCGATCGCATTTGCATGAATACTGACAAAAATATTCGCTCCCTTTTTATTTGCAAACTTTGTTCTATCGCTCAGCTTTACAAATTTATCCGCTGTTCTTGTCATATAGACTTTGTAGCCGCGCGATTCTAATATCTTCTCAAGCTCTTTTGCTACATCAAAGACAACGATTTTCTCTCTATATTTTCTATAACCCACTGCACCAGGGTCTTTTCCACCATGACCGGGGTCTATAACGATCACTTTTCCTCTGTCTCTTTTTATCGGTACGACACTCTCAAGAGCAGGTACTACTTTGCTGGTTTTTGTCTTTAGCTTTACCTCTAATGTTTTAGAGTCAATACTGTGTGCGACTTCTATTTTTGCGTTGTGATCTATCACCAGTCTTAGCGTCTGTGGATCAAACTGTGCTATTTTTATTCTATCTATATCATTGCTTTTAATATTTTGGGAGTCTGTAAGCATGGCAGTTTTAATATCAAAGACATATCTGTATCTGCCCTTAATCGTATCGTGAAGCGTAAAGTGTTCGATCTGAGAAGATGTAAGCTCTTTGTTAAACTCCAAAAGCAGTGTATCTTCTCTCCACTCTACTGATTTTAGCCTGTGCAGAGGATCAACATGAACATCTTCGATATGCTTACTCTTTTTCATCTCTTTTGGCTCAGGTTTGTTGTAACTGCTTTTTTGCGAAAGGGTCTTAAGCTCTTGAGAGTATTTAGAGACATCAATGCTAAGTCTCTCTCCGCTCTTTACTATCCCCTTTAAAGCCTCAAACTTTAAAGAGCTGTCGTTATCGACCATTGAACGAAGATAGAGAGTTTTATAGTCATCATATGCGCGAAAAGTATCGCTTGTAGAGTTGCTCTTCATATAGCTCTGTGCTCTTTTTAAAAGCTCACTGCTTTTTGTGGAAGCCTCAAGAGAGATAAGAAAAAGAAAAGAGAGTAAAAAAAGCTTAAACATCACCCTTCTATTCACCGTTGAGTAATTTATCCATCAACTCTTTTACCGAGATTATCTTATCGAGTCTATATCCGTTCGTGCCTGAGAAGAAGAGTCCTGTCTCAAGGTTTCCGTTGTAGGCATCACTTAGTCTGTCTGCGATACAGTAACCAACCTCTTTTGCCTCTTCACCGCGATTACACGGAGCAACACAGTTTGATATACACTTTATAGCAGGCCCCTCTCTCTTCTCAACAAGAGCGGTCAGGTTTGTTCTAACACCCTGCGCAGGGTAACCTACAGGTGAAGAGAAGAGTTGAATATCCTCTTTTTTTGCATCTAAAAGTACTTGTTTGAAGTTCTCATGCGCGTCACACTCATGAGTTCCAATAAAGCGTGTCCCCATCTGAACACCTCTTGCACCAAGCGACATCATCTCATCTATATCGCTCTTATCCCAGATCCCGCCTGCAGCTATCACTGGAATATCGCCCCACAAAGCGGCCTCTTCAACAACAGGTCTTACTAAGTTTTCAAGCTGATTCTCCGGCATTTTACACTGCTCATAGGTAAAACCTTGATGCCCTCCACTTTTTGGACCCTCTAACACAACAGCATCCGGAAGTCTGTTGTATCTCTGTTTCCATCTCTTACAGATTATCTTGAGCGCTTTTGCAGATGATACGATAGGCACAAGTGCCACATCTGGATACCCTTCAGTAAACTCAGGCATATTTGTAGGAAGACCGGCTCCTGTTATAATAATATCTATGCCGCTCTCACATGCATCACGGACAACTCTTCCATAGTCATTTATCGCATATAGAATATTTGCAGCAAGAGGTTTATCACCGCATATTTTTCTGGCATTTTTTATAATAGCGTCAAAACCCTCTTTTGAATAAAAACCAAGAGCATCAAGCGGTCTGTCTGCTACAAGTTTTGAAGCATATTTTTTATTCTCATAGTAACCGGTTCCAACGGCGCTGATAACACCCAGTCCGCCCTCTTTTGAAACGGTTCCGGCAAGCTGATCCCAGCTTATACCGACACCCATTCCGCCTTGAACTATAGGTTTTTCTATGATATATTTACCGATTTTCAATGCTTTATAGCTCATTAGTTTACCTTTAACTTTGCAAATTTTCTTTTTCCGACTTGGAGGATATACTCCCCTTTTGCTAATTGTAGCTGCTCGTCATTAACTTTCTCTTGATCAATTTTAACAGCACCTTGCTTAATATCTCTTCTTGCCTGAGATGTTGAGGGTGCTAGATTACAATCAACAAGGGCTTTTGCGATCCAGATCTCTTCATCAGAGCTGTATTCGTCGATCTCTGTAGGGATCTGGTTGTTTGCATGCACTTTTTCAAACTCGGCTTTTGCAGCAATAGCCGCCTCTTTTGAGTGAAATCTCTGGGTTATCTCTAAAGCCAGATCCTCTTTAACCGCTTTTGGATGAAGAGAACCATCGGTTACACCTTTTTTTAAGAGCTCTATCTCATCCAATGTTTTTGTGCTAAGCAGTTCGTAATATCTCCACATCAACTCATCAGAGATGCTTAAGATCTTTCCGAACATATCGTTTGGCTCATCTGCAACACCTATATAGTTGTTTAGTGATTTACTCATCTTCTGTACGCCATCAAGACCTTCTAAGATAGGCATCATCAAAACCGACTGCTCTTTTCCTATCTCATAAGCTCGCTGAAGATGACGACCCATGAGAAGATTGAACTTCTGGTCAGTGCCTCCGATCTCAATATCGCTCTTTAAATGCACACTGTCATAGCCCTGAAGAAGGGGATATATAAACTCGCTTATAGAGATGGACGTTCCGCTTTTGTATCTTTTGTCAAAGTCGTCACGTTCCAACATCCTTGCAACATTAAAAGTTGTCGTAAGTGTCAGCATTCCAGAAGCCCCAAGCGGATTTATCCAGTCTGAGTTAAAGAGCACTTCCGTTTTAGAAGGGTCTAAGATCTTAAAGACCTGCTCTTTGTAGCTCTTTGCGTTCTCCTGTATCTCTAGCGCGCTGAGCGTCTTTCTTGTAGCGCTCTTTCCTGTCGGATCACCGATCTGCGCGGTAAAGTCACCGATAAGAAACTGCACGCTTGCCCCATATTTTTGAAATATTGCAAGCTTTTGCAGCAGTACCGTATGTCCCAGGTGCAGATCGGGTGCAGTCGGATCAAACCCCGCTTTTACCGTGTATGTTTTTCCCTCTTCAAAGTACGCTTTTAACAGCTTCTCGATTCTTTCATTGTCTATTATCTCGGCTGTGCCTCTTTTTATCTCTCTTAAAGCTTCTTGTAACATAATTCTCTGTTTTTCCTGTTTTTATTTCTATTTGTATGCATCATCGGTGCGGATTAGATGTATCACTTTTATTTTTTGCTCGATTTTACCACGAAGCAAGTTAATATCAGCTTCTTTGCTCTCAAACCCTATTTCACAATACTTTGTAGTCTCGCTTCTGTTTTTTCCAAGCTCTATCTGTGTTATATCTATCTTTAGTTTTGCAAGGTAGTTTAAAAACTCAGCCAAAGTACCTACTCCGCTATGGAGTGAGACTATCATATTGTAGTTAAACGTATTTAGCTTCTGCCATCTTATAAATACCATCGGCTCATGGTTTTCAAGTTTTTTTGAAGCGCTTGAACACATCTTATGGTGTACATGCGCTTTACCCTTCTCCAAAAACGCCATTATCTCATCTCCGTTCTTTGGATGACAGCAGTAGTCAAAAACCACATCGCTTAGACTAGAAGTATTATAAACCTCAAGATCACCGAATGGGTAGCGTTTTATCTTAAACCTGTGTCTTGATAGAAATCTTTTAAATCTGTTGTTTTGATTTATATCTGTTATATATTTATGGATAACTTCACGAAAATGCTCAATATCAGTAGCTATCGTAGCTACTTTCTCACATCCGTTTTTCTCGAACCACTCTTCTACTCTGGAGTGGTTAAGGTTCATAGCGGTAGCTACTATGCTCACGCTTGATCTGGAGTTAATGTCTCTTATTCTGGCATTGCACTTATACTTCATATTTGTTTTTGCTTTGGAGGTCTTCACCGCATCGATCCAGCTGCATCTTGTTATACTGCTCTCTGCGACCTCTATCTTTACTATATCTCCGTTATGAAGCTCGTTTATAAGGGATGTTTTTGTCTTGTTGACCAGAGCCGATTTTGCGTGGTTGCCGACATGAGTGTGCACAGCGTATGCAAAATCAAGGACAACTGCACCGCGCGGAAGCGTAAATGCTTCGCCCGTAGGAGAAAAAACAGATATATCTTCGCTGTAGAGGTCATTCTTTATCAGATCATAAAACTCCTCTACAGACTCGTTTTGGTACCCGAGATTGTTAAGCCAGTCAAGTTTTATGCTATCATTTGCGCCACTCTTATATTTCCAGTGTGCCGCAACACCTAGTTCTGCTGTTTTGTGCATATCATAAGTTCTTATCTGTACTTCAAAAATTGCCGTATTATAAAAAACAGTCGTATGAATAGTTCTGTATCCATTATCTTTAGGTACTGCTATATAGTCCTTAAATCTTGAAGAGAGCGGCTGGAAGTGCAGATGGATCAGTCCAAGTATCTTGTAGCAATTAACGGCATCATCGGTTAATATCCTGACTGCCAAAAGGTCAAGGACCTCATCTATACCGACACCTTTTCTCTGCATTTTTAAATAAATAGAGTATTTATGTTTAACACGGGAGAGTATCTCAAAATCATCTTCGCAGAAGCCGTTTTGAACCAAAACCTTGTTTATCGACTGCTTAAACTCATCGAGCTTCATCTCTATTGCATGATAGTTCATCTCAAGGTAGCTGTCTATATGACGTTTCTCCTCTTTAAAAAGGTATGAGAAGCTCAAATCTTCCAGTAGATTTTTTAAAAAAGAGATTCCAAGACGATGAGCGATCGGTGAGTAGACGACTAGCGTCTCTTCTGCGATTCTATTCTGTTTTTGTGCAGGAAGAGCATCAAGGGTCAGCATATTGTGAAATCTGTCGCAAAGTTTTACGACTAAGACTCTTACATCTTTTATGCTCGCTAAGAGCATCTTTCTAAATGAGAGTGCCGATGCAACAAGTTTTTCATTGGAGTTAGAGGGAATAAGTTCGGCATCCCTGATACTGTCTATCTTTGTAAGACCTTCGACCAGATGCGCTACATCATCACCAAAAAGATCTTTTATCTCATCAATATTGACATGTGTATCTTCTACGATATCATGAAGAAGTGCGGCTATTGCCATCGCTTCGTCATTTGTGATGGATGAGACAATGGCTGCTACTAAAATGGGGTGGACAACATATGGTTGACCGCTTTTTCTAAACTGCTCCACATGAGCAGACTTTGAGTACTCTAGAGCCTTCTGGAGAGCATCGCTGTGAGGCATCTGCTCAAAAAGGTACTCTGTTGCCGAGTCAACATTATCTATCTGCTTTATTTTTTCGATATCCATTTGACCCAGACTCGATTAACTATTTTTTGTTATCCGCAAAGCCCTTGATCGTTATAAGACCCTCAGCTATCTCCATCAAAGCCAAATCTGCAACTTTAACATTTTTTGCAACGTTAAGCTTTGTTACCGCTCCGTTTAAAAGCTCGTCTGTTCTTTTTGAAACTGCTATCGCTAACTGGTAACGATCCATATTTGGATTGTTGTCTAATATCTTTGCTGTTAACTCTTCTACTCTCATTTTATATCCTTAAGGTTTATTATTAGTCCGTAAAAGGAACAAGTCCCTTCTACTTCGCTTAGACCGCTTTGGTCACTAAAGCTTGACACTTTCGTGTCAGAAATCTATTTTACTATTGAACAGTTTTGCATATTTCCGTTTTGCAAAATATCCAAAAGATTGCCTTTTTTAAACATATCGCACACCAAGATCGGAAGCGAGTTATCCTTTGCCAGTGCTATAGATGTGTCATCCATAACTTTGATATTATCTGAGAGCGCCTGCTCATAAGATAGTTCAGAAAGTTTTATTGCATCGCTGAACTTATTTGGGTCCTTGTCGTAAACTCCGTCAACTTTTGTTGCCTTGATTATAACCTCAGCGCCGATCTCGACTGCTCTTAGAGTTGCTGCCGTGTCTGTAGTAAAAAACGGATTTCCTGTTCCTGCTGCGAAAATAACAACACGCCCTTTTTCCAAGTGGCGGACTGCACGGCGGTTGATGTAAGGCTCAGCGATCTGCTCCATCTTAATAGCCGTCTGCATACGAACTTCCAAGCCCGCATGTTCGCAAGCTTCCTGCATAGCTATTCCGTTTATGACGGTAGCTAACATTCCCATATAGTCACCCGAGGTTCTTTTAATAATTCCATCTTGCGCAGCGGTAACTCCACGAATAATATTACCGCCTCCGATAACGATTCCAACCTCGATACCGGCGCTCACAAGTGACTTTATCTCCTGTGATATATAGTTTAGAATCTTCGTGTCAATTCCATGACCCGCTTCTCCTGCAAGAGCTTCACCTGAAAACTTAACCAAAACCCGTTTGTTAGCCATGCACTTCCTTTATGGGCATCTCTAAAAATCCTATAATGTTTTTACAGAGATGCCCTTATCTATAACTGCGCGAATTGTACTTAAACTTGGCTTTTGTTTTGCTTTGTTTTTTGAGCTGAGCAAAATTATTTTTATTGTTAGCACAATTAAATATGCTAAACTAACAGATAAATTATCAAAGCACAAGGCACGAGCATGAATTTTATAATAAAGCTTTTTAAAGCACTCAACTCCGGACAGACTCCATGGCAGGTAACACTGGCGATTGTTTTAGGTATGGTCATGGGACTTACTCCTACAAGCGGGCTTCAAACGGTTCTTATCATCTTTTTGGCACTTCTAATAAATATACATTTTGGTCTTTTTTTGGTATCGGGTGCATTTTTTGCAGGTGTCGGGTATATCTTTGATCCGCTATTTGAGTCATTCGGGTACACGCTTCTTAGTGCCCATGGACTCCAAGGGCTATGGAGTGCGATGTACAACAGCGGCATTATGCGCCTTACATACTTTAACAACACCATAGTTCTTGGCTCCTTTGTTGTTGCTATAGTTCTCTCACTTCCTCTATATATCATCTTAAACAGAGTTATAGATACTTCACGCGGCAAAATCACTCTTTTTATAGATAGATACCCGCTTTTAGCAAAGTTTGGCATTCTTAAAAAAAGCGATAAAAAAGATAGTACTTTTCGCATTATTGGTGTAGGCGTATTTGCCGTAGCCACTGCGTTAGTTCTTGCAGTTGCTATGCTTGTGATAGACCCTGTTATAAAATTTACACTAGAAAAAGGGCTCTCAAGTGCTACCGGTAAAGATGTGCTCATTAAAGATGTAGAGACAAGTTTTGGCAATGCCTCTTTGCGCATAAGCAATCTTGAGGTCCAAGATGATAACGGCAAGACAAACAGCGTAAGTATCCAAAACATCTTGGCAGATCTCGATTTCAATGCGCTTCTTCTAAGAAAAACACATATGGAGCTTGTTCAAGTGACAGGCATCGGCTTTGACACACCCAGCTCAAATCCAAAACCCTCATCCACAAAAGAGCAGACAAGCTCGGCTGCTGCAGACTCATCCTCTTTTACAATGCCGAATATTAAACTGCCGACTCCAAAAGAGCTTCTTGCAAACGCAGATCTAAAGTCTGTAAAAATCTACAATGAGGCTCAAAAAGAGATAGATGAGATAAAGGTAAAATGGGAGAGACTCTCCAAAGAAGAGCTTAGTTCAAATAAACTGGATGAGTATAAAAAAGATCTTGATGCTATAAAATCGGCTTCAAAATCAAAAGATCCCACGCAGCTCTTAAAACTAAAAGATGACATTACGGCATTTAAGAAAAAGATAGATGCGCATAAGGCAAAGCTCGCATCTATCAAAAAAGATTTTGCAAATGACAAAGCACGAATATCCAAGCTTATTGGCGAGATTAAAAGCGCTCCGCAGAGTGATTACAACAATCTTAAAAGCGCTTATTCACTTGATGGAAGCGGTGCCATCAATGTCGTTGGCACCATCTTTGGCGAGAAGATAAAAGAGTATATAGCAATGGCAAAAAAATATTACGCACTTGCCCAGCCTTATATGAAAAGCGAAGCAAAAGTAGAGCCGCCAAAACCTCCGCGCGGAGAGGGAAGATGGATAAAGTTCAAAGAAGAGGTTCCATCTCCGGACATCTATGTGGCAAAAGTGGATCTGAGCGGAAAGCTTAAGAGTCAAGACTTTACAGGGGCTATTAACAACATAGCAGATGACCAAAAACTTCTTGGCAAGGCAACCACTTTTAAAGTGACAAGTGACGGAGATGTCGTAGAGAAATTTCTGCTTGAAGGCAAAGATGACAGACTCGGCGAAGTTGCTCACGAAAGTGCTGTGTTCAGCGCAAAAAGGATACCTTTGGATGGCCTTGCTCTCTCTTCGCTGACTCTTAAAAAAAGCGATATTGCACTTAAAGGGAGTGCCGATATCTTCGACTTGTCAAAACTGGAGTTAAAGAGCAATCTTGATTTTAAAAATGCCGCTATCTCTATAGATGGGCTTGATGAGAAGTATGCAGATATTATAAACTCCACACTATCAGAGGTCAATAGTTTTTACGTTAAAACAGATGCAACAGGCTCACTTAAGACTCCTGCAGTAGATGTCAAAACGGATCTGGACAAAAAAATATCAGCGGCACTCAGCGGCGTTTTTTCAAAAGAGGCAAAAAAGTATGAAGCCCAGCTGCAGACGATGCTAAATGAGAAGATGCAAGAGCAGCTAAAAGGAGTAAACAGCTCTGCCTCAGGCATTCCTGACATCAACTCTTTGGTAGGTTCACAAAGCGGCGCACTTGAGAAACTACTCTCTGAGTCAAGCTCTATCGGCACAGGTTCTGCTACCGACTCAATCAAAAATCTATTACCTTTCTAACCAATCATAGATGCAAGATATACTTCTTGCATCTATTTTCCCTCCGCTGATTGACAAGCGTTATATATTTTAATATACTACGGTTTCAAGCTTAATTAGGGATAATCATGCAAAATAACGTTAACGGTCGTTTATGGATAAACAAGTCAGAGCATAACTTCCTTGGACAAGGCCGCATGGAACTTTTAATGCACATCCAAAAAGATGGTTCCATAACAAAAGCAGCAAAATCTATGAAGATGAGCTACAAAGCTGCATGGGATGCCGTAGATGCCATGAACAACCTCTCGGAGTTTCCACTTGTCACGAGTTCTAAAGGCGGCAAAGGCGGCGGTGGAACACATCTAAGTGAATATGCAAAAGAACTTATAAACACCTACAAAATCCTTCAAGAAGAGCATCAGCAATTTTTAGACAATCTATCAAAACGCGTAAGCGAAAAAAATGGGCATATCCATCTTTTAAAGAGCATGGATATTCGTATAAGTGCAAGAAATCAGCTAAAGACAAAAGTTTTAAGTATTCAAAGAGGTGTTGTTGAGAGCAGAGTCTTCCTTGAACTGGGCAACAAAGAGAGTATAACAGCCGTAATAACAAACGATTCATTAACTACTCTTGAAATTGATGTAGGCATGGAGCTATATGCACTCTTTAAAGCAAATGCTTTGATTATAGGCGACGAAACTTTGGCGGCGAAAGACGATATAAATATTTTTATAGGAAAAATTGTCCGAATAGAGCATGATAGTTTAAATGCAGAGGTTATCATTGAGCTAAAAGGCTCTAACACGGTATGCTCGACTCTACCTATAGAGATGCTTAAAAAACTGAATCTCAAAAACGGGATGCAGGTGAGCGCCTTTTGTAAACCAAAAAGCATTATCTTAGGCAGATGGTAAAAAATCATCGCTATGGATTTTTTAATATTACGAAAATTAAAAGTTGGAGGTTAAATGAGAGATGAGAATTAAAAGCCTTGCAGCGGTAACTGCAAGACAAGTGCTTTGGAAGAAGCGATAAAAGTATAACAAATTAAAATTACATTAAAGGAAAACAGATTGAAAACAAAAATTAGATTAAACACTATTATAGCGGCGGCACTACTTGTAACAACCGTAACAAGTGCAAATGACGAAGTTCCTAAACAGGCACTCAAATCAAATTATCAACTGGTCTATAGTCAAAAACCTAAACAAGTTGATAATTTTTTAGAAATGTTTAAAGAGGGGATTTTTTACGGCAGACTTCGCTCAAATACATTTATGTACAAATGGGAAGAAGAAAATACAGATCAAAAAGATCACTACACAAGTGGTTTGGGCGGTTCATTAGTGTATCAAAGTGCCATCTATAATGACTTTGATTTTAGAGGCGCTCTTTACTATAGTCATGGATTTACAAACTTATCAGAAGCTGACATTAAATTTGCCAAACCAGGGCAAGATGTTCTTAGTAGATTTGATTATAGCAATACGGGAAATCAAAATATGAGTGCTTTAGGGCAGGCTTACATCCGCTATAGCGGTTTAGAAAAAAGTGACATAACAGTTGGTCGTCAGCTAGTAGAAACTTTTTATACCGCTTCAAACGATACAAAAATGATACCAAACGTTTTTGACGGTATAGTTTTTAACACAACTCTTGTTTCAAAAACTCCGATTAAACTTGCGTATCTAGCAAAAGAAAAACTCCGTGCGCATACAGACACGCACTCAGTTTTGGCATACGGTGATGCAAACTCTTCTTCATCGGACAGCCCATCTTGGGATCAAAATGATGATTCGGCAATGCATAAGGGTTTGACATATACAAAACTAAAAGATGCCGGGAAAGAAGATGCCCCGTTAATAACAGGAGATATTCAGAATACTTCTATAGAGAATTTAAAACTCAACACTTCATTTTACGTAGTACCTGAGCTTGTATCTGAAATAATGGCAGAGGCAAATTACAAAATAAACATGGATGGCTTTTCTCTCTCGCCGGGTGTTCGCTACATCAAACAGTTTGATAACGGAGCAGGTGAAATTGGCGGAGCAGCTATTAACGGTAAATTAGTAGGAAAAAGCGGTGCATTTGGCGGCTACAAAGATGCTTCTTCTCTTGATTCGCAAATGATAGCGGCTCGTTTAGTAGGAGCATATAAAAATTTTAAATTAAATCTAGGCTATTCTCAAGTTATGGATGAAGCGGATTTAGTGACTCCTTGGAGAGGATTTCCAACAGCAGGCTATACTCGTTCTATGGCAAGATACAACTGGGTAGCAAATACAAAAAGTTATCGTGCTGAATTAACCATAAATCCAAATAAAACAGGAGTTTATAAAGATGTGTTTATGCAGCTCTCTGCTCTTCACACAGACGCTGATGAGAATAAAGGACAGTTTGATGAAAACTTCTATTACGCGGGCTTTGTTCAAAACTTACCTATGATGCCGGAGTTACAGTGGCGTTTAAGATTAGGTTATACGGATACTGATAAAGTAGATGCGGATAGTTTAGATGCTCGTTTTGAGCTTAATTATCTGTTTTAAGGAGAAAAAATGAAAAAAATAATTTTAAGTTTAATGGTTTTAAGTATGAGTCTGTTTGCAGGAACTATCAATGTAGCCGTTGCTGCAAATGTGAGTTATGCTATGGATACCCTTTTGGAGGAGTTTCATAAAACAAATCCCGACACACAAGTAAAGGTAACTTTAGGGAGTAGTGGAAAACTCACTGCTCAAATTAAAAACGGTGCGCCATACCAACTTTTTATGGCGGCAAATATGATGTTTCCGCAAAACTTATATGAAGAAGGTACTGCGATTACGGTACCGGTTGTGTATGCACAAGGAAGTTTAGCGATGCTGAGCAATAGTCAAAAAGATTTTTCAAAATCAATAAATCTTCTTAAAGATCAAAGTATCCAGAAAATAGCAATAGCAAATCCAAAAACTGCCCCGTACGGTAAAGCGGCTCTTGAAGCTATAAAAAATGCCGGAGTATTAGCTGATGTAGAGGGTAAATTTGTATATGCAGAATCTATCTCCCAAACAGTTTCTTATGCTGTAACAGCTGCAGATATAGGCTTCATTGCAAAATCTTCACTCTACAGCCCTAAAATGACTCAGTACAAAGAGGGTGTGCATTGGGTAGATGTGGATTCTAAGCTTTACACCCCGATTGACCAAGGGATTGTAATCATTAAAAATGCTAAAGACAACAGTGATGCGAAAGCATTTTATGATTTTATGTTAAGTGCTCAAGCGAAAAAAATACTAATTGATTTTGGATATATGGTTCCATGAGCAGTTTGATTGCAACTGTAACACAAATAGAAGCTTGTAATAGTTTGCATATAGTAAAGTTTGATTGTCATAATCAAACTTTATCTATGATGAGTTTGGATTTAACTGATGCCATCGAAGTTGGAACAAAAGTGAAGCTTGCCGTCAAGCCATCTCATATAGCAATTGCCAAAGATTTCAGCGGAGAGGTTAGTTACTCAAATAAACTAGAAACAACCATTGTATCTTGTGAAAACGGGCAACTTTTATCCAACATAAAACTTAAGTTTTTTGACACTGATTTGGAGTCAATTATTACCGTGGATTCATCTAAACGAATGAATTTAAAAGCAGGAGATAGGGTCATGGCTTTTATAAAAGCAAGTGAAGTTTCAATAAGTGAGATTTGTGATGATTGATCTGTTTCATGAGTTAGAATTTGAGCCATTTCTGATCTCTTTTAAACTAGCGGGTTTGACAACTTTGATACTTTTTATTATTAGTATCCCTCTGGCTTGGTATCTATCTCAAACAAACTCAAAGATGAAGCCGTTTTGGGAGAGTTTAACAGCGCTTCCTCTTGTGCTGCCGCCTTCTGTCTTAGGTTTTTATATCCTTGTGGCATTATCACAAAACTCTCCTATTGGGGTGTTTTTTGAAGATGTTTTTGGGGTAAAACTTGTTTTTAACTTTACGGGGCTTGTAGTAGCTAGTATTTTTTACTCTCTTCCGTTTATGGTGCAACCTCTTCAAGGGGGATTTGAATCTATAAATAAAAATATGCTCGAAGCTAGCTATTTAGCCGGTAAAAGTAAGTTTGAAACTATAATTAAAGTTGCTCTTCCAAACATGAAACCGGCACTTATGACTGCTATTATAGTTACATTTGCCCACACGGTCGGAGAGTTTGGAGTTGTCTTGATGGTTGGAGGAAGCATCCCGGGTGAGACAAAAGTAGCATCTGTTGCTATTTATGAGATGGTTGAAATAATGGATTATACTTCAGCTCATATTTACAGTGCAATCATGGTGGTTATTAGCTTTTTGGTACTTCTTAGTGTTTATGTTTTTAACGGCAAACAGAATAAAAAGATAGGAGTATAAAGTGATAAAAATAGCTATAAATAAAAAACTCCATGGTGCAGACGGTCAAATGGATTTGAGCGTAAATCTAACTGTTGAAGATGGTGACTTTGTCGCACTTGCAGGGCAAAGCGGAAGTGGAAAAACTACACTTTTAAGAATTTTAGCAGGTCTTGAAGAAGCTAGCGGAACTATTCAAATAGGTGATGAAATTTGGCTTGATAAGAAGTTTTGTTTACCATCGCAAAAAAGGAAAATAGGGTTTGTATTTCAAGATTATGCACTCTTTAATAATATGAGCGTACTTGATAATTTACTATATGTACACAAAGATAAGCGATTAGCAGAGAGTCTACTAGAGATGACAGAGTTGGCTGAACTAAAGACAAGACTGCCAAACACTCTAAGCGGTGGGCAAAAACAGCGTGTGAGTCTTTGTCGTGCTATGATGAACAAACCAAAACTTTTACTTATGGATGAGCCTTTATCGGCACTTGATCCTGAGATGAGAACAAAACTTCAACAAGAGATATTAACACTCCATAAAGAGTTTGGTACGACAACAATTATGGTAAGCCATGATCCAAGTGAGATATATAGACTAGCACAAAGAGTGATTATGTTAAATTTTGGAGAGATTGTAAGCGACGGCTCGCCAAAAGATATTTTACTTAAAACTAGCGGCAGTCAAAAATTCTCTTTTGAGGGTGAGTTACTCGATATAGTAAAAGTAGATGTGATAAACATAGCCATCGTCTCAGTCGGTCAACAGTTAGTTGAAGTGGTAATAAGTGATGATGAAGCTCATAGTTTAAAAATAGGTCAAAGTGTAAGTTTAAGCACTAAAGCATTTAGCCCTATGATCAGAGGTTTGTAGTGAAACTCAAATCATTTATAGGCGGAGCTTCTATAGGCTCCTTAGGAGGACTTATCGGTTTGGGAGGTGCAGAGTTTCGCCTTCCATTTTTAGTCGGTGTTTTAAAAATAGACACCCTCCATGCGGTAATGCTCAATATTATTATCTCTTTGGTAACAGTATTTTTCGCCTTGATTTTTAGAGGGATAGATGAGAGTATATATTCAAATTTTTATATAGTTGCCAATCTTTTAGCAGGAACTCTCATCGGTGCTTACATCGGGGCAAATAAAGCTTCAAGCATTGATAAACAAAAGCTAAACGGCTATATATTTATCTTACTTGTATTTTTGAGTTTTGTTCTTTTTAGCCATCTGTTCTTTGATTTTAAAAGTGAAGTTTTACTTCCGTTACCGATTCAGATTGTTTTAGGGTTTTTACTTGGCGTGGGTATAGGGATGATAAGTTCTCTTTTAGGAGTCGCCGGCGGAGAGCTTCTTATCCCTACTATTGTACTTTTATATTCGGTGGATATAAAAACAGCAGGAACATTAAGTCTGCTTATATCGTTTCCTACTTTACTTGTGGGTATTTATAAATACAATAAAACAAAGAGACTGCAAGAAGTTTTTGGGTTTAAAGAGATTATCATCTATATGGCAATCGGTTCTATAATCGGTGCTTTTATAGGAGCTTTAGCGTACGGGATAGTAGATGCCCTTTATTTAGAAGCTTTGCTTGGAGTTATCCTTTTAATCTCCGCATATAAACTTTTTAGTAAAAAAAAGGCTTAGTATATGGATCTGTTATTTGAAGACGGCGGCTATTTTGACTTGACAACTTTTGGGTTAGAAAATTGGTAGTAAAGATGGATTTTGAGACTCTAAGAGAGTGTGTTGCTCTTAAAGATGAGTTTAAAAATATTACAGAGTTTGCAAAAATGGGAGTTGATCTCACAGTAACATCTTCGCCATACCATGCAAAACCGCTTGATATAAAAGTGCAGATGCGTGCTGCATCCAAAACAGACAACAGATGAATATCTTAAAGGGAGATATTGTCTCTATTAAAGAGAGTGACAGTCTGATGCTTGTTTTTATGGAAGTCGAGGGGCATATTTTCAACTCTTTGCTTCTTGAAAACTCAGACGAAAATCGGCTGGAGGTCGGGATGGATGTGCATCTCATCTTTAAAGAGACAGAGGTTACTCTTGCAACTACGGACTCTATTGTGAGTGAGAGAAATTCATTTGTCTCAAAAATCACCCATATAGAAAACGGAAAAGTTCTTGCAAATATCAGACTTGATTTTTTAGGGCATGACATCAATGCGCTCATCACCAAAGGCGCACTTCATGGACTAAAATGCAAGGTTGGAGATGAATTTCAATGGATTGTGAAGGCGAGTGAAGTAACGCTACAAACCTTATAGCATTACTTTTAAAATACGAAAAATTTAGTATCTGTAACTTACGAAAAATCTTAAGTTTTGAGCAACTAGATCAGCTTCTTCAACAGGAAGCCATCCCGAACAGTTCACATTTGGCGTATAGTCATGTTGTGCGTAGGTGTATCTGATTTGAGACGGTAAGTATTTGACGCCAAAGAGATCAAAGTTCCAGTATGCCTCATACGCCTCTCCTCTCACAGCTATTTTTGAGCCAATAGCAGTGTCTTCCGCCCATGTCATAGGAGTCCAGTGTTTTGAGCCGTAGTTATACTCAAAACCGATTTTTCCCTTTTCTGTAATCATATCCGGAATATTGACACCTGCCCAAAAAGAGTGACCGTTTGCCGTACCGCCATTTGATGAACCATTAAGCGTATAGCCGCTTTTTGCGTTGTATCTTGTTGAAGCTATAGAAGCAAAAGCAATACTTTTACCTAAAAAAGAGGATTTATCTTCTGAGAGACCATTGATTTTGTAAGAGAGCGCAAAGAGATCCGCAACTCCGGCATCAACTGCATTGGCGTTTGTTGCAAGATTTTTCCCTTTTGTGTTAAATATATGCGCCCACTCATACATTATCTGATGCTTTTTATCATTATATGCATCGCCTAAAAGTACAAAAAAGTCGACATCTTGATCTTCACTCTCAGTGCTAGCATATGGTCCCCACGCAAAATTAGACGAACTGTCTGTTCCATAAACATTTGTAATATCACCCGTATGTGCACGTCCATAAACAAATTTCGTATATGCACCATCTATAAAACGGCTCCAGTCAAGTTTTAACATCGCACCGTTTACTTCCATGTTTGTAATGTGCGCCAAAGGAGAGCCTTCAATCTCCTCATTTTCTCTCATATTTGCCAAAAAGCCAGTACTTGATGGTCTTCTACCGATGCTAAATACGTATGGCTGCGAACCCATCTTGTTTTTATAGACAAAATATGCCTCTTTAATTCTCATAACCGTATCATCAGCCTTTGAGTTTGCTGACCAATCTTTTAAAGGCACATCATCAACATAAAGATGCGAGCCCCACGTAGAGTAAACCGCCAATTTACCTTTAAACGCCAAACCCTTCATCGGAGAAGCCGACATGCTTAGTAAAAATCTGCTTGTTAAGAGTGAATTATTTTGCGCGCTTGTGTTGTTGAGATTGTCTTGATAATCAAGCATCTCATAAGCATTTCTAAAATCAATGCCAAACTTTACCTTATCCATAGCAGAACTTTTTTGTACGTTTGCAACTAGCGCATCACTCTTCTCTTGCCCTTTTTTGAGACTCTCTATCTCTTTTTTTAACATATCGATCTGCTCTTGCATAGCAGCATCGCTTGCCAAAAGTGAACTCCCTAAAAGTAAACTTAAAGCTATTGAACTTATCTTTCTCATACTATTTCCTTATAATATTTGAGGAATATTAGCAAAAATAACTTAAAAGTATAATAATAATTTGTTTTTTTGATATTAATAGCTTAAGCATACTATAGCGGATTTGGATATGAAAAGAGTAGATATATTTATAAAAATGTTTCATGAGTTATGAAACTACAGTTTTCTCTTTGCGCCGGTCTTAATATGCGTTGCATAAAGGGTAAGTCCGGTAAACGCAAGCCCGCCTACAAGGTTGCCAAGAACCACGGGAAGCTCATTCCATAAAAGATACTCAGTTATCGTAAAATCACCGCCCATTATCATAGAGAAGGGAAACAGAAACATATTGACTATTGAGTGTTCAAAGCCCATATAGAAAAAGAGCATAATCGGCATCCACATGGCTATCGCTTTTCCGCTTACGGTCGTCGATATCATCGCACCGACAACGCCCATTGAGACCATCCAGTTACAGAGCATTCCGCGCATTAAAACCGTCAACCATCCCCAGACACCGTGCTCCTGATAGCCAATCGTTCTATCTTCTCCGATCGAGCCGATCTTTCTGCCCACTTCACCTGGATCTATCTGATAACCGTAGGTAAGTATAAACGACATCATAAACGCAACCACAAGAGCTCCTGCAAAGTTGCCCACAAATACAAGACCCCAGTTTCTAAGAACCTGCTTTATAGTCACACCGGGACGTTTGTCGATAAGAGCAAGAGGAACCAAAACAAAAACACCGGTTAGCAGGTCAAACCCCATAAGATAAAGCATAATGAAACCAACAGGAAACAGGATCGCCCCTAGCAGCGGCGAACCTGTCTGCATACTGACAGTAATGGCAAAAGCGGCTGCAAGAGCCAAGATAGCTCCCGCCATAAAAGCTCTAATAACCGTATCTTTTGTTGACATATAGACTTTTGACTCGCCTGCATCGACCATTTTTACTGCAAACTCGCTAGGAACCAAATAGGACATGCTATACTCCTGTATAAAATAAAAACAAATTATAGGCAACTATCTTTAAAAGAATATAGAAAACTATAATCTGCTATAAAGAAGCTTTTACTATAATTAGAGTCATAAACATCTAAAAGAGGCTCAATGGATTGGCTAAACTTTTTCGAACCTAAGATCGAGCGTAAGCACTCATTTGGAAGAGGCATAAATGCGAACCTCTCCAAGGATGAAGAGGATCTATTCAACAGATCAAACGAAGCGTTTGAGGCAAAAGAGATTCTCAATGCCTATGAGTTCTTTTTCAGATCTCTTGAAAACTTTTCAGACTCAAAATCAAATGAGAACATTATAATCACCAAAGAGGATGATAAGCTCCTCTTTGAACTATTTCAAGGAACGGCAAGAGTAACTGGAGTGATCACTAGAGAGAACCTCTATGCAGAAGCGATACTAGTAAAAAAAGCGTCCGCAAACGTTGCTCTTAAACGACTAATCTTGGAGAGAAACTACCAGCTTACATACGCTTACTACTTCAGCGATGATGAGCATATAAAACTAAAACTTTTTCTTGACAACATCACCATGACGCCTCAAAAAATCTTTTTTCCACTTAGAGAAATAGCTCTAAACGCCGACTTCGACAAAGAGTACACAAGAAGCGAATTTCCGGAGATCGCTCTTGAAGATATAGCGCATTTAAAGAGCATGGACGAGGAGGAGCTAAAGTTAAAGTACGACTTTATACAGAGATGGATCGATGAAGTAAACGCCAAAATCGCCACACTGCCTTCAAACGATAATGCTGCCATGCAGTCATTTATTCTTCTGTATCTTATTTTTAAAATAGATTATCTCATCGTGCCAAAGTATGGAATTTTTCAGAAATCAAGCAAAAAGATCATTGAGTACTTTAGCGATGAGAACCTAACCGTCGAGTCGAAGAACGAGGAGATAAGAGAGTATATCAATGAGCTAGGCGAGATGGATTTTGAAGAGTTCAAGACCAACTTTTATGATGCCAAATACACCTTCAACCCAAGTGACAGATCTACTCATGAAGAGATAGAGATTTTTATAAACGACTCTCTTGCAAAGATAAGATGGTATAAAAACAACAGATACAATCAGGTCATTCCTACGATGTACAAATATGTAGCCCTCTATCTGCTCTATAACTACGGGCTTCATCCCGTTACAAAAGCTCTCTTGCACACACTTGTAGAGATTCAAAATCCTGAGTTTTTCAGCGCTTTAGGCTACACGACTCTTTATGATGAGCAAAATGCCACCTTTTCAAAAAAGGCTATTATCTCTAAGATAGAAGATATTATCTCTCCTTATCAGAGCCGTTACAAGATGCTGAAACCCTTTGGTGATAAGCTCAACTTTACATCCCTAAACGAGTTTAGCAACAGCTTTTATCTGCAACTTAAAAATCTTGACTTTGAAGAGATATAACCATGAACACTCAAGCTATATTAGAGACCTACGCCGAAAATATTATACAGATCATGACCCCATACGGAAGCGGCACAGGCTTTATTGTAGATAATATTATCGTAACCAACTCCCACGTTGTTGCAGGTCTAAAAGAGGTTGTAATAAGTGCAAAAAAGATAAAAAGAAGCATAGCTCAAGTTGTTTATGATGATGCATACTTTGATCTCGCTTTCATAAGTTATGATTTTGAAAGGCCGAAAAATCCACTTATCCTCTCAACAAAAAGAGTACAAAATGGAGATACCGTAGTAGCTATCGGTCACCCTTACGGACTTCACTACAGCGCTACCGAAGGAATAGTCTCAAAAGCTTCAAGAATATACGGGGAACTTGAGTATGTTCAGATAGATGCCGCTATAAACCCCGGAAACAGCGGTGGACCGCTCTTAAACACGGACGGAGAGGTTATCGGAGTAAATACATTCATTATACAAAACTCCAACAATCTGGGCTTTGCCCTTCCCTACTTTTACGTTGATGAAGCGCTAAAAGAGTACAAAAACATAAACGCTCAAAACATTATAAAATGTCCATTTTGCAAGAACCTCATAAAAGAAGAGAAGATAAAAAACGACTACTGCCCTGAGTGCGGAAGCAAGCTAGAGATAGCCAAACTGCGAAGAAAGGGGTACAACCCCATCGGCAGCACAAAACTGCTTGAAGAGATATTGGAGTCTTTGGATGTAAACGTAACGCTTGCCAGAAGATCTCAAGCCTCATGGAGGGTCGATCACGGCACTGCACGTATCGAGATAAACTACTACGACAACGGGATCATCATAGGCGACTCCAAACTTTGCGTAATACCTCAAAAAAACATATCTGAAATTTATGATTTTTTATTGAACGAGAACAACAACCTCTCCTACCTGCGTTTTTCTATAAATGAGAATTTTATATATCTATCATACCTTATAATCGACTCCTCATTAACGCTAAAAGAGGGAAAAACTGCCATGGAGAGACTATTTAAAAAAGCAAACGAGTATGATGATATTTTGATAGAGAGATTTGGTGCCACAAAACAAAAAAGAGATGAAGAGGATGATTAAATATGAGTAAATTTCCAGAGTTCAAAGTAGATTTGAAGAGCTTTATCAAAGAGCTAAACGAGAAAATAGAGAGCAATAATAAAAAAATAGAGAAACTCTTAAAGATACAAGAGAAGAGTTTTGCAAACTTTGTAAAACCGCTTGAGATGATGGAGGAGAGCCTAGAGCAGTTTTTCACTCCGCTCTCGCATCTAAACTCCGTTAAAAACACGAAGCAGACGCAAAAGATATACGCAGCCTCTCTGCCTATCATAACAGAGTACTCTACAAAGCTCTCACAAAACCTGGATATCTACAAAGCTTACAAAGAGATAGAAAAAAAAGAGCACAAGAGTCTAAATCAGGAACAAAAAAGAGTTTTGGAGCTCAATATACTAAACTTTGAACTAAGCGGTGCGCATCTTGATGAGAAGAGCAAAGCAAGGCTCGGAGAGATAAACATAAAGAAGAGTGAACTATCAAACAGCTTCTCTCAGAACCTTCTTGATGCTACAAATGAGTATGAGTATATTATAAACGATGCCAAAGATGTAGAGGGCTTGCCACAGAGTGATAAAGAGAGCGCAAAATTTAAAGAAAAGGGTGTTACAAAATATAGGTTTACGCTTCAGATGCCTTCATATATCGCCTATATGACCTACGGCAAGAACGAGAAGATAAGAGAGGAGCTTTACCGTGCCTATGTTACAAGAGCGCCGCAAAATGCCAAGATCATAGATGAGCTCTTATCTTTAAAAGATGAGATGAGCTCCCTTTTAGGCTTTAAAAACTACGCTTCATACTCACTTGCAAGCAAGATGGCAAAAGATGAGAAGAGTGTTGTCGATTTTTTAGAAAAACTGATACTAAACTCTAGAGCACAGGCAAAAAAAGAGCTAGAGGAGCTTCAAAAGATAGCAAAAAAACCGCTGAAAAGCTTTGACAGTGCCTACTACAGCGAGATACTAAAAAAAGAGAAGTATGAGATCGATGAGGAGGAGTATCGTCCCTATTTTGAGCAAAAAAGCGTTTTAGACGGGATGTTTGAATTTTTAAACAGACTTTTTGGAATAAGCTTTAAAAAGGTAGACGAGGAGCTGTGGCATAAAAAAGCTCTCTCTTATGATCTCTATCTGGATGGCAGATTAAAAGCGAGGCTCTACCTTGATCTTGAAGCCAGAAAGGGCAAGCAAGGAGGTGCATGGATGAACAACTTCCAGACACATTGCCAAGATGAAAAGGGCAAAGAACAACTCGCCTCAGCCGTAATAGTATGTAATTTTCCGCCATCTTCAAGCAAAAATCCCTCACTTCTAAGACATGATGATGTCGTGACCCTTTTTCATGAGATGGGGCACGCTCTGCATCATATGCTAAGCAATGTAAGCGAGAATGAAGTAAGCGGCGTAAACGGCGTAGAGTGGGATGCAGTAGAGTTTCCATCGCAATTTTTGGAGAACTTTGCCTACGAGCCAAGTGTGTTAAAACTCTTTGCACGCCACTATAAAACAGAAGAGATCATTCCCGATGAGATGATAGACAAGCTCGTAGAGAGCAAAAACTTCCTCTCTGCTCTTGGGATGTTAAGACAGCTTGAATTCTCTCTTTTTGACTTTAAACTCCACACAAAACTCTATCAAGGCGAAGATGTTCAAAATCTCCTAGACTCCATCAGAGAAGATACGGCACTTATAAAACCGCCATCGTACAACAAGTTTCAAAACGGCTTTGCCCATATTTTTGCGGGCGGATATGCGGCAGGATACTACAGTTACAAATGGGCGGAAGTTCTAAGTGCCGACGCATTTTTCGGCGTTGTAGAAGAGGGAATATTTGACTCTGAGATCGCTAAAAAATATTTACATATAATATTAGAGGGCGGCGGGGCAAAAAGCATGAGCACACTCTTTAAAGAGCTGATGGGAAGAGAGCCAAACCCTGATAGTCTGCTTCGTCTAAACGGGATCATATAGTTTGAGACACCTGTTTTTGGCTCTCTTGTTCTGCGCAACACTTTTTGGAGAGAAAATTTTGAAAATAGCAACCTATAATGTAGAGAATCTCTTTGACCTGCAAAAAAGCGGACATGAGTACAGTGAGTATATTCCAAACGGCTCTTCGCTTTGGAACCAAAAAAACTACAAGATAAAGCTCAAAAATATCGCACAGGTGATAAAAGAGATTGATGCGGACATCATAGCTCTTCAAGAGGTTGAATCGCTTCAGGCACTGCTTGACCTGAGATTTACGCTAAAACAGCATGGGCTATATTACCAATACTACAGCATTGCAGATAAAAAAGATACCACTATTAAAGTAGCGCTTCTTAGCAAAATTCCATTTGTCTACTCCAAAGAGGTAAGCGTGACGCAGACGTTAGAGTATAGGAACATCCTTGAGAATAAATTTGTAGTTAACGGCAAAGAGTTATATGTTTTTGTAAATCACTGGAAATCAAAATCGGGAGCCGAGAGCAGACGAATAATCTCTGCAAAAGCGCTTAAAAAAAGAGTCTCTGAGATAGGGTTTGAGAAAAATATCATCTTGCTTGGAGATTTTAACTCAGACTACGAAGAGTATATAAAGTTTAAAAGAAAAAGAAAACATAACGACACTGATGGCATAACAGGGATAAACCACATACTAGGAACCATTAATCAAAGAGATAGAGCTTCAAAGGCAGAGTATGCAAAAGATAGCTTCTATAACCTCTGGTACGATGCAGACAAAGAGAGCAGATACACATACATCTACAGAGGCAAAAAAGAGGTTTTAGACAATATACTTATCTCTCAGCCCCTTTTAGACCAGAAAGGTATCTCATATATTCATGGCACCATCTCAAATTTTGACAAAGAGTATCTCTTTAAAAAAAAGAGCATAAACAGATGGGAAGTATCTCGTGCAAAGGTGCCAAAACACAAGGGCAAAGGCTACTCTGACCACCTGAGCGTAACAGCAAAATTCAGAGTTAATTAAGACACCAGTCGATCTCATCTTTATTATGAGCCTTAAGATAAGAGTTTGATCGTGAAAAAGGCTTAGAGCCGAAAAAACCGCGATATGAAGAGAGTGGTGAGGGATGAGGCGCTTTTAGTACAAGATGCTTTTTTGAATCAATCAGCCTCTCTTTTTTCTGAGACGGAGCTCCCCATAAAACAAAAACTATGCCCTCATATCTTAAAGAGAGTTTATTTATAACCGAGTCGGTAAATATCTCCCACCCCATGTTTTTATGCGAGTTGGGGTTAGCCTCTACAACAGTAAGAACACTATTGATAAGCAAGACACCCTGCTCCGCCCACTTAGTCAGATTGCCGTTTACAGGCATAGAACAAT
The DNA here is from genome assembly GCF_005217605.1 of Sulfurimonas crateris. Classification (NCBI taxonomy): domain Bacteria; kingdom Pseudomonadati; phylum Campylobacterota; class Epsilonproteobacteria; order Campylobacterales; family Sulfurimonadaceae; genus Sulfurimonas; species Sulfurimonas crateris. The sequence continues at coordinate 585 of NZ_SZPX01000002.1, read as the reverse complement.
GTAGATCATCTTGCAGCTCTTTAAAGATATTGACCAGTGATGGGGGAATCTTACACTCATCACACACTGAAAAAGCGAGTCCGTTTGCCTGATTATGACCGTGATATGGGTCCTGCCCTATTATTATAACTTTAACATTATCCGGATGAAGCAGGTTAAAAGCTCTAAAAATATTTTCATATTTTGGAAATACTGTTTTTGTTCTGTACTCCGACTCTATGAATCGCTGAAGTTTTATAAAGTAATCTTTTGAGAGCTCGTCCTCTAAAAAAGTATGCCACTCACTGTTAAGTATCATTAGAATCCTATGAAAGTAATTGACTGATTATATATAAATTTTATTTTAAAAAGATTGTAAATTAGTTTATTGAATAAGCTTTCATGCTTTTGTTTTGATTATTTATATTGTAGAAGAAATGACCAACTAGGCAGCGACCTACGTTTCCACACCTGAAAGATGCAGTATTATCAGCGATGAGAGGCTTAGCTTCTGGGTTCGGAATGGGGCCAGGCGTTTCCCTCTCTCTATAGCCACCTAGACAGTCACATTTAAATACATACTTTTATGTACTTAGATATAACCGT